>NZ_JBGSQY010000040.1:0-525630 GCF_041737835.1 Bythopirellula sp. | reverse complement strand
CGCCTCTGCGTGAGACTATTTCTTCGTCCCACACGCACTCGCCACCGCGCAGGACGTGCAACTCGCGCAGCCCCCCTGCCCTTTGGCTTCTTCGGTGCCGCAACCGGGGCCGCAGCCTTCGGTGAGCGTGTCGGCGAATTTGCGAAACTCGACCTTCGCTTCGTACAGGTCGGCCAGTTGCTGCATCACCGGGGCGGTTGATTGCGGAACTTCCCCCAAGAAATAAAAGAATAACCCCTGGCCATCGAACAGGTGCTCGACGTCGACCAGCACAGCCGGGATTTGCGCCTCGGTGAGCAAATCGCAACACGCGTGATAGGCTTCGTGGCGGTGCTTTTCGAGCCGGGCGGCGAGCAGATCGTCTTCGACCGTCACCCGCCGCAAGATTTGGCCGTCGGTTTCGAGAAGCTGCTCGGTGGGTTCGGGCACGGCGAGGATTTCGCCGATTTCCAGCCCGCGGGCGCTGCGGACAATCACACGCGCATTTCGCGGATAGCGTGTGGCGTCGACGGCAACAAAGCGGCCCACGTGGCCGAGCAGACTGTAACGGACGAGGTGATATCCCATGGCCTCATTCTGGCGGTTTGCGTGCTGTATGCCAAGCTGGCTTTGGGCAGGACCGGTATCGGGGCAATGCCGGCTAATGGCTCTGGCCTTGTGAAATCAAGAGAGTTGCTCATACTAGGATGAAGTTTTTGCCCGTTTTTTAACCCCCAATTTAGCCTCACCATGACGAACGCCACGCTTGCCGAACAATCTGAAACTGCCGTCGAATCGAAGACCGCGAGCCGCTGGCAAGCCTTGGCAATGCGGGTGCTCGATGGCGGCAAAGTCACCCCCGAGGAAGCTGCTGAGGTTTTGGCTTGTCCCGATGATGAGATTCTCGACCTGATGCACGCGGCCTATCGCGTGCGGCAGCGTTATTTTGGCAAGAGCGTTCAGCTTTATTTTTTGATGAACGCCAAAAGCGGATTGTGCCCCGAAGATTGCAGCTACTGCTCGCAATCGAAAATTTCGGACGCCGAGATCCCCCGCTACAATTTGCTCAATCGCGAGCAACTTCTCGCCGGGGCCAAGGCCGCGGCGGAGCGTGATGCCAAAACCTACTGCATCGTGATCTCGGCCCGCGGGCCCAACGAGCGCGAGATGAAGGCGGTCGAAACTTTGGTTCCCGAAATCAAAGAACAGTACAACCTCGAAATCTGTGCGTGTTTAGGATTGTTGACGCAGGAACAAGCGGATCGGCTGAAGGCATGTGGCGTCGACAAGGTGAACCACAACCTCAACACGGGGAGTGAGTTCTACAGCGAGATCTGCTCGACGCACACATATCAAGATCGTGTCGACACGCTCAAGGCTGTGCGGAGCGCGGGGATGGAACTTTGCTCGGGCGGAATCATCGGCATGGGGGAAGCCCCGCGCGACGTGGTCGATATGGCACTCGAGCTACGCGAGCTTGGCGTCGAGTCGATCCCCGTCAACTTCTTGAACCCGATCGACGGCACGCCACTCTCGGGCAAGCATGAGCTCACGCCGAACTACTGCTTAAAAGTGCTGGCCATGTTTCGGCTGGTGAACCCCGATCGCGAGCTCCGCATCGCCGGTGGCCGGGAACTTCAACTCCGCAGCATGCAGGCCTTGGGCCTCTACGCCGCGAACTCGATCTTCGTAGGGGATTATCTCACCACCAAGGGCCAACTCCCCGAAGCGGATTATCAGATGATTCGCGATTTGGGATTTGAAGTGACGAAGTCTACGGGACCGGGTTGCTGCTAGCATTTGTCTGAGTTTCTCAGCTGCTACGGAGTAACTTTTCTTTCAATGCAATTCATGCACTGCTGGGCAAGCCAGCTGTGGCACCCGACGCAGAAACCCGCTCAAAGACGGCGACCTATTCTTGTCATTTTTCCCAGCTTGTTTGACCGGAATTCTTTTGGATTTCGGTTTATCTTTCCCAGGCGTCACGGCCGATAAATTCCGAGACGAACTAAAGTACGTCCTAACTCCTCGGCAGGGATTGCGATTATGGCTCGCGGATGGATCAACGGATTGGTTGTGGTGGCCCTTGTGGCTGTGATGGCTTGCGAAAGCTCGGCGCAGACGAACGGCTATCGCAAGCCGGGCGGCACATCGCTGGCCTCGAGATTGGGCCAGATCAAGAACGCTTTTTTGGGCGATAAGACTCCCGACGAAGAGGAGGCTTATGCCAACAACCAACAATCTTCCGGCAACCGCGGCGGTAACCAATCGCCGCAGCGCGTGGCGCGGACCGCTCCCCCACGCACTCAGCCTGGCGATTTGCTGCCCAAGGGCATCTTCTTCGATCGAGGCAGCAACGAACAGCAGGAAGTGGCTGTTGACGATTTTGAATTGGGCGATGAAGTGTTTGATACGTCGGCTCGTCGCGGTGCGCCGGCCAAACGAATCACAACAGCGGCCAATGGTTCGCCCAGAAGATCTCCGGCGACGACTCGCGAGAACGAACTTCAAGACGCACTCGATGATCTGCTCGCCGTCGAGCAGCAAGAATTGGGCGATGCGGCACCGATTGAACCGTTGCCTCGTGGCAACAAGAGTCAACCATCGGCCGACACGCAGAATTTCGATCTCCGTCAGGCATTGATCAACAAAGCCAACTCGGGCAGTGATAGCGGTCGCTCCGAAGCGATGAACGATTTGCGGCAGCAGTTGGAAAGCTTGGATCCAAGCACCGGCGAAGTTGCTGAGCCAAAGGAATCGTTATCCGAACCCTTTGAAGAACAGGCCGAGAACGGATTTGCGAGTCCCACACAAGATTATGTCGCACCACGCCAACCGGCCGTGCCACGCAGCAACAGCGCCCGTGGTGGTATGTTGACCGCAGGCGGCGAGATGTTGCTCAACACCAAGCAACCCGTGATCGTTTCGCGCGTGGAAGGCCCGCGGCAGATTCTCGTCGGCCGCGAAGCCACTTACCGCGTGACTTTGGAAAATTCCAGCGAAGCGACGGCACGTACCTTGGCGGCTGAAATTCGTATTCCTGAATGGGCTGAAGTGGTCGACGTGATGACCACAAGCGGTGTGGTCGAGCGAATCGAAGCCGATGGCGCGGGAACGTTGAAGTGGCAACTGCAGGAACTTTCGGGCCGCTCGGCACAGTCACTCTCGGTGCGGTTGATTCCGCGTAGCGGCAAACCGCTGCACCTATCGGTCGAATGGACCCAAGCTGCGGTGGCATCACAAGCCATGGTTGAAGTCCAAGAACCCAAGCTCGAAATGAAGATTTCGGGCCCGCAGGAAGTTTTGTTCAATAAAGCTCAGCGGTTCCAACTTTCGCTGCGTAATCCGGGGACCGGTGTGGCGGAGAATGTTGTGATCAAACTTGTGCCACCGGGTGGCGACGAAGATTCGGCGAGCTCGCACACGGTTGGCATTTTGGAAGCGGGTGCCAGCAAGGAAATTGAACTCGAACTAACCGCTCGCGAAGCGGGTGACTTGGTGATGAAGGCCTCGGCCACTGGAGCTGGCGGATTGCACTCCGAAGCGATTCGCAAAGTGCTCTGCCGCAAGCCGGAATTGGAACTTGATTGGCGTGGTCCCCAAGAAAAGTACACGGGGACCGAAGCTTCGTACTTTTTCCGAGTGCGTAACACAGGAACCGCAGGCACCGAACCGGTCGCGATGCGGGTCAAACTTCCCGAAGGAGCTAAGCTGGTTTCTGCGAGCGAAGGTTACAAACTCGATACGCAAAACGGCGTGATCAGTTGGCAGATTCCCGAGGGTGTTCCCGCGGGCGAAGCTGAGTTTGTGCAGATGTGCTGCCAGATCGACCGCCCCGGCACGAACCGTTTTGAAGTTTCCGCTCAAACAGTGAGCGGTGATCTCAAGAGTTCCAAAGAAATCGAAACCAACGTGATCGCCGTCGCGGATTTGAAACTGACGGTGAGCGATCCGAAAGGTCCCGTGCCTGTTGGCGAAACGGCGATCTACGAGATTCGCATTCGCAATCGGGGCAGCATTGATGCCCAAAACGTGGGTGTGGTCGGCTTGTTCTCGGCGGGCATCGATCCCAACGCGGTCGAAGGAGCTCAATTCTCCGTGCGTGACGGCCGGGTGAGCATTCATCCGATCAACACGTTGCCAGCAGGCGAGGAATTGGTGCTGAAGATTCGTGCCGTGGCCACGCAGCCGGGGACGCATGTTTTCCGTGCGGAAGTTTCCTGCCAGGATCTGGACATCAAGCTAGCCGCCGAAGAAACGACCAAGTTCTATCAGGACGACTATCGCTGGGAAGATGGCGAGACGGCCTATTCCAACGATCCCAGTGCCGTGGGCACCCGATAGTCGCTTGCGGTTTAGCGTGGTTGTCTAGCTAGGTTTGTGAGGTTCAACCTTCTCGAAGACGAGCGGATCGTCGGCGAGCGCATTCGCGATGCGAATCGAACGTGTGCCGGCCAAGAGGTCGTCGATCACGTTGCCGACGAGTTGAGCCCGCCAGCCTTCGGCGAGCACCGGAATGGTATCGCCGCCGACGCCCATGCGGTAGGCAATCAATTCGCGAACATCGGTGGCCGTGCCGACCATGCTCGTGGCAATTTCTGCGCGGCGGCAAATCGTGCCCAATGCGGGTGCGAGAAACTGGCCGAGCAAATTGAGCTGCGGCGGTAGCTCGTCACTACGCGATCCCCGGGAAAGCTTTTCAACCGGGCCTTCCAAGCCACGCGTCACGCAGTCAGCGAGGTCTTGAGCTTTGCGTTTCGCTCCCCCACGGTCCATGCCGCGAATAGCCATGATTTGATCGGGGGAATCAATTTTGCGTTTGGCGATTTCCACGAGCAAGTCATCGCGAAGAATTCGCTTGGCGGGCTGATTGCGCCGTTGGGCCTCGGCCTGGCGCCAATTCCACAATTCGCGGACGATGGCCAGATTGCGCGGGCTGAGCTTGCCGATCCCCGAAACGCGCCGCCAATCTCTACGGCTGTTCGCGGCGACGATTTCGTCCTGCCACAATCGCATCTCGGCATCGAGCCATTCATCGCGGTTGAGATTCTTAAGGATCTGCGTGAGCTTCTTATGGAGCGGCAGCAAATAGCGAACATCTTCCAGTGCGTAATTAACTTGCGCGCTCGAGAGCGGCCGGCGACGCCAGTCGGTACGTTGTTCCCCCTTGGCGGGCTGATGGCCGAGGAATTTGCTCACCACAGAACTGTAGGACGACGGGAATTCGTTGCTGCAAAAGCCTGCGGCGATTTGCACGTCGTAAATATGTTTTGGTAGTGCCGCGACGGGCGAGCGGAGAAAGAAATTGAGTTCCTCACGCCCCGCGTGCAATACGGTGATGTGATCGCCAGCCGTCATCACCTTCCAGAACGGATCGAGATTGGCGAGTGCCAAGGGATCGATCGCGGCCAAATCATGTTCCGTCGCCACCTGCACGAGGCAGAGCTGCGGATGGAAGGTGTCTTCGGAAACGAATTCGGTGTCGATGCCGATGATCGACGCCGATTGAAGTCGTTCGCAAAGCTGCTCGAGAGCTTGCGGGTCTGTAATGATCGGTGAAGGCACGGGTGAGAAGTCAAGCAAGCAGGATGGGAGCGGATCAAGACCGAGCCCAAGCAACTGCACAGAGCGACCGGCACGGTGCCTTATCTTACGCGATTTAACACGGATTTCACAAGCCGCGTTTTATTGTGGTGTTTGCTCAACGGGTTCGACGACCGCAGGCGGAGTGGTCGGCTCGCCGTGGTCAAAATTCTGCCATTGGTTGTAGATCAGAATGGGTAACAGGATCAGACAACTGTAAGCCATGTAGCCAAAGAAACTCGGCATCTTGACGTTGGATTTCTCGGCGATGGCTTTGACCATGAAGTTGGGACCGTTGCCGATGTAGGTCATCGCGCCCATGAAAACCGCGCCGAGGCTGATAGAAATGAGAATCGTTTCGGGCACGCCCGCGGTGGGGCCACCCACGCCGGGGACTTGCGCCGTTTGGAAGAAGACCAAATACGTGGGGGCGTTATCGAGGAACGAAGAAAGTATGCCCGTGGCCCAGAAGTAGCCGCCAGGGCTGAGCTTGGAAGCGATCCAAGCCCCCTGCTCGCTGAGGATTTGCAGGGCTGGCTGCATGCAGATAAAGATACCGATGAAAAGGGCCGCGACTTCGATGATCGCACCAAAATTAAAATCGTTGGCGATGCGAACCGACTTTTGCCCGAAGTAGAGCGAAATCGCAACCAGGGTCAGCTGCACGATTTCGCGCAAGTACATCCAGGCATGCCACTGTGTGCCGGGAAAGGCCTTGTTGGGGTCGAGCAGCGCCACCGCGATGACCACGCCGACAAGGAGCGGGCCGTTAATCTTGAGGCCGCTGATTCGCAGTTTGCGAGTTTGCTCGATGTCGCGTTCGATGTCGCGGATCGTTTCTTTGGAATAAAAGAAAAAGCGATCCATGATGACATACACGATCAGTAGCAAGCCGTTCACAGTCAGCCAGGATGGCCACAGGTTGAGTGTCCAGAGAAACTCAACACCTTGCAGATAGCCAAGAAACAACGGCGGATCGCCGATGGGCAGCAAGCAGCCGCCGCAGTTGCAAACGATGAAGATGAAGAAAATGACAGTGTGAGCCACATGCTTGCGCTCACGGTTCGTTTCTAACAAGAGCCGCACAAGCAACATGGCGGCGCCGGTTGTGCCGATGAGACTCGCCAGTAGTCCGCCGACGAACATGATGGCGGCGTTGGTGACGGGATCGGCACGTAGATCCCCTTCGATGCGGATGCCTCCGGCGATAGTGTACAGACTAAACAGCAGAACGATAAACGGAATGAACTCAGAAAGAATCGCGTTTTTTAGAATGGCCGAGACAAACCCCGTCTGCACGCCAGACTCGGCGGCATTCACCACCGAGTGGGCGGGCCAATGAACATCGACGGGGGCCCGATGCAGAAACGCATAGTAGCCGAGCGTGATCAGGCCCAAGCCGGCGGCGACGTAAAAGCGGTGTAGGTTGCTTTCCCACCAATGCTCGGTCTTGTGCATCAATGGGAAGACGGCAATCGCGCCCAAAAGCAGAACGAACGGGGTGATGGTCCAATAGGGAGGGGCCGTGGCGACGTGTTCCACGTTGGCCTGCTCGGGGGCAGCATGCTGCTCTCCCGCGTGTTTTTCGTGATGGGCCGAAGCAAGTTGTGTGGCGTATTGCGGATACCCTGCCACAGCCGTGGCAATATAGATGCCTATGATGGCCAGGAGGGCCCATACGACCCCGCGGCCGGAACTGGTTTGCTCGTTAGCGGTCATTTTTGCTGCTTTCGGTTCATCGCACCGTGGAAAATCAGTGGTCCACCCATGGATTTTGCCAGACTAAACAGCTTGGCAAAACGTGTCCACCGCTATTTGGGCGATTCTGCGCGAAAACATAAGGCGCTATCACGAGCGATGATGCAAAGATAAACTCAACTGATTCAGAGTGCTTTTATTTTGTGTTGCTTTCCGATCCATGACTGAAATTTGGCTCCGTTCGAATCGCCGCATCCTTGTCGTTGGGACAATCCCTGGCGTGATTCTGTGCGCAGCGTCGGCGATTCTGGCTGCAACGACAACTTCTGCGGGTTTGAGAATATTCGGCATCGCCGGGGCACTCGTGGGGGCCTGTTTGATCGCGATTGTGGTGCGACAAATCCTGCGGCCGCGTGTGGCTTATTCCGATGGGCATGTCTTGTTTTATTTGCGCGCTGGAAAGCCGATTGCGGTGCCGGTGCAGATTGTGGAGGCGTTCTTTTTAGGACAAGGCCCCGCGCATCTGCCTGGTGTGGCCGAAGACCGTGAAGAGACCGTCAACTTGGTCGCGCGACTTTCTCAAAGAGAAACCGACTGGATGCGGCTGGAAGTGAAGCCCGCTCTCGGCAAATGGTGCGAAGGCTATGTGTCGATTCGCGGCACGTGGTGTGAACCATTAACCAACGAAGTGATTCGCCGGCTCAATCGGCGGCTGAGCGAAGTCTCTCGTGAAGTCGCGGGTCAAGCGTCATGAGTTCTCCAGAGCGCTTGCGATTATTGGTGAGCGTGCGCGATGAGCAGGAAGCGGCGGATGCGCTGGCCGGTGGGGCGGACTGGATCGATTGCAAAGAGCCACATGTTGGTGCCCTCGGTGCCGTGTCGGTCGACGTGGCGCGGCGGGTTGCCCAAGTCGTTGATGGCCGTTGTTCTCTTTCCGCGGCTTTGGGTGAACTCAAAGAGTGGAATCAATCACAGGCACAGCAGTTGCTGTCGGTTCCAGAAGTTCAAGTTGTGAAACTTGGTCTCAGTAACTGCACGAAATGCAACGATTGGACTTCTCTTTGGTGCGAGGCGTTTCAAGCTGTCAATCATGCCGGTAAGCAGCTTGCCGCCGTCATTTATGCGGATTGGCAAGCCGCCTGCGCACCGCACCCGGACGAGGTGTTGCAACTTGCCCGAGAAGTTGGTTGTCAATACTTGCTGATTGATACATTTGAAAAGAAAAGTGCATCGAGCTTGCAAATATTTTCGCGCACGGAAGTTGCACGCCTCATGCATATCGCTCGCCTGGGGGGCATGACCACCGTCATTGCCGGAAATTTGCGAGCCGCAGACTTCACGCAACTTGCCGATTTGCCGGTGGATGTCGTTGCCGTGCGTGGCGCGGCATGCGGCGGCAATCGTTTGGCGCGAATAGATACCGAGTTGGTCAAACTGTTGCAAAGCGAGCTAAGCAAACTCAATTGTTGCGGTGAAATTTACCAAACAGTTTTAACAACTTTGAACTAGGGAATTTGCTTGACTCGACCCGAAAATCAGCGATACTCGCGGATGTGAACTTTGGTTTATTGACGATTAGTCGGCAAGTCAACTTGAGTGGCACTGGTGATCGCAGCCAGAACCCAGGCGGGGTATCTCGCAGCGATCTTAGGATGAAGTGTTTTTTTTTGGGCATTCGTTGTTTGCGCGTTTGGGGGAATCAAGCCGTGCTTAAGTCGATTTTGGATGCCATCAAAGATGGGGATTGGGATTACGAGCCCGCTGAAATTGAAGAAAATCGATTTCATCCCACCGGAGCCATGCCCGGCACGCGCGAAAAATTAAGCGTGCTGGCCGACCGCGTGCGGACAGGCCTGCCGCTTTGGCACGGCCACGATCGTACGGAATACGACGACGAACAATAGGCTGCTAGCCCTTGGTTTGCACGTTTTCCTCGATTTGCGTATCTTTTAGGATCATCGCTTTGCGACAGTCCTCGAACCAAGTACCACTTCGTTAGGAAGATATCGTGCCCAAAATTAATATGTCGATTCCTCACGCGTTGACTGCAGAGGAAGCCAAGCGGCGTTTGGAAAACAAGGCAGAATTCTATCAAAGCCAATTTGGCGATCAGGTCAAAGATTTGACCCAGTCATGGGCTGGAAATATCCTGTCGTTTGGCTTCAAGACGATGGGGATGCGCTTCGACGGCACGATGGGCGTTGAAAACGACAAGGTTGTCGTCAACGCCGATATTCCCTTTGCAGCGATGATGTTTAAGGGCAAAATCGAATCGGAATTGAAGTCGCGAGTCGATCAAATCTTGCGAACCTAATTCGCAGGCAAGATTTCCAGCCGCTTTTCGTTGAGTTCAAAGGCGAGCCCCACCGGCGATAGGATCGCGCCGAGTAGCGTCGGCAAATCGCCGTCGACCACATCACACGAAACGAGTTTCGTTTGCAAGTCAGCACTCAGTGCTGAATTCCAAACCACTTCCAGCCCCAACTGCGCGGCGAGTTGAGCGATCACTTTTCCCACGGGTTGATTTTCTAATCGCAAGCTGAAGACTTGCGCGGATCTTCGGCCCTTGGGTTTTGGCAACTCTTTTTTCGGGGGAGTGTTACCCTCAAGCAGTTGCTTAATGCGCTCGTGATCCTCAACTCGCCCCGTGACCGCGATGTTGCTGCCGCTGCGGTTGATGCTGACCCCCGCAATGTCTTGGAGCTGTTGCACGAACTCGCGCATTTGGTTGCCGGGACGGTATTCGCGGGTGAGCAGCACGGGCCGTTCGATGGGCACGATCTTGCACGACTTCCCGTTGTTCGAGATTTGGCACGTTTGATCGAAGCCCGCGAGCAGCAACACCACGCGATCGATGAGCGACATCGATGGCAGTTCCTTGGCGTTCCAAAGATCGTGCGGAATCGCTTCGGGATTGTCGAGTTCGATCCCCGCCGACATGAGCCATTCATTTAATACGGCGCGAGGTTCACTTAGTCGCGGCCAAGCGACGCTGGATTCCGTTAGCCAAGGCTTGCGGTCTTTTGCGGAAACTTTAGCAAGCGAGTTCCTGGCAATTGCCGTGAGTGTCGGCAGATCGCGCGCGGAGTCGCTGGGACCGACATAAATGAAATTATCCAGTTCCACCCAGCCGAGTGATCTTGACTCGGTCAGTTTGTTAAGAACATCTGCGAGCGGTAGATCTTGAATCTTAACATCGATTGTCTGTTGAGGATCAACACGGCGGTCGAGACAAATCTCCACATGCTGGGTGGCAGCGATTCTGGCGAGAACGGCTGCTAATTCTCGCCCTTGCCACGTGGCTGTGAGGGGGCGGGTGAGTGCCGCTGCCAGTTGGTCGTCGGCCACGAGAGAGGTATTTCCCACCCAATTGCCAGCAATGCACCAGCAGGTGGCCGCCAGCCAGGAAATCTGACGGCCAAAGCGCAGCATGCGATTGCATTTTTGGCAAGGGTTTTTTGTCGGATTCAAAGCGTGGGTCACTGGAGGCATGAATTTCTATCTGAATTATGCGCTTCGGCAAATGCGGTGACAAATTTCATTGTTAATTCGGTAATGTCAATTACACTACGAATTGGGCAGCTAGGAACTGACCATCAGCAGAATTGCTGCTCGTGATGACACTCTCCTTTGAGCCGTCCCTGGAGACTCATGGAAAGGTTCTCCGGACTTCCTGCCTGTTGAGAATTCGTTTGCATTATCACTGTTAACTCGTGACGAGCAAGAACATCTCTGCCTGCTCCCGGGATGACGCCCAGTATGAGCCACGATTACACACAACGACCGCTCTTAGTCTATCACTATGAGCGTTATTTGGTCGATCAGAACGTTGGGGCGTTCATTCGCAGCATCGGCTCGAGTTACACCGTTGGCGGTTTGGAGCGCGTGGCTGCATCTTGTGATCCTGCTTCTCGCCGCGGTGCGGTGCTGGCACTCGGGCGGTTGGCCGATTATCGCAGCAACAACGTCCTCGGCCGGGCCTTGGTCGACAAAGACCGCGGCGTGCGCACGCTGGCCGAAAATGCGATACAGCAAGTTTGGCTGCGGATCGGCACGACCACGCATCAACGTCATCTCGTGGCGATCGGTGAACAACTCGACGACCGTGAATTTGAGCGGGCTGCCCAATTGGCGACCGCCCTCTTGGACGAGACCCCGTGGCTGGCCCAAGCGTGGTACTATCGAGCCAAAGCGTTCTTTCAACTAGGTCAATACGACGCAACGACCCGCGATTGCCATCAGGCCTTGGAAGTGAACGGCTATCATTTCTTGGCAGCCTCAACGATGGGGCAAGCTTATCTGCAACTGGGCGATCCCATTTCGGCCCTGGATTCGTTCCGCCGCGCGCTTCGGCTGAATCCCAACATGGAAGAGATTCGCGCCCAGGTGATTCACCTGCAGCGCAAGCTCAAAGATAAGAGCTAAACAAACCAAAACGTGCGACGGCGATATGCCTCGTACTCTTCTCCAAAGGCCGCCGCGAGTGCGCGGTCTTCCAGCTTTGACCGGTAAAGCTGCAAAGCGACAAACACGACGTACAAGCCAATCCACACCACGTGGCGGCGTGCAAAGAAGAGCCACACCCCACCCTGAGCTAAAAATTGGCCCAGATAAACGGGGTGGCGAACGAAGCGGTAAGGCCCCGTGGTTTTTAATTCCCGCGCTTCAGGCACGATCCCAAAACTGCGGCAGAGCACGAAGTAGCCCCACACGTCGATCACGTTGCCCAGCGTGATGAGCAGCCCGCCAATCAAGGCTGATACCCAATGAATCTGATCTGGCCACAGGAATTGGTAATACGACGTTTTCCAATTTTCGTCGATCAGGCCCAATCCCCACGGCAGCCACATCACAAAGATGAAGGGTGCAAAAGCCGTGAAAAGCGTAATCAGGATGGCACGACCATCGGAAGCTCGTTGCTTGGGATTGATCCGCAGCACAAAACTTGCCGCCATCAACAAATATGTAATATCGATCAGAATGGGCGTCCACGGCATGCGGACAGTGCCTCGACCAGGGATATTGGTCCAGGGGACGAAATTCCAGAATGTGCCGTCCCAATATTTTTGGGCGCTGATCCAAAGAAAAATGCCAAAGAAGCCAAGTCCCAATACGCGAAATAACCAATCCGGCGCGGCGAGCCACAGCCGCATGGGCCAGGCACGGTGTTCGGCTGGTTGAGAGTCATGAGTCGTATCGAGCGAACCGCTGATCATGCCAATAGTCTAGCTTGCAAAATTGGTACAGGCGTTCGTTTGACTTCGCAGGGCTATTCTACGTTCACCACTTCCACCGGAATGTGGGAATGGACCGTATACAAATCGTTCCGACGATCTTGCAAGGGTTTGACGCTTCCCAAGTCGCGTTGGATGGCCAAGTCATTCAAATCGAGTTCGGCGATGCAGACTGTCTCGCAATTGGGATCGGCCTCTGCCAAGATGCCATCTTTGGGGAAGGCCACGTCACACGGCGAGCAAACCACGGCTTGGCCGTAATTGACTTTGAAGCTTTTCACTTGCGGCAGGTTACCAACGCAGCCGGCCAGCACCACGTAGAGCACATTTTCGATCGCGCGGGCCTGTGAGCAATAGCGAACGCGGTGATAACTCTTGCGCTCGTCGGTAGCGAACGGCACGAAGAGAACATCAATGCCCTTTTCCGCTTGTAGCCGCGCCAACTCAGGAAACTCGACGTCGTAGCAAATCAAAATGCCAATTCGGCCGAGCGGGGTGTTGAAGACACGGAGTTTGTCGCCGGGCCGAATGTCGTAGTAGTGTTTCTCGACGGGCGTGATGTGGAGTTTCTCTTGCGTGTAGACATTCCGGTTGGGAGAGAATAAATGGGCGACGTTACGCAATTCGCCGTCGACAGGAGCGGGAGTTGATCCCGCAATGATGTACAGACCATGCTCAGCGGCACAGTCTTTGAAAAGTTCCAGGTATTTGTCGTGGTAGCGAGCAACTTCATGAATCACTATGTGAGAATCCAAGTCGGGGGGAAATAAACTGAAAAGCTGGGCGGTGAAGAGCTCGGGAAAGAGCAAGAAGTGGCAATGGTATTCATCGGCCGTTTCCACAAAAAATCGTACGTGCCGTTCAAAATCTTCCCAGGTGTCGATCGACCGCATTTCATACTGGGCGGCACAGACGCGGATTTTTCGCACCGGACTGCGGATCGGAGAACCGGCAATCAACCGCTTCGCGGAATCGAACGCTGGGTTTTCCATTTCGAGAAACGTGGCGTAGTTCATGCTCTCTGCATCGTTCAGATAGGCGTACTGAACCCCGCGCACCTTGTAGCCCGCTTTCAGATGGACCGACAGAGCCGCATCATCAAGCTCGCCACGTTCGACGGCTTCGACATACTGCTGGGCGGTCATCTTCTTTGCATATTGAACATAGCCAGGAATCCGTCCCCCAGCGACCATCCGGCGCAAGTTGAATCGCTCGAGCAAGCCCTTGCGATGTACGTACAGCTTGTCCGCGATGCCAAGCCCACGGAAGTCGGGATGCACGGCGATATCTGAGCCGTAGAGGGTGTCGCCGCTGGGATCGTGTGTGCTAAATGTGCCAACGCCGGTGATTTCGTCGTAGGAGTACCAAGGGGCCGTATCGTCGAGCAGGACGATCAACGACGTGCAGAAGCCAATCACTTGGCCATCGACCTCGGCGAGAAATTGGCCTTCGGGAAAAGCCTCGAACTGGAACAGGAATTTTCGACTATCCGAAAGACTTTCCCGCGCGATGTGCGGGTACGCGGCAGCCTCGCAGGCGGCCAGGGCATTAATATCGTCCTTAGTCCAAGTGCGGACCGTGACAGCAGGTTTCTGATCGGGCATGAGTCGCGTCTTTGAGCAAAAAGTACGTGGGCAGAAAATAAGCGGCGTTTATTCTAGCGAGATTTTCGGGGTGCACCTACGCGAACTGGAGGTGCTACGACACGCGACATTGGTCCCAAGAAATGGGACGGTCGGCGACAAAAAGAAAAAGAGCCTCTTTAAGCGTGCCGACTTTGGTATGTCGCGAACTCTCGAGAAGCTCGCGGAAGACTGATTCTTTGGACCAGTTGACCGACGGCACGTGGCTTGAAGAGGCTCCACTGTGCTTTAGGTTATTGCCACTGGCCGATTATGAGCAACTAGCGATCATTTCCGCCGGGAAATTCGGGATATGAAACGAGCAAAGCCGAGACGTTGAACCGCGCTTGCTACCGACGGATCGTGGCGTCGTTGGTGGCGTCCATGCGATTCATCGCCTGGCGAACGCTCGCGGCATATTGATCGGGCTTGCTCTTGAAAAGATTCATCGATTCTTGATTCGAGAACAAGTAGAACGCGCCCAGGTATTCAAATCCAAAACGGCGACTTCCTTCGACCAGTTGATTGTTGTCCAAGAGCAACACCGGATCCATGCCCGAGAAAACCGGGCAATAAGCATCGGGGTTGGCCAGGAACTGCTGGCGTTGTTCTTCGCCCATGAACAAGAACGTGCGGCCACGGTGAATGGCACCGAATTTGAGATTGCCCGCGACCCACTTGTGATTTGTTTTCAAAGCAACGGGGCAATAACCATCGAAAGCCAAAGGTGGGCTACCGGCTGGAAGTTGTTGCGTTACTGAAATGTGCGATGCAGGATTCACCTGCGAAGCAGCGGCTGGATTGGTGACCACTTGCGGTTGCATACTTGGCGCGTTGGCGACTGGTTGGGCCTGGGATTGATCGCGATAGCTATTAGGCATGGCGTTGGCAGGCATCGTTGGATTGGCGGCAATTTGAGTGGCCACGGGCTGCGTTGCTGCTTGCATCGTAGGTTGCTGTTGAGCATTCATGGCGGGATTGCCATACGCCGTGCTAGCCACGGGCGAATAACCTTGTTGATTGGCTTGATTGGCGTTCGCCAGATAAGGGTTGTTCGTTACTGTCGGAACTTGTGCCACGGGCTGATTTTGAATGGGCGCCGTTTGAGCAGCGGGCTGATTGTTGTATTGCCCGACCTGCAAACCGGCATAAGCGGCTTGCACGGGTGCTTCATTCGCGTTCGTGCGACCACCCGTTTGCTGACGGTAGTGGTCCGCCAGATTGCTGAGCTGCATTGTGTACTCGGTCGCATTCTGCGGACACGACAGGCTGGCCACCACGTTTCCCTGATTGTTCAACACGATTTCCGCGGGAACGCGTTCCACACGCAACGAAGTAGCAAGTGCCGGATACTCCTCGGCGTTGATCTTCACCGGCACATAATTGCGTTCGATTTCTTCGCCGATCTGGGGTTGAGAAAACACATTCGTGTCGAGCATTTTGCACGGTCCGCAACTCGACGTGTAAAAGTGCAGCAGCACGAGTTTGCCCGACTGCATGGCCTCGATTTTGGCGGCATCCAGATTGTTTCGCCAACTGACCGATTCTGCTCCGCATGAGATGGTTTGGAGACCCAAGCCGAGAACAACGGAGAAAAGAACAGGCAGCAAGTGTCGATTGCTCATGGCGATTCCATTCGCTTAGATTCGTAGAGGAGGCGAACTGACCTAGCTGCCGGACTGGCAGTCGCTTCAACAGTCATCCCTTGACTAGTAGTTGCGCTAGGTCACGCTGGTCGTTAAATCGGACATCAAGGGCTCCCAACTTTGTTAAAAATTAACGATTGGCGTGAGATTGCCGCCGTAGTCCCCCGCCCCGACTACTGTATGTGTTGATGGGTATTTTGGTTGTAAGTTGTTTCGGCACAAAGGTTTGCGGTGTGTGTTGATCTGGGTATGATTGAGCCAGCGTTGTCCAAGGAGTGGCCAGAACGCTTAGTCCACTTTGCCTAAGTGTTATAAACGCCGAAATTCAGGCCGAAAAAAGCCTTATTAGTCGGCCGATAGCAGCAATCTCAGCTTGACATGGCCGCGTCTATAACTAATATTGTTCTTGAGTTCACAACCCTGCGAGATCGCAGGTTCTATAGGCCAATGTTTTCGGCATCTTCTGTGTTACCTCTCGGTAAACTTCGGAATGGTTGACTGAAAAGCATTTGGCTAGCCGAAGAAATTTGCGGGCGTTCTTGCTGGATACCTGTGTTTTTGCAAAATTGCGTTGTTGCCCATTTGCGATCGCGAAGATCTTAGTGATAAGCCCAGTTGTGTTTGCCGGTCATAACCCAAACCATGGCGTGGCAACAGCGTATAGGTTTTTGGGTCGGTTTATGCGTTCTAACGCCCGACTGATCCCAGAGACGAAGACAATATAGAATTGCGACTGGTTTCGCGCGTGGGGTCAGATTGGCTCCCGCGAAATATCATCGTTTGAGTTGATGAGGAAGTCGCCGGTTGATGCCATTGGGGGTGGCTAAATCCTTGAATGCTGCTTAAACTTGGCAGCACTCTTAAACAACAATATTTGAAATGGTTTCTGAGTGACGAGCTGCAAGACCTGTGGCCATCAGAAAAAATCGCGTTAGCGAATAAATCGCATTGATGTCTAGCATCGAATCTCGGTGAGTCGCTGGGCTGGTGGGTGTGAACACTGGCAATGAAGAGCGGGACGCTCTCCCCAACTGACCGCAGGACTAGGCACACAAAGATTTCATTCCTGGGATTCCATTCCTTGCGGGGATTTCCTTGCTTGAGGGTTTGAATTCCAACGAGGTTCCATTTCCTGAAGGAGATTTGCCTGCTCAACCGTTTGTGACAAGGTTGGCAGGTTTTGTGGGGGCAAGCTTTGAGGGCAAGGCGCGCATGCCTTGTCGCAGAGATTCGCTGCTTTTCGCAGCCGAATGATTGGCTTGGCCCAGTTGAGTGGCTTCTTTTTCAGGAAGCCGGCCGTATTTAAACGCGGCCTTTTCCGCGAGGTCCTACCTCGCGTAACGCTGCCAGAAGCCGCCAGAGATGGAAAGTTCGGCAAAGGGCTTCGACGGCGAACAAGTTCATTAATTTTGTTTTGAGAAACTAGGATTCTGACTGTGAACAAGCGTCAAAGATCGGGCGGTGGTGGCCAAGGTGGTGGTGGTGGTCAAGGTGGCGGCGGCGGTGGCCAAGGTGGCGGCGGCAATAACCGTTACCGTGGCCGCAACAACAACAATAACAACAACCGGCCCAACAACCGCCAGGGTGGCTATCGCAACAATAACAACAACAACCGCCGCCGGAGCAACTATCATGACTCCCGCGAGCCGGATTATTCCGAGAGTGGCGAACCCCTGCCCTTGGTGCCAGGTTCGGGCGTGTTGGAAATGCATCCCAACGGCTACGGCTTCTTACGTAACCCCTCGACCAATTTCACCCGCGAGAGAACCGATCCTTTCGTGCCCGGCACGATGATCGAAAAGTTTGGTCTCCGCGAAGGCCTGCTGTTAAGCGGCATGGTCCAGCACCATCGCAAGCAGCAAGGCCCGCGGTTGCGTGAATTGCTCGACGTCGATGGGATTGCTCCCGAAGAATATGTCAACGTTAAGAATTTCGATCAGCTCACGCCGATCACTCCCGAGGAATGGTATCGCTTGGAAACCGGTGCTCAGCCCATTAGCACGCGCGTCATGGATCTGTTGACGCCGCTGGGCAAAGGCCAACGCGCCTTGATCGTCGCTCCGCCGCGGACCGGTAAAACCGTGTTGTTGCAGCACATTAGCAACGCGATTTCCACCAACTATCCGAACGTCGCTTTGATGGTCATGCTGATCGACGAGCGGCCCGAAGAAGTGACCGACATGCGTCGCAATATCGTCAACGGCGACGTGTTTGCCAGCAGCCTGGATAACGACGTTGAAAGCCACGTGCGGCTCTCCCAGCTCGTGGTCGCTCGTTGCCAACGGCTGGCCGAATTGGGCAAGGACGTGTTCATGTTGATGGACTCGATCACCCGCTTGGCCCGCGCGTTCAACAAGTGGGTCGGCAACACCGGCCGCACGATGAGCGGCGGCGTCGACATCAAAGCGATGGACATTCCCAAGAAGCTCTTCGCCACGGCTCGGGCGTTTGAAGAAGGCGGTTCGCTGACCATCGTCGGCACGGCCTTGATCGACACCGGCAGCCGCATGGACGAACTGATCTTTCAGGAATTTAAAGGCACCGGCAACATGGAATTGGTGCTCGACCGCAAGTTGGCCGACCGCCGCGTCTGGCCCGCGATCGACATCGAGCAATCAGGCACCCGCCGCGAAGAGAAGCTGCTCCCGCCGGAGACGCTGCACGCGACAACGATGCTGCGACGCACGTTGTCTTCGATGCACCACGTCGACGCGATGGAGCAACTCACCAGCAAGCTGGGCAAGTTCAAATCGAACGAAGAGTTCGTCATGCTCATCCAAGGCGCGAACGCGATCGATTGATCGCCGCGCCGGGCTCGACATTGCAGCATTTGTCGTTGCAGCATCGTTTGAGCGTTTTTATGATGAGCCTTGGATCAACTTGATGATTTGAGTTGATGCTCGGAGGGTAAGCGAATGGCTAGCGGCCTGATTGGAATTCAGGTGCCGGGCAACCGGTTGCGGGTTCGAGTCCCGTGCCCTCCGCTCTCAAATTTCTTGGGGAAGTAATACATCCCATCGCTGGAACGAATAAGGCCTACGGTTTCCCTAGCGCCTTCAACAACGGACATCCTTCGCCGCCTGTCTTGCCCTCTCGATAGCGGGCCAACAGTTCTTTGGATCGTTGGGCCAACATCCGGCGAACTTCCCGCCGTTTGCCCTTTTCGCGCGGGATTTTCATGGAATCGTAGCCCGTTGTTTGGTGGCGCATCCAGGCGATGACGGCCGATTCGGCGCGTTGTTCGACGGGGATACGCTTAGTACGGGCCACGGTGCCGCTGCCAACCGGCGTGGCGTGATCGGCAACTCGGCGGGCGAGTATGCTCGCCAGATCAGCATGAGCAGGATGAAAAGAGAGAAACTTCACAACGGCTTCCGTGAAATCTTCGACGTACTCGGCTTGAGCTTGCTCACGCCGCCTTGCGTCGCTGGCTTTCTTCTCGGCATAGCCCCTGGTTGATCGTTCGGCTTCGAGTTCACCACGTAATTTTTCAATGGTTGCTGCCGGTGCCCAAACTCCACGGGAGAATATTTTTCGCCCCTTCTTTTCGGCAACAACCCAATGATCGCCGGCTGCTTTGACTCGTCTTGTGAGTGCCGCATCACCGGGAGGTAGAAGTTCCCAACCTTTGGGGACGGTTACGATCGTACCATCGGCACTTTGCACGGTGTCGGGCGCTGGTCCTGGGCTGAAAGACTGTTGGCTCATTGACTTTTCCGCTTCCCTGCATGATTTCTGATGGGTGATTTCATCAGCCAAACTAATGAAAAAGCACATCGAATGCCATCCATTCGGAATGTCGGCACAGGGCTGGAAATCGGACTTTCAGGACGTCTGATCGGTAACTTTTCGCGCAAAGTGAAGATCGCGATCCGCAAAGGTGAGAGTGGGTTGGCGAAATTCTTCCGCCTGTGTTCTCGAATCTTCGAGAGGCCCTTGCCAAGTCACACAAGCCGTTGAAAATAAAACGACAGTAGGCATTAGCTAATATAGTTTTGCGAAAGGCAACGACCGTGACAAAGCTCCCGCGTAAGCGTTTGACAGAAACATTGCTGAAGAAGATCGCCGTCTACGGTTTGGGTACGGCGGGAGTTTGCGCGGCACTCGTGGGGTGCAACGGTGGGCCTTCAAAGCTTGAAGCGCCTAGCTACAATCCAAGTGCTGCCGCGGCGAAAGCCATGGAGATCTATGATAAGGATGGGGATGGCTTTGTTGCGGGTGCGGAGCTGGAGCAGGCACCTGGACTAAAGGCCGCCATTAAGAATTTGGATAAGGATGGGGACGGTAAAGTCTCTGAGCAGGAAATTGCGGATCGCGTTGCTATCTGGCAAAAAATGAACATTGGTTTGATGTCGTTTGGTTGCGAAGTGACGCTTGATGGCGCTCCCCTTAACGGTGCGACGATAACATTCGAGCCAGAAGGTTTTCTCGAAGGTGTTCTTCAAGAGGCCTCCGATGTGACATCTATGGGGGGCACGGCAGCACCAACTATCCCCAAGGAAAAGCGTCCGACAGACGATACTCCTCCTGGAATTCAAGTTGGACTTTACAAGGTCAAAATCACGGCCGGAGATGGCAGTGGTTCGATCCCCACAAAATACAATACGGAAACTATCTTGGGACAAGAAGTTTCGAAGGACGACCCATCGATTCTGAATAACAAAGTCCGCTTCAGCTTGACCACAAAGTAATCATGCCGAAGTAGATCTTCTATCAATCGGAAGCAAAGAGTTAACGCTTGCTATTGCGAAATTGTCTGACCGTCAAAACGGTCCGCAGAGTAGCTGATGATAAAGGGATCCACGTCGTAGCTGATGGATTGTACGGATCCGTCACAATAAACCATGTGGAAGCTACCTGGGTGTGAGCTACCCCAAATATCTTCGGAGTTATATCCTGCTCGATCAGCGCGAGGCTGAAATTTCTCTTGATCGGTCGCCGAGCCAAATCTCCAGCTAAATGCTCGACGTTGGTTGTCCCAGTCATAACCACAGTAAGCACCCTGATTAGAATTTTGTGACCACCCAGGGTCGCTAGTGCTAGCAGCACCTTGGTAAGCTTCGGGCTGCAGATATTTTTCACCTGCCAGAAATGTGTGAGTCGTACCGTCTTCAACATTTGCAATCGTAGTTTCACTACGAATGTAAATGACACCATCCTGGCAACGCCTTGCGATGTTATGCTGAAAACCCGTCGTTGGCTTATCGCATGAAGTCATCGAAGCTTGCGATAGTTTGACCTCAAATGCTGCTTCTGCGGCGTCGTAGTTGCCGTTCAAAGCGTTAGGAGCACCTCCAAACCATTCTTGTCCATCAAAGAAAGCCGTTGTGCCCGCATTGCCCGCATAGTCAGCCTTAAACACGCCCGTAGTTGTTCCAAGCTGGGAAACCCAGCTCCCCATGTTTTTGACAGCAACATTGTTCCAATTCGATAACTGCAGATCCGCCGCGCTGCGCGACGGGCATCGTAAGCCCGCGATATTGGTGGTAAAGAGTTGAGTCATCGCTGCCTGATGAGCTGCGCTTGCAATCGTTGTTCCCGTGCCGAGCTGGCGAAGGTTCTGTTGCTCGATAAACGGCAAGATATTGTAGAGCCAACTTCCGGGTTGGTCTTCTCCGAAACCACGGCTAGGGTCCGGGCCCCAATCATAGCTCCATCCACCTGTTGGGTAATGCTTGTTGGTACTTTCATGATTGAGAGCACCCAGGCCAATTTGCTTCAGATTGTTTTGGCATTGCGAGCGACGAGCCGCTTCGCGGGCTGCCTGGATGGCGGGCAGCAAGAGGGCCACCAAGACGCCAATGATCGCGATCACGACTAGCAGCTCAACAAGCGTAAAGCCGAGGCGCCGGCTGGCACATGCGCGAGGGTAGGACATAGCAAAGCTCGTTCTTCTCAAGGTAGGCTCCATCATGAAAACAGATGAATGGATAGATTTGGAGTGCCTCCCTCCAGCTACTATTGTTGATCGAGACTACAAAACAGGCAATGGATATCAGCGCAAACCGCACTCGAAAAAGCGCAAGTAATGTCCGCAAAGAATCACCGCAGCCTGTCAAACACATCACAAAAAACGACCCCGGCAAGATCAGCACTTGCCGGGGTCGGAGGCTTTCAACAATTCAAAAGGACTTGCTTAGCGACGGCGAGTTGCCAACAAGCCAACCAAACTCAAGCCGACCAGAGCCATCGAGGATGGCTCGGGAACCTGCATGACAACAATGTTGTCAATCAACGTCACGTTGAGCAGTGAGTCGTTGACATCGGCAGATGCACCGGCATTAGTATCACTCATGCCGAAGAAGATGTTGCCACCCCCCAAGGTGACGGTGCTCAGATTGATAGTCGCCATTTGAACGCCGTCAACAGTCCAGGTGGCAAAACCGTCAGCAACTTCCACAACGACATCCCGCCAAGCAAAGCTGATTTCGCCAGCACTTGTCGAACCTGTTTGACCGGGAAACAGCGACAACTGAGCAGCAGGAGCAGAACTGCTGGGAAAGTTACCCGTGAAGTACACGTTGCTATCGTTATTGGAGGTTGCGGGGGCAAACACCGCGTTTCCAGAAGCGTAACCAGTAGGAGCAGCCGTGCTGTAGGCGCGATAATCGTTGGCAGAACCACCATCCAATGTGGCTCCAAAGGCAACGCTCTCTTTGACGGCTGCACCTGGCCAGAAGGCGGTTGTGCCCGAAGTGCCAACGCCGAACGTGGAGAGTTGGGTCGTGCCGCTGCCGCCGGGGCCAAGAGGGCCGACGTAATTTTGCCACATCTTGAAGCGGACTTTGTAGTTGCCGGAGGCGCTGAAGTTTTCACCCGTGGGGGAGACACTAAAACCGCCGAAGACGCCCGTTGTGTTGTTTACCGACATTTTCAAGCCGCGGGTGGTACCACCACCACCTGGGGCTGCTGGAACGCCAATCGCGGAATAGTCGTAGTAGAAATCCGCAATCTTATCTGTGAGGGCGGGGTCATTGACGGTCCAGTTGGCCGTCGGATCCGCGTTGAAATTCTCGGAGTACAGAATCGCCGCGAAGGCGGAATGGCTCGCCAAGACGACCGCAAGGGCGGCGCAGGCGGAGAGACAAATTCGCTTCATTAGACTAGTCCTTTCAGTTGAAAACTCGAGTCGTATCAGTCAAATGTTCTATTGAATCGGGGCCGACCAACGGCTGCCGATGCCCGAGAGCTCCGCCACAAGCCCACTGTTCCGGTTTTTACACAAACTTCATAATACTTGCGGCCGTCAAAAACGCCACAAATTAGAGCGCACAAGTTTCTCTTTCGTGCGCAAAAGCACATCCGAGAGAGAAACCTGGTGGTAAAAATCTGAATGCAAAAAAAACTAAGCGGCCCCCGTTTCGATGCTGGCTCACGAAAAGCACAGCATCGTTCCCGGGGGCCGATAGTGTTGGGTGCTAACACGCGTAGGCTTCCAGGTAATTAGCAACCTCAACAAACAAGGACGATAACGAGAGGCTAGTGGCTGGCAGCTAGGGGTGAGAGATCTCACGACTAACTCCCAACAACTGACGACTCATGCAATTAACCCTTACGACGGACTAACAAGCCAAAGCCAGCCAAGCCAGCGAAGACGATCATCGACGAAGGCTCGGGAACCGTGGTTAAGCCAGCCAGGGGAGGCACGCCATACTGATCCTGCCAAATCACGAGATCAGCACCGTCGACGTTGCCGTCGCCGTTGGCATCGCCGTCGGCAAGCTGAGCCGAGCCGTCAGTAATCAGGCCAGAACGCTGCCAGGCGAGAAAATCACGGCCATCGACGTCCCCATCTCCATCAAAGTCGCCAGTGTCGCCAACTGACGCAATAGCTGTGACTTCGATGTTGTCGATCAGGGTGAACAAAAGATCAACTGCCTGCGGATCGATCGAAGAAGAGAAATTGATATCTGCATGACCGAAGGAAATGTTGCCGCCCAGTGTGGGGGTTGCAAATTCGGTCATGTCGACAGTGATCAATTTGGTGCCATTCAAGTACCACTCAACCAGTTGACCAACCTTGCGAATTTCATGGGCATGCCATTTGAAAGCGGTAGCACCAGGGTTAAGAGTTCCTTCCATATTTTGCGCAGGAAACGCGTCTTTCACGGATTGAGGAACGGTGACAGGACCACCCACGGCCGTGTCGTAGAGTGCTGCGCTGCTGTTGCGACTACCAGCGTGATACGTGCCATGAGGTTCACCCGCCGTGCCGTCGTAGCTGTTTTTATCTTCAACGGAATAAGCGCGGAAATCAGCAGAAGAACCGCCATCTCCCGATGCAGCGAAGAACACGCCGTCGGTAGAAAGAATCGTTTCACTGGCCGTGCCGGTGGTAAGAATACCGAAGGTCGAGAGCATGGTTGATCCACTACCGCCTGTGGGAAAGCCAGCCGCAGTACCTACCGTACTGGCCCACACATCGAACTTAACAGAGTAGTCCCCTGTGAGATTCACGCCATTGGGGTTAGCACTGAAACCACCTAGAGCATTGGAAAATAAACTCGATTGCAGTTTCAAGCCCATCGTCGATCCGCCCGTCGAGTTGGGAGCGGATGGGATGCCAGCTACGCTATAGTCATAGGCAAAACCGGCTACACTGTCGTTAATGCCATCGACAGGAAAAGGTGATTGATCAAAGTTCGTGTCCATGGGAACCGGCACCAGCGCACTGTCATAGCCCTTGCCTGCCTGAGCCGTCCAACGAGTCGAAGCTTGACCATCATCAAAGGTTTCAGAATACAACACCTGTGCAGAAGCAGACGCACTCAGAGCGGCTAGCGCCGTACCACAAATCGCCAAACTTAAAGCAAATTTCATTTTCATTACATCCATCCTTCATCTCGCGGGATTCACAACGGGGATTGATATCTTGGTTGGGGAGAGGCTAAGTGCCACGGCTCTGCTGTTCCACTGTACCGGACGACTAAGAATTCTCATCATTGAACAAAGGCAAGCACGGATACTGCAAAACGGTATGCGTGTTGTCAACAAGGCATATAACATCGGGCGGGCCTTATTCTGATCCGGTTCACTCTACGAGGGATGCGTCTACCGCCATCTCCAGGGCATCCGCAAGAGCGTGATAAGTCCTATAATAAACAAGATTTACCAAACTCCCAAGGAAATGTGCGCAGGATTTTCTTCACTTTGCGCAAAATGTGGATGGCCACTAGAGCAAGCTCAAGCACCGTCGTTGGCAGCTTCAGAAATTTCCAAGGGCAAAAGGTCGCTGGTCAACTCAAAGTCATGCTGTGAATCATGACGCCAAGCTTCCAGGACGGTATCCACGTCGGTCAAAGCTTTCCTGGCCAATCCGAACAATTCTGTACTACGCCTGGATTGCCAGAAACCTTGTAAATCCCACGATTCCCGCTCTTGGTCGAAGAATGCCGAGTGGGTTTCGTCATTCTCAAAATTCGCAGAATTTGCAGGTGCCAACGGGCTGTTGAGGCCTACTACGTGAGAGACAACGCCTGAGAGATCACTGGGAGAATCGTTGGAACTTAGGGCCACGACCGGTTCACTTTCCGCAGAGAGCGCGCTTACGGCCACGACGGGGCCAGGCGTGGCATACTGATCCTGCCAGATGCCGAGATCGACGCTGTTGACCACCCCATCGCCGTTGGCATCGCCGTCGGCCAATGTGGGACTGGCCACTCCGGCACCACGTTGCCAAGCGAGAAAATCGCGGCCATCGACGTCGCCATCCTGGTCGAAGTCACCCGTGGGTGGTTGGCTGACCACACCAAAGAAATCAAGTACGCGATCCATGACCGCGGCCCGATTTGCGGCCGAGGTGATTGTCTCGAACGGAAAGGCCAAATTGACCACCTTCGTGGCCCCGCCGTCGTATTGGATTCCCGCCCCGCCGCCTGAGCCGCCCACATAACTCAGCGCTGTAGTCGAGCCATTTAAGGGGTTAATGCGATCGGGGAAATTGACGTCGTAGAACTGCGAGCCATCATCAAACGAAAAGCTCAATCCCGCGAAGATCGAGCCCACGGCACCCTGCACGTTGTAAGTGCCCGCATCGTCGGAGACATAATCCGCACGTAATGAACTGTTGTAAAAAGTGCGATCCGAGGCCGTGGGGCCGCTCGAACGGTCTAAATCCCAGCCAATTTCCGAGCCCGAAACGAGCAGTTTGCCGCCCCCTGCCAGATAGCTCGCGACGAGGGTTTGTTCCGCTGTGCTGAAAGTTTCGTCGTCGGTCGATTCTTCGCCCGAGATCCAGATTACGGCTTGATAGTCGCTCAGATCAATGGCGCCGGAAAGGAGGGCTTCGTTGGAGGTGCTGTCGACGACAAGGCCGGGCGAAGCCGCTTCGATGGCCGCTGCCACTTGAACCGTGTAGTCGAAAGAATTGCTTTGGCGTGGTCGGACGCGCTCGGCACCGGCTTGAACGGGATTTTGCTGTCGCGTGAGGCGATCAAATCCGTTGACGATCAGCACGCCCTTGCTGCCCGCATTGGGCATGGCCGCGACGACTTCGGAATCGGGGGCTGCCCCACCGGCATTCACGGGTACAACTTTGAAGTAGTAAGCTCCTTCGCTTGGATCGAGACCCGTGAAAGTGTAACTGGTTGCCGCTCCACCGGGCACGTAAGTCCCGCCGTCAAAGCCATAACCATTGGTCGACCCATAGATCATGTAGCCCGTGGGAGCGTCACCAACGTAGGAATTCGCCACAGGACCTAGCCAGGAAACGGTAACTTGGCCCACACCGTTGGATTCAGCGCTGACGTTGGTCGCCTCACCGGGAGCCATCACCAGCGGGGTGGAAACGTCCAGACTGTTGAAATATCTGACAACGCCTTGGAGCGTTGCGCGAGCCGCGGCATCGCGAAATTTAGGATCTCGGAGTAGCTCGGCATCGAGTTGATTGTCGTGATAGGCAACTTCCACAATCGTGGCATCGAACTCGTTTAAGATAATCGTGTTATTGATTTCTCCGAATTCGATATCGCTACGATCCAGTGTGACGACATTGCTATCCTCAAAGTCATGTTCGAAAAGCCCGTTTTGATCGACGAGATCATCGTTGACTTCACGACCCAGCAGGTTTGCTAAAAGAAATTGATTGGGGGTTTCGGAAGCAGGCGTGTTATTGCCGTTGTAAAGTCCCAGCACACCTCGGGAAGTGCCACTTCCTGCGTTTGTGTGAAAACTGACATAAACTCGGTCGGAAAGCGAGCCTTCGCCCGCTTGATTCATGTAGGCGGCCTGCCGGATGGGCGCACCGACATTGGCCGTGCCATCGTCGTTAGTTGCCGAGGAGCGGTAACTCGAAACAGGTATGCCTTGAGAATGTTCAGCATGCCATTGAATCCAATAAATGGAACCTTCGTCCGAGCGATCTCGTCCTGAGACACCGCCGCCGCGATCCATGTCGCCCACGCCGTTGCCAAAGCGAATCATATCGGCAATCACCACCTGGCCAGGTTCGCTCGAACGATTGCTGATCACAACCGAGCCACTTGTGCCCTGCTCAAAATAATACGTGCCTAAGTAGATCAAGCCCGTTCCCACCATCCGATGATCGATTGTTACTTCGGACGTTCCGCCCGAATGGTTGATCTTGTAAAGCTGATCATCAGCGCGGTCGGTACCAGCTCGTGTCCACGCGTAGACCGGATAAAAACCTGCTTCGGTCACATTGGGGCGGTAAGTCGCTGTGGCCGTTTCGGTGGCGGAAGCAGTGGCAAATTTGTAGGGGACGTCGCCCACATCACCGAAATAGATTGAGGACGAGCTATTACTCCACGCCCCAGAGAAAGTTACTTCCGTATCGTCGTTATCAAGAATAATTTCATTGGGTTGATGTCCGACGGGCCGCATGGGAACAACAGTCGCGCCTGCTCGAAACGCGTATTCCGCGAACATGGTCATTTGATCCTGGTTCCCCAGGTCTTCTATCATGCTCAACAGCAACGGCCGCTGAAATGACCAGGAGCCATTGCCGTTGTTTGCAGCCATAATTCCGTGACCGCCGCTAGTGTAAACAACTTTACCAGAGAGCGCCCCCTCAGGCTGCGAGCCGACGTCGACTAATCCCGCCGCAGCGAGGGCGATGCGCTGTTCGAGCGATTCAAACTTGAGCTGCTTCGATGCGGATTTATTCTTTTGTGGCATAATCAGTTATTTAATGAGCAAGAGAAAAAGATCCAACATCTCCGGTGAGTAATTAAGCTCACGATGACAATGAATCGCCAAGCTGAGAATACACTTCGTCGAACTCAAGCCACTCGGTCGAGTCCCCCGACTCGCTGGAAGTATCGGTCAAAAGATCCTCGGGATACTCCAGTGAGGTGGATTCTAAAATTCGATTCGTAGGATGATCTGTCGACAAAAGCTCGAGTGTGATCAACTCGGTAAGCAGGTCGCTGGTTTGCTTTTCAGAAGTAGCCACCGGGGCAATAAACGGAGGCATCACCCCCGTAAGTAGAGCGACTTCGGCCGTTAGATTGTCCTCGGAAAAGCCTATCTCTGAAGCACTATACGACGCGATGGTAGCCGTGATTGGGGGCGCACCATATTGATTCTGCCAAACTTCGAGATCGGCACTATCGACCAGGCCGTCCCCGTTGGCATCGCCATCGGCCAGCGACGGATTCGGTACTCCCGCGCCACGCTGCCAAGCCAAGAAGTCACGGCCATCGATGTCGCCATCCTGGTCGAAGTCGCCCGAGGGTTCGGCCGTGGCAATGGGGATAAATACTCGGACGGCATCAGCAACAACAACAGAACCGCCGCTGCTCGCTCCCGCATCGAGAGTGATCGAGTGATTGCCCACGGTGAAATCAAAGAAGCCGAGCGAAACCCAGGTCAAATCGTTGAGTTTTTGATCAATCACAGCTTGTTCAATGCCATTGCCCGTATCGACTTGATATACGGTTGACGACGCACGATTGGTTCCACTGCGGTACTGGACGAACACTTCTCCCTCACCAGCGAATGGTGCATAGAAGTTCCAGGTTGCCATAGTAGCAGTCCCTGTTTGAATAAAGCGGAAAGTCGAACCGTTGTAGCCGGGACTGGGCGAGGCTGTCCAGGGGCTCGATTCCGTATAAGTGGGGGCTCCAAAATCGTTGTCGAGAATGATTTCAAAGTCCGAAAGTTCTGCACCCTCGGCGAAGAAATCGAGCACGCGGGTCATCATTTGACTACGAACAGCTTCGTCGGTGATCGTTTCAAATGGAAATGCCAGCATGACAATGCGCGAGCCGCTTTCGCCACCATCATATTGGATGCCGGCTGTGGTACCCGTTGAATAAGTCAGGGCCATTGTCGCCCCCGCCGCCGGCGAAATCACGTCGGGCAGCTCGACGTCATAATGCTGTGCGCCGTTGTCAAACGAGAAGTTCAAGCCTTCAAAGATCGATCCCGAGGACCCAGTGACATTGTAGGAATTTGCATCATCGGTCAGATATTGGACTCGCAATTGATCGTTCAGAAATGCGCCTTCATTGCGCAGATCCCAGGCGATCTCGGAACCCGAAACCATGAGCCGGCCGCCTTGGTTTAAGTAGTTTGTGACCAAGGTTTGTTCAACCGAATTGAACGTTTCGTCGTCGGCGGATTCTTCACCCGAGAACCAGATCACGACGTCGTAATTCGACAAATTGACCGCGCCAGAAATGATCGATTCATTCTGGGCCGTGTCGATACTAGCATCCGCCGCGGCGAGCGCTTCGCCATATTGGATCACATAATCAAAGCTATTGTTGTAGCGCGTGCGTACACGGTCAGTGAGGTTGGGCGGACCAAAAATATAGCGTTCGTTTTGTTGTCGGCTGTTGCGGTCGAAACCATCGACGATCAAGATTTTCTGTCCCGTGCCATCCTGTTTGCTGGCTGCGGTGACTGCGCTGCGGGGCGACTCCCCGCCACTGTTCACGGCAACGACCTTGAAGTAGTAAGTTTCATTATCAAGATCAGCCGCATTGAACGTGTAGGACCCCGCGCCGCCCCCGGCGACTTCCACGTACCCGGCAAATCCATAACCATCGTTCGAGGCATAAACACGATAGGACGTGGGAGTTCCGCCTTGTACGCCGATAACACCCGGCGTCCACGAGACGGTGATATTGCCCGCGGGATCAGTGATCGCTCTCACGCCGACTGGTGCAGAGGGAAGGCTCGTGGTATCGGAAAGTCCTCCAAAATTGTCGAAATACTCTACCGTCGCTTCATAAGTCGATCGTGCGAGTTGATCGCGTACCTTAGGGTCACGCATCAATTGGGCATCTTCAACACTATCGTGGAAGGCCACTTCAATGATGGTCATGTCCATTTCCGCGCCAGGACCACCGTCGATTTCACCAAAGCCGCTGGATAAGGTGTGATTTGTCCGATTGCTCCAATTGTGCTCGAACTGACCGTTGAGGGCCTGCATGTCTTGATTGATCTGACGACCCGTGTAGAGGGCCAGCGCGGCCTGATTGGGTGTTGCTTCGGATGAACTGGAATTGATAAGTCCCAACGCTCCGCGTCCCCCACCCGCATTCGAATGAAAGCCAATGTAGACCGAAGTGCCAAAGGGATTTGTGTCGGCATTCATGTGTTCGGCCATCAGATGCGGAGCCGAAACGTTGCTAGTACCAACAATTGAGGCGGGGTTGTAGCCTTGACCGATGCCGCGCCAGACCCAGAGAAGCGACGATTCATCTTCGCGTGGTTGCCCCGAGATGGTCCCGCTTGAATGTCCCACGCCATTGGGGCCGCTCTTGAGATCGCCCATGCCGTTGCCGAACCGGATCGTGTCGGCAACCACGACCGAACCCCCGTCCGTGGATTGATTGCTGATGACCACGCTGCCGCCAGTGCCTTCGCCGAAGTGGTAAGTCCCCAAGTAAACCCAACCCTTGCCGACCATGCGATGGTCGACACGAATTTTGGTCACTCCGCCGCCGCTGTCATGAATTGTGTACAACTGGTTGGTTCGGTTACTCGAATCAGCAACCCAGGTATAAACCGGATAGAAGCCTTCTTCGGGAATATTTGGCGTATAAGTCGCCGTAGCTGTTTCAGTCGCGCTAATCGAAGCAAACCGGTAGGAAACGCTGTCAGCCACCGCACCATAGTCTTCGTCGTAATGAACGCTGGCTGTACTGTTGGTCCACGAGCCGGAGAACGTCACTCCGACAGAGTCATTATCTAAAACGACTTCATTGAATTGATGACCGACGGGCCGCATGGGAACGACCGTTGCGCCAGCTCGCAGCATGTAGTCGGCATAGAAAGTCATCTGGTCTTGGTTGCCAAACGCTTCGGCGACTTCATTCACATCCGCACGATTGGTGGTCCAGCCGCCGCTCAGATACTCCCACCCGTGCCCACCTGAGGTGTAGACGATTTTGCCGGTAAGCGAACCTGCGGGCATCGCAGTAAAGTCGATCAAAGCCTCGGCGGCCAGCGCCAAGCGAGGTTCGAGCGGTTCGTACCGCAGGCTCTTGGCGTAGTTGGATTTACAGAAGGTCGAACGTGCTGCACGAGATTTGGTTGAGCCGGGCGAACGCTTACGAAAGAAATTAAATGAATTCATCAATGAATTTGCCGCCAAAGTAAGAATGCCATTTCACAAAGAAGCCGTCTGCAAAGCGATCGCGAAGAAGTCGAGAGACGGTATCTGGTTCCGGGAGAATATCCGTTTATTATAGTCGACAGAGCGCGTGGTGAAAGCGATTTGCTGACCCTGCGCAATCTAAACAGGCCGATGCGCAAATGGGTGGTAGCCGCAATTCTCCTGTCTGTGTTGCTCGAAACCGCACGAAGCCTTTGTCTTTTGGGAAGGTCCAATATGCTTGCTGAGACGTATTACAAAATCGCAGGATTCTGGTTGCTTGGTTTGATGATGGGTGCCACCGTCACACAACAACTCTGGGGTGAAGACCGCTGCGTCGTGGCCTCGGTGAATCCTTTGGCCACGCAAGCCGGCTTGAATGCCTACGCTTCCGGTGGCAACGCTCTTGATGCTGCCGTTGCCACGGCACTCACCTTGGGAGTCGTCGACAATCACAACTCAGGTCTTGGCGGTGGTTGCTTCGTTCTCGTTCGCAAACCGGATGGAACGATCCTGGCGATCGATGGCCGCGAAAAAGCTCCCGACGCGGCCAGTCGCGACATGTATCTTCGCGATGGCAAGGCTGATCCTGATTTGAGCACGACCGGTGCACTCGCCGTGGCGGTGCCGGGAGCCTTCGCCGCATATTCTCTTGCCGTTGAAGAGTGTGGCGACAAAGAGATGGCCGATCTGCTGCTCCCCGCGGCACGTATTGCCGAATGCGGTTTCCGCCTTGATTCCGTCTACGCCGCGAAACTCAAAGCGATGGCCAAAGTGCTCGCGCGCTTTCCCGGCACCCGTGAAGCTCTGCTCAAACCGAATGGCTGCCCCTACACCGAATGCGAAATTTTGCGTCAGCCGGATCTCGCGCGTTCTTATAGGCAGATGGCCGAGCATGGAACCGCTTGGTTTTATCGGGGCGAGTTCGCTGAAAAAGTGGGTACGTGGATGGCCGAGAATGGTGGTATTCTCACGGCGGCGGATTTCGCCGCGTATGAACCGATCGAGCGCGAGCCACTGATCACCACATATCGCGACTGGACGATTATTGGCTTCCCGCCACCAAGTTCTGGCGGAATTCATGTCGCTCAGATTCTTAACATTCTCGAACCGTTTGACGTGGCTGGTGAGTTCGACCGTGACCCCGTGCGAGGAACGCACTTGATGGTGGAAGCAATGAAACTCGCCTTCGCGGATCGCGCCCACTGGCTTGGCGATTCCGATTTCGTCGACGTGCCGCGCGGGTTGGTCGATAAGGAGTATGCCAAATCGCTGGCCGAGCGGATTGATCTCACAAAGGCGAGCGCTGTTCCTTCGCACAACAATCCCCCCAAACATCAAGATGAAGTCTTTGGTAAGCACACCACCCACATCACGGCAGTCGATAGCGAGGGCTATTGGGTCGCCATCACCGCAACCGTGAACACGGCATTCGGCTCGAAAGTGATCGTGCCGGGCACTGGCATTGTTCTCAACGACGAGATGGACGATTTTTCTAGCCAGCCCGGTGTTCCCAACGCCTTTGGGCTCGTGGGAGCGGAAAACAACGCGGTTGAGCCGGGCAAGCGACCGCTCTCTAGCATGAGTCCCACGATTGTATTGGACTCCAAGGGCGAGCCGGTTTTGACCGTCGGAGCGGCCGGTGGGCCGAAGATTATCACGCAGGTACTGCTGGCCTTGGTGGGAATGTTGGACCTGGAGAAGGATTTAAAAACCGCGATCGCAACACCCCGGTTTCATCATCAATGGCATCCCGACAGCGTGCTGCTCGAAGAAACCGCGCCGCAAGAAATTCAAGACGGCCTCAAGGAACTGGGCCACAAACTCGAAATGATCGATAAAAGCGGCGTGGCCCAAGGGATCACAAGGACCTCCGATGGCAAGTTGGTCGGTGTGAACGACCCGCGGATTCCCGGTCGCGCGGCGAGTGTGGTACGGCCGGCAAAAAGCCAGTGATCAATCAGGCTTGGACTCGGTGGCCGCGGGCTGTTCCGCGGCTTCTTCCACTTTCTTCATCACGCGGAGCAAATTTTCACCGAGGATTTTCTTGATGTCGCTCTCGCTGTAGCCCCGATTCAAGAGGGCTTGAGTGATATACGGATAGCAAGAAACATCCTCGAGTTGCGTGGGCAACACGGATACGCCATCGTAATCCGAGCCGATGCCTACGTGATCGATTCCCGCAACCTTGACGATGTGGTCGATATGGTCGATGAGATCGTGGATCGTGCCGCGAGTCATCGAACCGCTCGGTTCCATCTTGCGGAGTTCGGCTTGAATTTCCTCGGGGTCTTTCATCGTGGCTTTCAGTTCGCGTTCGCGTTTGAGCCGTGCAAGATAACGGTCTGACGCCGAAGGGACGACAAACCCCGAAAAGAAATTGACCATCACAATGCCGTCGTTCTCCTTGACCAGTTCCAGCACGTCATCCGGCACATTGCGAGGGCTGTCGGCGATGGCTTTGGCCGACGAGTGAGAAAAAATCACAGGTGCCTTCGTGATCCGCAGCACGTGCTTCATCGTGTCGGGCGAAACGTGTGAGATGTCGACCATCATCCCCAGGCGATTCATCTCAGCGATCACATCTTCGCCAAACGGCGTGAGCCCGCCATGCTTGGCTTCGTCGGTCCCCGAGTCGGCCCAATCAATCGTGTCGGCATGGGTGAGCGTCATGTACCGCGCCCCAAGCTTAAAAAGCTGCCGCAACACATTGAGTGAATTCTCGATGCAATGCCCCCCCTCGACGCCGATCAGCGAGGCAATTTTCCCTTCATCGTGGATGCGGCGAATATCGTCGGAGGTTAAGGCCAGCTCAAATGTTTCAGGATAGCGCTTGAGCATCGCGTGAACCAAGTCGATCTGTTCGAGCGTGGAAGTCAACGCCGTGCCGTCGTAAGCCGTCGCCGAGGGAACCCAGACCGACCAGAACTGCGCGCCCATCCCCCCTTGGCGCAGGCGGGGGATATCGGTTTGCAGTGTTGCTTGGGGTTTGGAGATATCCAGCTTCTCGAAAGTGCTACTCCCTTGTTTGCGAATCTCCCACGGCATGTCATTGTGGCCGTCGATAAGAATCGCGCTGCGATGAATGCGTTCTGCTTCGGGGGTCAGTACCACCGGCGAGCGATCGATCGTGGTTTCCTCGGCAAACCCCATGCTATTCATGACTGCTAGGCTCGCGATGCATGCTAAAAACTGACAGACGATTTTGCTCATGGTACCGATCCCAACTTGTCGTTGTTTGCTGTGTCAGCGAGTTTTTGCCAGGCCCAGCGGTATAGATTCCGTGAATCAATATAGCGACCATCCGACGAAGGGGCACCTAGCACCACAATGATCAGCGATTGGTCGCCTCGAGTGGCTTGCGAAACGAGGCACGCGCCCGCGGCCGTGGTCGTGCCGGTTTTGATGCCGTCGTAACCTTCGGTGCCAAGTAATCGATTGGTGTTCTTCCAGAACAGATTGCGTTTATATCCTTCCGCGCCAGTCACGGTGCAGCCATGCTGCGGGGTCGAAACATACTCACGAAACAAGGGCTGCTGCATCGCGGCATGGGACAGCTTCAGCAAATCAGCTGCGCTTGATTGATGCCCTTCCTCTGGCAAACCGTTGGGATTGCAGAAATTGCTCTTATCCATTTTCAATTGCTTGGCCGCGTCGTTCATCGCCACGATAAAGCAATCGTAAGCGTCGGCATCTTCGCCTTCTGATTTGGCTAGTCGTTTACCGAAATGTTCGGCCAATGCCACCGAGGCATCATTACCCGAGGGGAGCATTAAACCGTACAGCAATTCGCGAACGGGAATCTTTTCACCCGCACGAACACCTGCCGTGGAACCTCCTGTTTTGTCGGCACGCTCGGAGAACTCCACGATCTCGTCGAGTACTTCGGGATGCTTTCCTGTGTGCGTCGTCACGAGATAGGCGGTCATGATTTTTGTCGTGCTGGCGATATCGCGTTTATCGTCGTCGTGCAGTCCCCACAGCAATTCGCCCGTCTTGCCGTCGCCGATGGCCCACGCCGCACAAGTCGTGGCTGGGGGAGCAGCAAGATCTTCGGCAGGTGCTTTCTTAATTTTTTCAGCGTTCACGATCGACGGATCGGGAGCTTCTTCTTCCGCGACCAAGGGGCCGAGGGCTTCCCAAGTTTTGGCATCCACTTCGCCCGTTTCAGCGAGTTTGTTCACCTTTTGAAAGGCTTTGACTGCCTGTTCAGTTTGAGGACCGAAATCGCCGTCGACGCCGATGCCGGGCGAAGGTTTGAGCCGGGCGTTGAGAGTCCGCTGCAAAGATTCCACCAGCAGCCCCGCAAAGCCGGACTTCAATACCGAGGGATCGGATTTGGCGACAGTCTTTCCTTGATTGAAATAATCGTAAGACGCCTTAGCAACTTTCGAGCAAAGCATGTCCGCCGCGTTGGCGTTGCCATCGGCGCGGTCTTCGATGTTGTTGGTGAGCACGCAAACCGCGAATGGCCCCGCCGGTCCCGTGATAATTCCGGCATCGCAACGCGAAGCCGACACCGTGCCCGTCTTGTGTGCCACGACCGTCCCCGCGGGCAAAAGTCGGGGCATTTTGAGTATGTCGTCGCAAGCGATCAAGTGAGTCGTCATTTGCTTGCTGGCCGTTTCGCTCACCAGCTTGTTGGCCTGCAACAATTCGAGCAGCTTGATCATGTCCGCGGCGGTGGTGCTTCCCAGGCCGTATTTCACACTGCGTTCTGGGGCAATCGACGTATCGCGGCGATAGACCTTGGAATTCAACAGTGTGTCGTCACAGCCCAGCGACTTCATCAGTTTGTTCGTGGTTTCCAAGCCAATCGCATCGATGACCAGATTGGTCGCCGTGTTGTCGGAGTAGGCAATCATTAACTGAATTGCATCTCGCAAAGGCATTTTCACCCCGTCGGAGAAATGCGAAGTGAGAATCCCCGAGCCAGGAACCTTGTCTTCTTGCTTGAGAGTAATCTCTTGATCGAGCGAGAGCTTGTTCTTCTCAGTCGAATCCTTGTTCTTTTCCACCAGATCATAGGCCGCGACCATGATTGGGAACTTGATCAAGCTGGCCGTGGGGAACGGTTCGTCGGCTTTGTAGGCAAATGTCTCGCCGGTCTTAAGATTCTTGACTATGATCGCGGCATCGCCGGCGAAATCGTCGATGAGTGGCTGAATCTGCTGGGCCAGCTCGTCGGCCTGAGCTTTTGTTGCTGCCATTAAGCAGCCAATGACAAGAAAGCACAAAACGAAGCGAGACAATATTGTTGATTTCATGTCAGTTCAGCAAGAAGTTGTGATCAGGCGGCCGGTCAGTCGAGCAAAGTGACCCCATGACCGGGCGCATCGGGATAATGGCACTCGCCACGGATGACTTCCACTCCTTTGGCAATGTCCTTGGCCAACAGGGCCGCGCCATCCATGTCGACGTAATCCAAGAGCGGCAGCAATTGGCCAATGGCCGAGATACCGACGCTCGATTCGGTCATGCAGCCGACCATGACTTTGAGATTTAACTGCCGGGCCTCGGCGATCATTCGCCGCGCTGGGGTCAGGCCGCCGCATTTGACCAGCTTGATGTTGATGCCGTGGAAATTGCCAGCGCACGCGGCGACGTCGTCCTCAGTGATGCAACTTTCGTCGGCAATGATCGGAAGCGCCGATTCCCGGTACACGCGCGGGTAATCTTTGTCGCCGGCGGGGAGTGGCTGCTCGATGAACTCCACGTTCAGCGATTTGAGTTCATGCGACAGCGCAATCGCCTTATCGGCATACCAACCACAGTTGGCATCGACCCGAAACACGGCGTTGGTGTGCTTGCGTAACTCATGGACGATTTCCATGTCGTTGGGCGTGCCGAGCTTGATCTTGTAAATGGGCCAATCCGGCATTTCCTTCAGCTTGGCCACCATCACGTCGATCGTGTCGATGCCAATGGTGAAATTCGACATCGGAATGTGATCGGTTGTCAGGCCCCACAATTCATAAACGGGCTTGCCTTGTTGCTTCCCCCACAAATCATAGGCAGCCTGATCGAGCGCACAGAGTGCGAACGGGCAATCTTTGAGCTGCGGTGCGACCGCTTCCCACAGCTTCGGTGGATCAAGCTCCGTTTGGGATTCAACAATTGAGCGGACGCGTTCCAACCCGGCCCGCATGTTTTCGAGCGTTATGCCGTAATAGGCATTGGTCGTGGCTTCGCCGAAGCCGCGATGCGTGCCGTCGGTCAGTTCAACAACGAGCGTTGGTTGAACGGAAGTCGACTCGCGAGAAATGGTGAACGTGTGTCGAAGGGGCAAATCAAAGGCGTGCGTCAGCAGTTTCACGGCTCATTCCGAAGTCTGCAAAGGTGGGGAAGTCAACGCTGCCGGCAAAGCAATCCCGCTTACCGGTTTTCATCTTACAATCATGCACCAACGGACGTGGGCATCAGTTGTTGAACGGCTTGCACCAACTCGTCGGTGCCGTGGCGAATCACATCGCAAACGGGCAGGCCAAACTCGGCTCGCAACTTTTCGCGTTCGCGTTCGGTCTCTTCCTCGGTTGCCTTGCGGGAATTCATGGCGATGCCGATCACCTTCGAGGGGACCATCAGGTTGGCCATTGTTTCATACACTTTGATCAACTGCTCGATCGGCTTGAGTTGGATGTAGTCCATGCCATAAACGTTCTTGCGGCCGACTTCATAGCAAAAAACCATGCCATGGGGCATGCAGCCGTGCAGCAAGCCAAGCGTCACGCCCGAATATCGCGGATGCGACAAGCTCCCCTGCCCTTCGATGAACAGCACGTCGTTATGCTGATGCTCGACGATCATCTTTTCCACGGCGCCGCTGACAAAGTCAGAGACGACGCAATCGATGGGCGAGCCGTCTCCTTCGACCATGATGCCGGTTTGGCCGGTGGCGATGAATTTGGCCTTGGTGCCTTGGGCTTTCATGGCGTTGCACAGTTCCAACGCGACCAACATTTTGCCGACGCTGCAATCTTGGCCAACCGTGTGAATCCGCAAACATTCTTCGCGAATGTTTTTGCGATGGGCGACGTCGCGTTCATTGTTCTTGCGAACGTCGATGATTTGCACACCCTTCTCCGCGGCCGCTTTGGAGAACTCGGGGTCGCTGCTCACGAATTCATGGAGCCCCGATACGATATCCATACCGCGATTGATCGCGGCGAGAATCACGGAACGCCACGCCGGTGGGATGCGGCCCCCCGAGGGTGCAATGCCAAGCATCAAGGCGTTGGCTTGCGGTGCATCTTCCAGTTTGCCGACAATCGGAATCGAGCCCCCCACGCCCAACAATTCTTGCGCGGTCTTGCCGACTTGAGTCGTATCCAACAACGCGACCACTTGCTCGGGACGGTAACGGACGACGCAGGTGGCCGTCTTGCCGGTGACCGGTTCGGTATGACCCTCGGTCAGAATAATCAGGCGGCGGCCTGACAAAGAATGTTGAGAACCGTTGTTGGAAAACTCAGTCATGACTTCTCAATCTTTCATCCCACGAGAGGGGCGTACAAAGAACTACAGATTTGTTTGGTTGTTGCCGCCTGCTGCCAGTATGAAGTTTAATAGCTGTGCGCAACCGCGAGAAGTGATCCACGGCCGTTTACCTCACCATTTCGCGCAAGGTGTTATTCCGAACGCGCATGTCGAGTCGCACGAGCTTCACTGACCGCTCAGAAACTCCGCTAGCGCTGCTTGAGAAACAAACACGTCGCTGTAGACGCAGACTCGCTCGGCAGCGTCTGTATAGTTTTCGAGCGCGACTGGCGAACCCAGCGACACGAGGAGACAGTCGCGTTGGGCGGTCAATTCACGCACGTATTGGTCCTGCTCGGCGAGCAAACCAAAGCGATACCACGCGGCCGGTTTGACCACCATGGCAATCACCACTTGCTCCGCTGCCAACGCTTTTTCCAAAGCTTGGGCATAGTCGTCGGCAGTCGCTTGCGGGCCGAGTTCTTGGTATTCGCACTTGGAAAACCGTTCCGCCAGAAAACCACGCAGCGGCAATTCCGCCGGGTCGAGATGCGACTGATGGGGCCGCAGCATCGCAACAAACAGCGAACGATCGGTGGCCAGCGGAGTGAGTTGCTTCTTTTGATCGAGGGCATGAATCGATTGCCGAGCAACCGTTTTCGCGAGCTTCTCGCCCTGATCGAGAATTTGCGTGAGTGCTTTGCCCGACAAGACCGTTTCGTTGCGTCCGAAAATGCTGTGCTTGAGTGTGAGCACTCGCGCACAAGCTTCATCGACACGTTCTATCGGTAAACGCCCATCAGCGACCGCTCTTTCAAGCGCGGCGAGCACAACGCCTGGGTCGATTATGTCGAGTTGCAGATCTACGCCGGCCAGCAGCGTGTGCAGGACCAGATCCCCTTCGTTGTCGAATCGTGCTTTGACCCCTTCCATGAGCAGGCTATCGCTCACGACGGCCCCTTGAAACTTCAATTCGCCGCGCAACAAATCGGTGAGGATTGGTTTCGACAACGTCGCGGGATTGCCCGAGTCATCCCAACCTGGGTAGCTGACGTGGGCCGTCATCAACAGAGGAATCTCGGCAGCAATGGCTGCTTTGAAGGGAATAAGTTCACACGCCGCTAGTTCGTCGCGATTGCCATGCACCGTGGGGAGCGCGTGGTGGGAATCTTCATGCGTGTTGCCGTGACCGGGGAAATGTTTGGCCGACACGAGAATACCGCCCGCACGCGCTCCACGAGCAAAGGCGGTCACGAGTTCTGCGACGCGCTCGGGCTCATTGCCGAACGCGCGGGTGGCGATAATTGGGTTTTGCGGGTCGATATTCACATCCGCCACGGGCGAAAAATTGATGTGAATACCATGAGCGCGAGCGGCAATACCGGTGAGCCGGGCAAATTCATGAACTTGTTGTGGTGCGTCGTCCCCTAAGGCGTCGAACGCCATCGCGTGGGGAAACAGCGTGTAACCACGAATTTGCTGGCCAACACCCCGCTCGATATCGGCACCAATCAACAGCGGGTATTGCGACGCGGCTTGCAGTTTCTCCAGCGTAGCTGGTGTGTGCTCGCGTTGGCCGTTGAAAAGCAACAACCCACCCAGCGGATATTCCGCCAGCAACTTAAGCACACGATCAGCGTCTTCTTCGACCGTCCGCACCGGCGGCAGGTTCGAGCCAATCCGAACGTACAGCAATTGAGCGAGTTTCTCGCGCAGCGAAAGTTGTTCGAGCGTCATGGAAAAAGCGGCGCTCACTGGTCACCTCCAACGGTTTCAGGCTCGTCATGTTTACGGCCAAACTCGGAATCCACCTCGACGAGCAGCGCCACAATAATACTAGGAATCGCGCAGATCATAATCCACACAAAGAAATGTTGATAGCCAATCAGTTCTTCGAGCCAACCACTCCACATGCCGGGGATCATCATGCCGAGCGCCATCGCGCCGGTGCAGAGAGCATAGTGGACCGTTTCGTGTTCGCCGCGTGAGACATAAATGCAGTACAGCAAATAAGCCGTAAAGCCAAAGCCGTAGCCAAATTGTTCGATACCCACGGCGGCGGTAATAGTCCACAAACTTTCGGGCTGAGCATAGGCTAGAAACAGGAACGCGAAATTCGGCAAATGAATGATCAGCGCCATGGGGATCAGCCAACGCCGCAAGCCGTCACGCGCGGCAACGAAACCACCAATGATGCCCCCGAGCGTGAGCATAATCACACCGACCGTGCCGTATACAAAACCAACTTCGCCCGTCGTGAGGGCCAACCCACCCGCTTCCCGGGCATCTAAGAGAAACGGCGTTGCGAGTTTGACCAGCTGGGCTTCCGGCAAGCGGTAAAGTAATAGAAACGCCAGAATGATCAGAATCCGTGGCTTACGAAAGAAGTCGAGAAACGGCACTAGGAAGCCGGTGAGCGAGCCTTGTTCAGGATCGCTGCTGCTTGCTACGTCTGTTGTCGGATGTGGCAGCGCGAAGGCGTGATAGACGCACAGCATTAGAAAAAAGGCTGCGACAAAAAAGAACGTTGCCGACCAGGCAAAGGCCAGATTGCCGGAACGAATCTCAAACGCGGCTTGCGAGGGTTGATCGAGCTTTTTGTCGACTTGCACAATCGCGGCAAAGGGCTGATTCCAATTTTCGTCGGTAACTTCGAATCGTTCCCCTTCGATCACTTGGAAGCTGGCGTCTCCGCGTGAGAGTCCAAACTGAACAACTTGCGTTTCATCCGCAGGAACTGCCTTGGCCAGCCGCATCCAGACAATTGCCAAATCGCCCACGCGATCGTCGGTGGTCGCGGCTGTAGTTTGCGTGGGACCAAACCAATGGCGGATTGCGTTTTCCAAACCCACCAGCCAACCGGCATCCGCTTGAGCAGCAGCTTCGGTGATTTGTTCCGGTAACGCATAGAAATCGTGCTCAACGTTCCAGTCCCGCACCTGCTTGGTTATTTCTTGAGCAGTGGCCGAACTTTGGCCGCCAACACTTAGCCCCAATTGATTGTTGGCGACAACGATTTTTTGTTCGGCCGCATCGCTCACTCCAGGCAGTGCTGCGGAATCAAACACGACGGCTTGTGGAGCACCCTGCACCGCGCGCACATCAACGGCAACATTCGGTAACCCCGTGGCGGTTTCTAATGCTCCGGCCAGCATGACCAACAAACCTTGCCCCGCGATCATCGCCATCCGGTAGGCTGTGCTGCGAATACCGACAAACCACGCTTGCTGATGGCTGGTCATCGCGAGCAGATAAAAACCGTCGGCGGCGATGTCGTGCGTGGCGGAACTCACAGCCACGATGGCGAGTGCCGCCAACGTGTAGCGAACAAAGTCATCAGCACTGATCGCCAGCGCCGCGCATGCTAAGCCGGCTCCGATGAGCAGTTGCATCACGACGACCCATTTGCGTCGTGTCCCGAGTTTTTGAACGAGCGGGCTCCACAGCGGCTTGATCGCGTAAGGCAGGTAGAGCCAACTCGTATAAAGGGCGATTTCTTTGTTGCCGACCCCCAGCCGCTTGAACATGATGACCGCCACGGTCATCACGACGACATAAGGAATCCCCTGGGCAAAATAGAGACTCGGAACCCAACGCCAAGGGCCCCTACGCGAAGCGGCGACTTCAGAATCATTCACGTTTGTCGCGTCCCTTGAGGTCAATCTGCTTAGTGGGGCTTTCTCGGCCGATGCGATCCACCGCCGAAACGGCAATCACCGCTGGAGCCTGACCCTTGGGGAGGAAATCCAAAACGAATTCTTCATCGGCTCCTGGCACTACGTCGAGATGCCAATCGTCGCCGTGTTTGGTCTTCACAACCCAGAGCCAAGGTTGTTTGTCTTTGTCAGCTTCACGTTTGACCACCCAACGTCCGCCCGATTTTTTGACTTTGACTTCGGGAGTTTCAGGCTTGGCCTGATCGGGGGTCGCCATCCAAGGGCTTTCCGGCACCAAGGCCGGCTCGCGATAAGGACCCTCGATCAACGCATCGGCGATGCCACCGGCGTTCTTCGTGAGCGCCTTCATGCTGAAATGCACATTGCCGGTTGCGCCCTGCTGGGCACGGGTGGCCCAAATTTGGGCGATCAATTCGTCCGGTGCCCAGGTTTGATTGTCGGCATTGAGCATTCGCGACGTGTAATTGCCCGGCCAGAGATGACGCTTGGCGGTGTTCTGTTCGGTCCACCACCAGAGCAATGCTGGATAGGCCTGTTGGGGTGGGCCGATTTTCCAATAAAGCTGCGGCGTGAAATAATCGCACCAGCCTTCTTTGAACCACTTCTCGGTGTCGGCATATAACGATTCGTATTGATCGAAGCCTTTGATTTGCGGCGGCTTACCGGGTCGGCCGATGCCAAACGGGCTGATGCCGAACTTCACCCACGGTTTAATCTTCTTCACGTCGTCGTGAATCTGTTTGACCAAGCGATTGATGTTGTCCCGCCGCCAGTCGTTGCGCTCCAGCTTGTTGCCCGCGGCTTGAGCTTTCTCCCAACTCGGATCATCAGGAAAGGACAGAACTTCGGTCTTTTCGTCCTTGTCGTCTTTGTTCTTTTTCGGCTTATTAACCGGATAGGGATAGAAGTAGTCGTCCATGTGAACGCCGTCGATGTCGTAGCGCTCGACGACGTCGCGAATCACGGCCATCGTGTGCTCAAACGCCTCGGGCTCGCCCGGATCCATCCAGTGATAATCGCCATATTGTTTGACGATCTCAGGATGGGTCTTGCTGACATGATTGTCAGAGGCGGGAGTTTTGGTCCCCGTGTGCCGCGTACGATATGGATTGAACCAGACATGCAGTTCGATGCCGCGCTTGTGGGCCTCTTCCACAGCGAACTCCAGCGGATCGTAATAGGGGCTCGGAGCTTTCCCCATTTCGCCGGTCAAGAATTCCGACCAAGGTTCGAGCTTCGATTCATAAAGTGCATCGCAACTGGGCCGCACTTTCAGAATGATCGCGTTAAGATTCATCCGCACCGCGTCGTCGAGTAGCGCAATCATTTCCGCCTTTTGGTCGGCGGTGCTGAGCCCCGGCTTCGATGGCCAATCGATATTGGCAACCGTCGCCACCCAGGCCGCGCGGAACTCCCGCCGTAAGGGTGGAGCTTCGTCGGAGTTTTTCTCAGTTTCGCTCCAGCACAAACTGCAACTCAACATGAGCTGCAAAACAACGGATGCCCCCACGAACCACGAAGACCAGCGAGAGACTCGCCCCACAACATTACGCACTTGATACTGCCCCCACGAATTGGTCATTGAGTGACAACCTCCCCACCGTCGCGTGAGGCTTGTGAAATATAAACTTGAGCGTCCACTTCCTCGGACACAAAATCGACGCTGCCATCGGCTTTGCTGAAGTTAGCACCACCGGGATGCATGCTCCCGAACGAAAGATTGTTGAACGGCACGATCTTGCGATCGGCGGCCACTTCGCCGGGGCGATCTTCGGGCTCATGCCCCTTGTAATAGCCAACGGTTTCAAGATTGGCGTTGATCGGCTGCGTGGCATCGATGTTTTTGAGTCCACTCATGCAGTAGCCCGAAGCAGGACCTTGAGGGGGTTGCGGTTGCGAACCGGCCTGCAAAAAAGCTCCCGCGGTCCAAGCACGTAACTGGTACCAGCGTTCACCGGCGAGGAACGTGTTGCTCAAGCCGTCTTGAATTTGCTTGAGAGCCACGCGGCTGCCGGGAAAGAACAAGCCATCGAAATTCACGACGCCGCACAACCCCGAGTTATCACCGACGAATGCATCAGCAGCTTGGCGGCTAAACGCGGATCCCGAGATTCCCGCGTAGCTGGCACTCGCCAAGTTTGTGCCGTTGCGATTGTCGACAACTTCGTCATCGCTGGGGCAGATATACGGCGAGATCCGATTCTCGTTCACATTCTGCAAATCGTAGATGTTCTGAGGCTCCTTCGAGGGATCGACTTTGCGGAAGGCTTCCACCTGACGCACGATCTCGGCACGAAGGTTTTCGTTCTCCAGGTACGAGAGCAAATTCACGTGCCAACTGAAGCCGTTGCGACCGCTCACTTTGTTGATAGTCGAACCCGGCGGCAGGACCTTGTGGGCGGACTCGAAGTTCAAACTGGCCAACGTCACGTTCTTGAGATTGTTCTCGCAGCTCATTCGGCGAGCGGATTCCCGCGCGGCTTGCACGGCGCTCAAAAGCAGTGCCACGAGAAGTCCAATAATCGTGATCACAACCAGCAGCTCAACCAACGTAAAAGCCCGAGCTGCTCCTTGGCGAGTCGTAGAACATCGCATCGTATGCGTACCTCATGGGGTGAATGAATTCACTTCGACAACAGGCCATTGTAAGTGAATCGCTGGCCCAGACCAACCGCGATGATCAGTTCGGTTCTCAGGGATGCGCAGGTAGCTATCGTTTTTGCGAATGCTTGGTGGTTACCGCACCCAAACAGGGCACACTTTAATTGTCGGAAAAATGCATGACAACTATAATGAACAGGTCGCGACAGAGTTTTTCCGTTTTGCTTTCAGTGGTCAGAGATCGAGGAGGCGGTGTTGGGCAAAGTCTATCTATCACTCGAGCAATCTTCTTGCAGAGTTCATTTTGCCGGCATCGCGTTAGTCGTTGTTGCCCTGTTCTTTTGCGCCTCGAATCTTGGCGCTCAGACCCGTTCGTTAGGGCTGGATATTTCAGCCTGGCAGGGGAACATCTCGCAGACAACCTGGAATAACATTCATAACAACGACGATATGGATTTCGTTTTTCTTCGCTCCAGTCGCGGGGGAACGACCGGCTATTACAACCAAAGCAATGCCGACAATGATCCTCCCACGAACACGCTCTCCCAACGCTACGATGATCCGTATTTCGTCCAGAACATCACGCGAGCCACGGCAGCCGGTTTGTTCGCAGGTTCCTACCACTTTGCCCGACCTGACATTATTGCCAGTACTCTTAATTCGGGCGGAATTGCCAACACGGGTACCGACGAAGCCGACCATTTTATTGAGATGGCTGGCCCGTGGATGCGGCCGGGATACCTCCTGCCAGTGCTCGATCTTGAAGCCGGCATCAGTCAGCGCAATCCCAATCAGATGGCTCAATTCGCCATCGATTTTTCGGATCGTGTGTTTGAAGTCATGGGAGTCAGGCCCGCAATCTATATCGGTTCGAGTTATGCCAGTCATGTTCAATCAGCTTCAGCTGCGCTCCGCCAAGAGTTGGTCACCAAAATGCCGGTGACCTGGCATCCTCGTTGGCCCAATGAGTCGAATCCCAATTCGATCCCCGTGCAAACCGCGCATCCCGGCGATACCGCGTCAGGTATCTATGGCCCCTGGAATGACTATGGCGATTCTAATCCCTGGTCATTCTGGCAGTACACGGCCTCGGGAAGACTCAGCGGTTTCAACAACGGCAACACCAATCTCGATCTAAACGTCGCCCAAGGTGGCATTGAATTCGTCAAAGACCAGCTCGTTCCCGCGGTTTGGATGAACGACAACAGCGGCGAATGGACGCTCGACGACCACTGGAACAGCGGACAAACCCCCATTGCCCCCGTGCAAGGTCCCGGCCAAGTGGCACGTGTCGGAGCGATGACGCTTCCCGCTGAGCGCACCCCGGCGATCAACGATACGGTCATCCTCGAGCGTCCCGGAGACATAACCGTGACGCTCTCTTCGGGTTCGCATTCGATTCGCAAGCTCTACGCCCACGAAGCATTGAACATCACGGGCGGCAACTTGAATATCGGTTATGTGCCTAGCGCCGATTCGACGCCAATTTCAGCCCAATTTTCGGCGAATGTCACACTTAGCGGCACGGGCGGTTTGAGCGTCCACACGTTGCAAGTCGACACCACGCGCACGTTGGCGCTCAATGGCGGCTCGCTGACGTTCGATAAAGTGAACTTGATGCCCAATACGCTCAGCCCCGCGATGATCACCGTGGGTGGCGACGTGACTTTGAGTCCACTCAACAATGCGGCGGCCTTAATTTCTAAGCCGCCCGGTGCAGGCAGCGGTTTTGTCGATCTGGGCGGGGCGATTCGCACATTTACCATCGGTAACGGAACTGCTGCTACCGATGTGAGCATCACAGTCCCGCTGGCCAACGGTGGGCTCACCAAAAATGGCCCCGGTACGCTGCGGCTTGCCGGCAATAGCGCTTATCAATTTGACACAAGTGTCTTGCAAGGATCGCTGGCCATCGATGGGCCGTTCTTGTCGAACACGGCTGATATTTACCTCAGCACGGGGGGGGCGCTCGATTTGAATTTCGCAGCCACCGATACCATCAACAAGCTCTTTATCGATGGCGTCGCCCAGGCGACCGGCATCTGGGGAGCCCTCGATTCCGGGGCCCAATACACCTCGCCGTTAATCACGGGTACGGGCTTTTTGGAAGTTGTGTCCACGATCGCCCCGATCATTCCCGGCGACTTTAATGGCGATGGCTTCGTCGATGGCACGGACCTCACACAGTGGCAAGAGGACCACGGAGTGAACGACGAATCCGACGCCGACGGCGATGGAGATTCCGACGGTCGCGACTTTCTCATTTGGCAAAAGAATTTCACGGGCAGCCCATCCCTGGCGGCCAGCGTGTCCGTTCCCGAACCGGCCACGTATAGCTTGTTGATGTTGTCGCTTGCGGCTTTGGCTTTGCGGCGGAAGTAAACGCAAGTCTTTCTTGTTCCCGTCGAGCCTGTAGTACAAAATGGGTTTTCTTGCTGAAGTCATCGGCAAGTTGATCTATCTTCTAATCACTCGCGAGCATGGAACAGGCTATGACTATCTCACTGCGCACATTGATTCTCGCGCCAATATTGATCCTCAGCCTGACGGCAAGTTTACGAGCTGATTTTGGCGATCATCGCCCCCTGTTTGTGAGCCGCTTCGAGTACAGCTACAACTCGTCGAGCATCGACACCATCTTCCAGAATGCGGCCGATTTGGGCATCACCGATGTGATGTTTCAAGTGCGTGGCCGGGGCGATGCCTTTTACGACAGCAATTTCGAACCGCGGGCGAACGGCTTATCCGTCTCCTTCGATCCGCTGCAAACCGCGATCGACGCCGCCCATTCTCGCGGCATCAAAGTGCATGCTTGGATGAACACCACGACCATGTGGAACACAACGGCTCTCAACCCGCCTGCGGGGCATATGTTCCATAACACCGACCCGAGCTTTCGATTAGTCAATAGCAGCGGCACGGTTGAACCGCAAGAAGGCTTTGGTGGTGGCGGCTATTCGAGCGTGAATCCCGTTCTGCCCGAGGTTCACAACCATATCAACAACGTCATCAACGACGTCGCCACGAACTATAACGTCGACGGTATCCATCTCGATTACATCCGCTACATTCCCGGAACAAGCTTCAGCACCCTCCCCCACGACGCGATTTCACATCAGATGTTTCAAACAGCCACGGGGCTCGATGGTTCGAATTCGGCCAATGTGTCGGCGTATCGCAACTTTGTGAAGGGCCGAATCACCGATCTCGTCGCCTCGATTGGACAGACCGTCGACACGGCGGAGGCGATGACCGGACGGGCTATTGAATACTCGGCTTCCGTTTGGCGAGATCCCGATATCGCCGAGAACGATTACATGCAGGACTATCGCTCGTGGCTGGAGCAGGATTTGCTCGATACGGCCATGCCGATGATTTACTTGAGCTCCTCAAACGATCACTTGTTCAATCCCAACCTGCAGAATACGCTCAACATCCCGACCAACACGAAGATCATTCCCACCCTGGGCGTCTATCTCCAGGACGAAGATAGCGGCGGGGTGGAACTCACGATCAGCCAGCTCGAACGCGCGTACAACATGGGAGCCGACGGCGTGGCACTCTACAGTTACCCGGCCATGTTCAACCAGAGTTTGTCGGCAGCACGGCGGCAGGCGGTTTCTGAGTTTTATGCTTCGATTGAGCCTCAACCGCCCGGGCCCGGCAATGTGCTCGACGATTTTGAAACCGACGAAGGACACTTTGCCTGGTCGTATAATCAGTCACCGGTCAGCCAAACCTTTGGGCTGGCGGCTTCAACGACCATCGAACGCGTTACAACCGAAGCGCAAGGCGGCTTGGCTGCGCAGGAACTGAATCTTGTGGACAGCGGCGCAGGGACTTGGCAGTTGCGGCACAATTCGGGCATCGGTAGTGTGGCCGCCCCGGCGGGCAACGTGGCGTTGCCCGCGACGGGTTATATCGGCTTTTGGCTCAAAACCGAGGACTCGGGGCTGACGGTTCAAATCGCTTTGGATGATCCCGGCACGGCAGACCGTGGTCTGCTGCAAGACATCATTGCCGACGGACAGTGGCATCTCTATCAATGGGACTTGGCCGACGATTCGCAGTGGGAGGGCTGGGTCAACGGCGATGGCGTAATCACGGGGCCAACTGTAACCATCGATTCGGTCTTCTTCTATGGCGACGGCGATGCCACGATCTATTTGGACACTGTCTCGCACAATCCCAATGGCCCGTTAGCGGCGTTAATTACGGGCGACTTCAATCGCGATGGCTCGGTCAACGGTTTGGATTTGGCCCAGTGGCAAGAAGATTACGGCATCAATGGGGATTCCGACGCCGACGGGGACGGCGATTCCGATGGCCGCGATTTTCTAATTTGGCAGCGCAACTTTACCGCCGACGAGCCGCTCGCGGCGAGTAAGTCCGTGCCTGAACCGGCGACTTGGAGTTTGCTGGGTGGCTTGTTGGCGGCGGCGACTCTGCGACGAAGAGTCGCTCGACACTCCGTATCGAAGGCTTCATCGACGACACGCAGTGTCGTACCACACTAGTCCGCCATCTCACTGTTTAAACACCGCGCATGAAATAGGGCCACATCCCTTGGGGATGTGGCCCTATTTATAAATCACAAACTTTAGTCGCTTAGCGGCGAGTTCTCACGCAGGCGAGACCCAAGCCCATCAAACCAACCAACGCCAGCGAGGCGGGTTCGGGAACCACAGCCAAGCTCACATTGTCGAAGTTCGCACCACCACCTGCGGAAGACAATCCTGTTCCTAGGCGAACGGTATTGAGCGGATTCGCGCCATTGAAAGCTACGGGCACCACTAAAGTACCGTTGATATTCCCGTCGCCATTCAGGTCGAGAGTGAACGTGGCATTTGCACCATCAAGCTCCAGGCGAAAGGTATGCCAACCTGCAACCGGGACATTGGTAATAGGGTTGCCAAGGTCATTGACTAGACCGGTGAAGGCCAGCCAGCTGGGACCCGGTAGTACGGCACGGACCGCGTAATGGCTGGGGCTATTGTACATGCCCATTTCAAAGATATTCGAACCTGCACCGTTGCGAAGGCCAGCGGTAATTCTTTTGTTAGCACTCGTGCCGTCGTCGTAAATATCAACGCTGAAAACAACCCGATCGGAAGTCGTCGGAGTAATCGGCGAGAAAGTCTGCTGATTTTGCAAAGCTGTCGCACCCGAACCTGTGGGTACTTGTCGCAACGATTGACCAGGATTCCCAAGTGTTGTACTGAGGGTGCCAGGTGCTGCCGCGGTCCAGACGGCCTGCATGGCTGCCGTGTCTGCGTAAGATTCAAAATCGTCATTGACGATGATCGTTGCCTGAGCAGAGCTCAGCGCAAGGCCCATTACTAGGGCCAAAGAGGCGAATAGGTTTCTCAATTTCATTAGTCATCTCCCGTGGTTGTCCAACTCAAAAGGGATACGTGGAAAAGCGAGTGGAATTCGTGTTGCCGTACTTCAGTTCACAATCTCCAGGATACTTGGCAATCGCGCATGACACAAGAAAATATGCGCATGATTATATTTGTTTTGCGCAGTCACCGAGAGGTGGCCGTTATGACACCAACAATGAAAACTTAGGGAATCGAGACGGTTTCTTGACCATTCTTGGAAGCTAACCCCTCGTAGATGATGCCATCTAGGTCGTCAGACAGGAAGTGAACGCTGCCGTCCGCGTTGACGAAGTTCGCACCGCCCGAGTGAAAACTGCCGAATAGCAGGTCGTTGGTAGCCATTGTGAGTTGCGCATTCGGCGGCGCAGGTGAAACAGGCCGGGTTTCGTTTTGCGAGTTGTGCAAGGCGTAGTACCCGACCGAATCAAGCGAGGCATTTATCGCATAGCGTCGGTCGACATTCTTAAAGGCGAATCCATACTGACCGTCACGTGGGCCACTCGGCGGTTTTGTCGTAAACCCAGATGTTTCGCCCTGAGTCCAGTACCCGCCCACAGTCCAAGCTCGCAAACTATACCAACGTTCGCCCGCCAACAGCGTGTTACTTGTTCCATCGATTACATCCTTGGGCCTGACCTTGCTGCCCATATACAGCATGCCATCGTAGTTAATAGGTCCTAATGAACCGGTTTTACTACCATGAAATCCAAAATTATCTCTCGACGCTTGACTACTATCTGGAGCCCGACTCCCAGCCGAACCCGCGACACCCGCATAGCTCGCGGCAAGCCGTTCACGATTGAGCGAATCTACCAATTCGGAGGGGGTGTCGCTGGGGCATTGATAGTTTGCAACAGCAGCAGAGTTAAGGTCACCAAAAATGGACTGATCCTGCACATCGGGATCCTTGCCCTGATTCTCAGAACGATATTTTTCAATTCGTTGGTCAATCATACTGCTGGTGTTGCCTTGTTCGATGTAAGGCATGACCGTGACAAGCCAACTCAGACCATTTGGTTGGCCAGTCGTATTAGCGATCGTGGATCCCATGGGAAACGCTTTCCGAGCCGATTCATAATTCAGACACGACAAACCAAGTTGCTTGAGGTTGTTCTGACAGCTCATCCGGCGGGCCGCCTCGCGCGCGGCTTGAATCGCCGGCAGTAACAGGGCCACCAATACGCCGATGATGGCGATCACCACCAACAGCTCGACAAGTGTGAAAGCTTTCCGCTTGGTTGTGCCTTGCGAACGATACGAAATCGATTGAAGTGCCAAATCTCTCATAGAACTACCTTAGGAAAGGAGCGAGCGAATAAGCCATCTAAGTACAATTCAAAAAAGGGCTTATTACACTTTTATATTAAATGCAAATTACAAAATGCCCTAGAGAATGTTGCGCATCTTTTTCTCGGATACGCGCAACCAAATTCAAGTGAAAAGAGCAGTCAGCCAATTGTAGGCGAGACATTCGATCAGGCAACTGAATTCCATTCGTGCCATCGATCATTTGAGTGAGACGTGGCTAAGACCCCAATAAACTTTGTCCCCAATAAAAAATCCGCGCTATGGGCTGCCCCAAGCCCCATAGCGCGGAGATTATAGGAAATCAACAACTCCTAGCGACGCTTCAGCAAAGCGAGCGACGACAGAGCCATGCCCAGCAAGACAGCCGAGGTTGGCTCGGGAACTGTGTTGATCGCCGACAAAGGGGGAGCTTGTGCATATTGGTCTTGCCAAAGGGCGAGGTCGTCGCCGTCGACGTTTCCATCGCCATTGGCATCACCGTTCGCTAGTAAGGCAGTACCATCGTCGATCAAGCCCGATCGTTGCCAAATCAGGAAGTCACGGCCATCCACGTCGCCGTCTTCGTCGAAGTCGGCATTGCCGGTGGGGGGCTCAATAACAACATCAACCAGACTAAGTGAGATATTATCGACACCTAAAAAGGGATCGGCAGAAGTAACACCCGAAGGTCCGCCGAAACGCAGATCATTATATCCATTGGCCGTGGTGACTGCCGCCACGACATTGATGGCATCCAAGCCAGGGGCGCCCGTGCCGTTATTGATGCCATCGCCGAAGAGATCCAGGGTAAATGTGACATCAGTTACGCTGATGGTAGCGGTAAAAGTATGAAAAGCAGCATCGCCAATCTCAAACAATTGATCCTTATTAGTGGGGAGTGAATAAGGCTGCCAGTTTGTGCTGCCCGGCATCAGAACTGTACGATAACCAAACTGAAAGAACTCACCGTTTGGTCCAAGGGGGAGTCCATTCCAAAAGCCAAGCTCGATGAGATTTTCAGAAACAGCACCTGTGTATCGCAAACCTACCGAAAGCCGTTTGTTTGACGTGAGCATGTCATGTGCAAGATCAGCGCTGAGCACAACGTTCTTCGTGGCAGTCGGCGCGATGGCAAATGCCGTTCCCCATTTGTTAAACCCCCCGGTCGTGCCATCGAAGAGAACGGCTTTACCATCCACGGCACCTGGATCGGGTGATACGGCATAGGGCTGACCAGGTGTGGTCTCATCAAACAAAAACGTTTGAGTAGTCGAACCCGTATTCGAAACCCATGCGGCCTGCATGGCGGCGTCGTCGGCGTAAGTTTCAAATGTTTCGTTCACGATAACTTGTGCCTGCGCAACATTGCAAAGTGCAACGCTGAGCAACGAAAGGAGGGCAATTTTCTTCATCATGGATACAGTCCCTTACCTGGCGAGAAAAGAATGGATTTTCTTAGAGCGACTCAAGGTGTTTTGTGCGGTGAACGTGCTAGCGCCCTATGGGCGCGCGTGATGACCACCTTTGCATCTTAACGACAAAGTAAGAATTCACGAAACAAATTGTGCGCAATTCTTTCTCGCCAATGCGCATAACCGCAGGATGCGGTTTTGTGGTGAATGGTCGGTTGGATTCCACTCCGAAGTGAGGTCGCTCGACGGGGTTGACTTCAATTCAGAGTTGATTACACCATTGAGACACTTACCAGCTATCGCCCTTTCTCGGCAGCGAACAAATATGAGCAAGATTTCAGTCGGTTTCATGAGCGGAACTTCTTGCGATGGCGTCGACGTGGCCATGCTCGAAACTGATGGCAAAAGCAAAATTAAGGTGCTCAGCGGCCTGACTTTGCCCTACGAAGAAGGCCTCCGCCTGCGGCTTCTCGACGCCTCGCAGCACGACGTGCCTGTTACCGAGCTTTTGCGTTTGGAAGACGAAATTTCGCGTCATCATGTGGTTGCGCTCAACAAACTTTTGGAAGAGCAACCCAAGTATCGCTCCAAGATTTCGATACTTGGTTTTCACGGCCACACGGTTCGCCACGTGCCCAAAGAAGGTTTGACGATGCAGATCGGCAACCCGTGGATCTTGGCCAAGGAATTTCAGATCCCCGTGGTGAGCGATTTTCGCCGCTGCGATATGGCGGCTGGTGGACAAGGCGCGCCGCTGGTGGCGATGTTCCACCAAGCACTTTTTGCCGACGATCCCCATCCCACGATCGTGCTCAATTTGGGCGGCGTGGCCAACGTCACGTGGTTGGGGGAAAACAACGTGATCATTGCCGGCGACACGGGACCGGGTTGCGGCCTCATTGATGAATGGGTCCAAACGATGGCCGACCTGCCTCACGACCGCGATGGCAAATTGGCTTTGGCCGGCAAGGTCGACGAAGAGATTTTGGAATCGGCCTTTGAAACGCCATTTTTCTCGCAGCCGCTGCCCAAATCAGCGGATCGCTACGATTTCGATCACGTCGACGTCTCGGGTTTGAGCGTCGAAGACGGGGCCGCCACGCTGTGTGCCGTGACGGCGGAAGCCGTGTATCGGGCGGTTAAAAAACTCCCCGCCATGCCCAAGCAAATGTGGGTCACCGGGGGCGGCGTTCACCATCCCGTGATCATGAAAATGCTCGAAAATCGCTTCGGGAAAATCAGCAACGTCCGCGAGCGAAATCTGAATCCCGACACGCTCGAAGCGGAGTGTTTTGCCTGGCTCGCCGTCCGGCATCAAGAAGGTTTGCCGCTCACGATTCCCGAAACAACTGGGTGCGAAAAACCCATTTGCGGTGGCGTGACGACTCAGTTCGGTTGATCGGTGAGTTCGCGATTCGCCATACGAACGCAACCCAAAACCGGCCGAGACACGACGGTGACGCTTGAGGGCGTGACTCGAAGTGTGTTGAGCCTTTCGAGCAGTCCTTCGCGAATTGCGGTGCTGCCGCACGCCACGCCCCCAGCCAAAGCCAAGGGAAATGTGTCGCCGAGATCCAATTTTTCTGCCGCGGAAATCACTAACGCCGCGAGCTGTTCGGCGGCTTGGGTGACGATGCCTTGAGCCGTGACATCGCCTTGGGCGGCACAATCGGTAACAAGTTCCGCCAGACCGGCCAGAGCGCCGCGGACACTGTGATCGCGGGAGAGTGCCGTCAGCAGTTCGCGCGGCTCGGTGATTTGCAGTCGATCCATGATGGCCGCGGTCAACAGCGTCGGCGAAGTGCGTCCGTCGGCAGATTGGGAAACCGCCCGTGCAGCAGCCTGGCCCAGCCAAAACGCGCTACCCTCGTCGCCAAACCAATACCCCCAGCCACCACTCACCGCGGTGTGATTCTGCTGATTGGCGGCAAAAGCGACCGCCCCCGTGCCGGCGATCAGAGCCACCCCCTGCCCCGTTGGAGTACCGGCAATCAAGACCGGCAAAGCGTCATGCACGACCCGCACTTGCTCGGCGATTTTGTGTTGTTTCGCCCAAGCTGCAATCATGGCCTGGGTTTCAGGACGGCCCGCGCCTGAAAGTCCAAACACGGCCAACGGGACAGTTTCTTGAGCGAGATCAGCTTGCGACCACGCTTCATCAATCGCGGTTAAAAGATTGGCGAGTGCGGCATCTTCGCCCACAGCTTTGACGTTGGAAGATCCCGCTTGGCCGTAGCCAAGGATGCGTTCTTCGTTATCGGAGCCAATCCGAGCCAGACAGGCGTCGGTCTTTGTGCCGCCGCCATCAACACCGATTACTAAGCTGTGCTCAACCATTATGCGGCGAGTATAGCTAAGGGCGCGAGGTCACGCATGACCGTTTTCCAAGGCTTTCCGCAAATGGCCCTTCGAGGCTTGCAGGCGGATCCGTGCTTCGTCGGGCTCAAGGCCCAAGCGTTGAGAAACGATCGCGGTCTTAAGTTCACCGCGGGTTTGTTGCAGCAAGCTTGAGGCTGCTTCGGGGGTCACACCCGTCAATTTGCAGACAATGCGGCGGCTGCGTTCGGCGAGTTTGACGTTGGTGGCTTGTAGGTCGACCATCAGATTGCCATAGGTTTTTCCCAGCCGCACCATCGCGCCCGTGGAAAGCATGTTGAGCACCATTTTCGTGGCGGTGCCAGCCTTCATGCGGGTCGAACCACTCAAAATTTCGGGGCCAACCACGGGATTAATGCACATATCAGCGCGGGCGCTCATGGCTGGGTCGCGGTTGCAGCTCAAGCCAATTGCGTAGGCTCCTTGGCTGCGGGCGTAATCCAAACCACCCATCACGTATGGAGTTCGGCCGCTCGTGGCGATGCCGACAACCACATCGTGGCTGCAAAGCTCGACATTTTTCAGGTCCTGGGTCGCAAGTTCGGGAGAATCCTCGGCCCCTTCGACGGCCTTGAGCAAAGCCCCGGGACCACCCGCGATAATTCCAACCACCTGGGCCGGATCGGAATTGAATGTTGGTGGACACTCCGCCGCGTCGAGCACACCGAGACGACCGGAAGTCCCGGCACCGATGTAAATCAACCGGCCTCCATGTTGGAGCCGATTGGCGATTACGTCGATGGCTTTGGCAATAATGTCGGCCTGCTGATTAACGGCCTCAGCAACTTTGGCGTCTTCGGAATTGATCAGCTCAACAATCTCGCGGGTCGTTAAACTATCGAGACTTTCCGACGCGGGATTACTGGCTTCAGTGGTGAGATGTTCTAACATGTTTTCAATTCTAATCCGCGGTTGTGAAGACATGTAGCTGACATGCGCGAAAGAGAGAAAATCCTGCGCTGCGCTGGTTGTTTCACCTTTGGAGTTCGTTGTTGTGGCCACTTTATTCCTGACTTGCTGATGAACTCATCGACATTCTTTGTGTAACGAAATACCCTGGAACTTCTTGCAGATAACCTAGGCACCGTTTTTTGTCAGACGCCCCGGCGGATTGTGAAGTTCCATCAATTCAATCGCGGTTGAAGGAACAATCCCGCCAGAATTTTCTCGAAATGTGCCGGATAACCCATCACCTCTTAGTTGATATTTCGCTTTGAACCTCTCGATTCATGCTATCGATGCAGCCATCATTGTCGGCTATCTGGCTGCCGTCATTGCCCTGGGACTATGGGTTGGCCGGGGTCAAAAAGACGCCGTCGACTACTTTTTGGGCGATCGTTCGCTACCTCTGGGAGCGGTGCTGCTGTCGATCGTGGCCACCGAAACGAGCACGGTCACCTTTCTAAGCATCCCCGGTTTTACCTATGCCGAGGGTGGCGACATGCGGTTTCTCCAGATTACCTTTGGGTATATCGTGGGACGCATGTTGGTCATTTGGGCATTGCTGCCGCTTTATTTTCAAGGACAGTCCTTTACCGCTTATGAAGTTCTCCAGCGCCGATTTGGAATATCCTCGCGGCGGGCGACGTCGGTTTTGTTTTTGGTCACGCGGAATCTGAGCGATGCCTTGAGGCTTTACTTGACGGCGTTAGCCCTCCAGCAAGCCATTGGACTCAACCTGCAAACGTGCATCGTGCTGATGGGTGCGGTCACAATCCTTTACACGGTACTCGGCGGCGTAAAATCCGTCGTCTGGAACGATTGTCTGCAGTTTTTTATCTACGTCTTGGGAGCCGTGGTTGCCTTAGGGGTGATCATCTCCCAACTGCCAGGGGGATGGCAACAATTCAGTGAGTTCGGTTCCCAGCAGGGAAAGTTTCGTATCTTCGATTTCGATTTCAGTCTCGTCAAACCGACGATTACGTTTTGGTCCGGTCTGATTGGTGGTTTGTTCCTCACCGCCGCCACACACGGCACCGACCAATTGATGGTGCAGCGCTATCTGACCGCCCGCAGCCAACGCGCGGCGAGCTGGGCTTTAGGACTGAGCGGATTTGTGGTCTTTGCTCAATTCGCCCTATTTCTTGTGATCGGTGCCGCACTCGCTTGTTTTTATGCGGAGTTTCCCCCCGAAGTTCCCTTTGGACCCAAGGATGGCGACAAAGTCTTTGCGCACTTTATCGTGCATAATCTTGGCCGCGGACTTGTGGGGCTCACTCTCTCGGCCGTGTTCGCCGCCGCGATGTCGACGCTCTCGGGATCATTGAATTCCTCAGCAACGGCATTAATTAACGATATCTACTTGCCCCTAACCCGCCAGCAGCCCTCTTCCGAGCGAGTCCTCTTCTTGAGCCGGCTTGCCACAATCGGCTTCGGCATTTTGCAGATTGTGATCGCACTCGTCAGCTATCATCTCGGCACGTCGGAAAGCACGGTGAATAGTGTTCTAAAAATCGCCGGCTTTGCGTTGGGGCCTTTGTTGGGTTTGTATTTTCTGGGAGTATTCGCCCAACACGTCAAACAGCGCGCCGCGCTCGGTGGGTTCTGTCTTGGGGTGATCGCTCTTTCCTATATCGCAAGCCAGACCGAACTCTCTTGGCCTTGGTATGCTGGAGTGGGAGCGCTGATGACTTTTATCGCAGGTGTGGCACTCAGCAAGTTCGTGACCGAGCCACCGACAAACCAGGATGTGAAACATGCTTGATGTAACGACAACGAAACGGCTTTGTCTTCTGCTACTGGTGCTCAGTGGGAGCCTGCTGCTCAGTCAAAAATCCGTGAGTGCGGAAACCGATTCAACGGATCTGCCCGTGCGCTCGCCGGCTGAACTTGGTCTCTCAGCGAGCCAACTCGACCGCATCGACGACATGGTGGCTAAGGAAATTGAAAACGGCAACATGCCGGGCTGCGTGGTGATGATCGGCCGTCGCGATGGCATCGCCTGTGCCCGAGCCTACGGTCATCGCCAGATCGAGCCAAGCAAAGAAAATATGACGCTCGACACCGTGTTCGACATGGCGTCGGTTACTAAGCCCGTAGCGACGGCGACCAGCATCATGTTACTTGTCGAACGTGGCTTGGTTCGTTTAAACGAGCCCGTGGCGACGTACATTCCCGAATTTGCTCAGAACGGCAAAGAATCGATCACCGTCGAGCAACTGCTGACTCATCAAGGAGGTCTGATCCCCGACAACTCGATCAAAGATTACGAACATGGCGTCGAGGAAGCGTGGAAGCGGATGTGGGCGCTCAAGCCGGTGGAACCAGCGGGTACCAAGTTTATTTACACCGACGTCGGATTTATGACGTTGGGCGAGATCGTGCATAGAGTCACAGGGCAGACAGTTGCCGAATTTGCTGCCGAAAATATCTATGAGCCACTCGGCATGACCGAAACCGGTTATCTGCCGGACGAGAAATTAAAAAATCGTGCTGCCACGACGGAAAAGATCGACGGCAAGTGGCGGCGGGGTGAAGTTCACGATCCGCGTGCGTTCGCGCTCGGTGGAGTCGCTGGACATGCGGGTTTGTTTTCCACGGCCAACGATTTGGCGAAATATGCCCGCATGCAACTCAACGATGGCCGCGTTGGTGATCAGCAGGTGATGCATCCCCGGACGATTGCCGAAATGCGTCGCCCACGCACGATCGATGGCAACAAACGCGCCCTGGGCTGGGATAATCGCAGCAAATATTCCAGTAACCGCGGCGATTTGTACAGCGACAAAGCGATCGGCCACGGCGGCTTCACAGGCAATGCGTTCTGGATCGACCCCGAACTCGATCTCTTTGTGATCTTCCTTTCGACACGCTTACATCCCGATGGCGTGGGCAATGTGAATCCGCTCGCCGGACGAATTGGCACCGTGGCAGTGGCGGCGCTTCAAACCGGCGCGACTTCCAGCGAAGTTTCTTCAAAGCCTGCACTCTTGGGTATCGATGTTCTGGAACAAGACAACTTCGCCGCCCTCAAAGGCCGCCGCGTGGGATTGATCACCAATCACACGGGCCTCAACAGCGACGGCAAACGGACGTTCGATTTGTTGCACAACGCTCCCGATGTGGAATTGGTGGCGGTCTTTAGTCCCGAACATGGCTTGGAAGGCAAACTCGACGAATCGAACATCGCCGACACCCGCGACAAAGCCACGGGGCTGCCCGTCTACAGTTTGTACAACAAGACCCGCAAGCCGGATCCCAAACAGTTGGAAGGGATCGATACACTGGTCTTCGACATTCAAGATATCGGCTGTCGGTTTTACACCTACATCTCGACGATGGGATTAGCGATGGAAGTTGCGGCTGAGCAGGATCTCAAGTTTGTGATCCTCGACCGGCCGAATCCGATCGGGAATATCACCGAGGGTTCGGTGCTCGACGAAGGAATTAAGAATTTTGTCGGCCATCACGCCATGCCCGTCCGGCATGGTATGACCGTGGGCGAACTGGCCAAGATGTTTGCCGCAGAAAACAAGCTCGATGTTGATCTGGAGATTATCAAAGTCAAAAACTGGTCCGGCGAGCAATATTGGGACGAAACGGGTCTCGTGTGGACCAACCCCTCGCCCAACATGCGCAGCCTGACCGAAGCGGTGCTTTATCCCGGTGTCGGTTTGTTGGAAACGACGAATGTCTCGGTCGGACGGGGAACCGACACACCGTTTGAAGTCGTGGGGGCACCCTGGATCGACGGCAGGAAGCTGGCCGCGTATCTCAACGACCAAGCACTGCCCGGCGTGCGATTCGTGCCCATTCGCTTTCAGCCCAACGCCAGCAAGTTTGCCAATGAAGACTGCGAAGGGGTGAACATTATCGTGACCGACCGCGCGGCGTTTCGCTCGGTGCCGGTTGGGTTGGCGATGGCCCTGGGCCTACGCGAACTGTTCCCCGACGATTGGGAGATAAAAAACTTCAATCGCCTGCTAGGCAGCGAAAAAGTCTTTTCCGCCATCGAACAAGGGACAACGCTCTCCAAACTCGAAGAGCTGATTGCTCCCGAGTTGGAAGAATACAACAAACGACGAGACAAGGTCGTGCTTTATCCATGAGTTGTAGGCCGGAACGAGTTTTACGAAGTTCCGGCAACGAAGTTGAATAGAGAGTGCATTGCCGGAACTGCGCGGAGCTTGTTCCGGCCTACAATCATTAGGAATACAACAAGCGACGCTAAAAGTTCCTACTTGCTTTAGCTATACAGCCAATAGCCCATCACAATCGCGATCACGATTCCCGCCGCGTCGGCCAGCAAACAGGCCGGCAGCGTGTGCCGTAATTTCTTGACCTGAATCGCGCCGTAATAAACGGTCAAAACATAAAACGTCGTTTCCGAACTGCCCATTAGCAAGGTCGCCACCTTGCCAATGAATGTGTCGGTGCCGTGGACGTCGTAGATTTCCAGCAAGACCCCGCGAGCGCCACTCCCGGAAAGTGGCCGAATGAGCGCCAAGGGAATCAGTTCCAACGATTCGCCGTATTCGCCGAGTCCCATTTTGTTCAGGCACCACATGCCCGCGACTTTGATGTCGTCGAAGGCCCCGCTGACGGTGAAAACCTTGATGATAAACAGGATCGCGACCAGATAAGGAATGATCATCACCGCGATGCCAAAACCTTCTTTCGCGCCCGTGACGAATGACTCGTACATCGGCACTTTTTTGTACCAGCCCCACATCAAGATCATCAGGATTACAAAGGGGATGGCCCACTGACCGCAAACTTCCATGAGGGCAAAGAAATCGCTCATTCCGACACCTCGCTTTCCGTGTCGGGTGTCTCGCTGTTTGAATGCTCAACGGCAAAGCGGGGCGATTTGCTCAGGGTCCGCGTGATAAAGATTGCCAAGAGCGTGCTGAGTAGCGTCGACAAAATGATGGGTATCAACGGCCCCACAGGATCTTCGCTCCCCTTGAGCGCCCGATAACCGATCAACGTAAAAGGAATCAACACGATGCTACTGGTATTAATGGCCAAGAACATCGCCATCGGATTTGTCGCGGTGTCCTTATGCGGATTGAGCGTCTGTAATTCCTCCATCGCTTTCAATCCGAAAGGGGTCGCCGCGTTGTCGAGCCCCAGGATGTTGGCCGAGAGGTTCATGAGGATTGCCCCCTGCGCGGGATGACCATCGGGCACCTCCGGGAAGAGCCATCGCATCAACGGCCTCATCACTCGTGCCAGTGCCGCGACCATTCCTGAGTCTTGGGCGATCCGCAAGATTCCCAACCACAAGGCCATGAAGCCGATCAGGCCGATACAGATTTCCACGGCCGTCGTGGCGGAATCCATGATGGCCTTATTCATGTCTTTGCCCATCTCCATCAGATTGCGGTGATCTCTCTGTTCGGCGGTGCGAGCCACGGGGCCAACTGGGGGGGCATCCCCTTCCGTGGCCACGGCGGCTGGGATTTGGGCAGCCGAGTCGCCGTTCCAACTATTCCAAGCCGCCTTGCCAAATCCATAGACGATGCCGATCACCAGCATCCCAAACCAAATTTTGTTCAGCATGAATCCCGCTTCCCCATGAGACTATTTCGAGCCTGCACAACTGTCATAACCTGCGCCGCCACTTGCGGACGTTCTCTAGCTTAGCAAGAGTCATACAAAAAACACTACTAAGCCTCTCGAAAATGCGCACGCCGCCAACTAGAATTGAGCAAGGGCCGCTGGCTCTCATTCCGGGGCTGCCATTCTGCGAGCTTTTCGTATGACGATTGATAAGAACCGTGTTCATCAAGTTGCCGTTCTTGTGGAAACCGAGGACAGCTGGGGGTGCAGTGTCATCCACGGCATCGCCGACTATTCCCAGGATCACGGCCACTGGAATTTGTTGATCGATCCCCGCGACCACGAACAGCGCTCGCTGCTGCCCGATCAATGGTCCGGCGATGGGATCATTGCTCGCATCGGCAACCGCACGCAGCTCGATCAAATTCGCAATCGCTCGGAACCCAAGATCAATGTCGATACCGTCTTCGAAGGCCTCGACGGCTTCTACGACGTGATCACCGACGACGAACAACGGGCCGATTTGGCTTTGGCCCATTTGCGCGATCGTGGCTTTGAAGAATTCGCCTATTTTGCGCCCCCCAGTTTGAAATACTCGACTCGCCGTGGCGAAGCCTTTATCGCCGCGGTGACCAAAGCGGGTTACCGTTGCCGGGAATACAAACCTGGCTACCGCGTGGGCCGGAAGATTGGTTGGGAAGAGCAGCAGCGTCGTGTGAGCCGCTGGTTGAAATCCTTGCCGCGACCCGTGGCGATTTTTACCGTTGATGCCAACCGTGGCCGGCAACTCACCGAGATCTGCTACCTCAGCGGCATTCGCGTGCCCGATCACGTGGCCATTCTCGCCGGCGACACCGACGAGCTGATGTGCAGTGTTTCGACACCACCGCTATCCAGCATCGCTCTCGCGGGGCGGCGGATTGGTTATGAGGCCGCCGCGCTGTTAGATCGCTTGATGCAAGGCGAGAAACCTTCGCGCAAGACATACAAGATTCCACCACAGGGCGTCATCAGCCGGCAATCAACCGACATTTTGGCCATCGACGACGAATCGATGGTCCGTGCGTTGCGCTTTATCCAAACGCATGCGTTTCAGGATATCGTTGTGAAAGACATTCTGAACGAGGTCCCCATCTCGCGGCGGAGTTTGGAGATTCAATTCCAACATTATCTGGGCCGTTCCCCCGCCGAAGAGATTCGCCGCGTGCGGCTGGAAAAGGGCAAAGAGCTGTTGGCCCGTTCCGATTTCTCGATCGGCGAAATCGCCGTCGCCTGCGGCTTCGCAAACACAACCCGCTTCGGCGTAGCCTTCCGCAAACGCTACGGCCAGACGCCGCTCGCGTATCGCAAGCAGCTCTCCCGCTCAACGTAGTTCAAAGCCCAACGTTAGCCGCGACAAGTTCGGGCACCGACGCGCAGCGTTGGTCGGCAACGCGGAGCGCGGTGCCCTCCTGTGATAGTTCCTCCTCTTTCCTAGCACGGATTCTCAGCTTCACAGGCCAACTTCCGCCGTACTTTGCTGGTTAGCTTGTGGGTCTCGCCCGCTAAAGCGTAGAATGAATGGATTATTCACTCTGCCAGAGATCGTGCGACCCGTCGCGCGAACTAGGAGATTCATGCGGCTTGCTGATTTCATTGTCTCCGACATCGAACCAATTCTATTAGAATGGGAATCATTCGCCCGTAGTATCGTATCCGCTGAGAATATGAACTCACTGGCTCTGAGGGACCATGCCGGGGAAATCCTCCTCGCCACAGTGCGGGACATGCAGTCACCACAGAGTTCCACCGAACGCACCGCCAAATCAAGAAGTCACTCCACGACTAACACAGGTGAAATGACCCTAAATGGCGCATCCGAATTGCATGCGATTGGTCGGTTGGGTTCAGGCTTCGACCTGATGGAAGTTGTTTCTGAATATCGGGCACTCCGCGCGAGTGTGCTGCGACTGTGGGCTGACAGCGGACCAGAACCCCATAAGAGTGCCGTCGATGATGTGACACGTTTCAATGAGTCGATTGATCAATCTCTTTCCAAGGCCGTGAGCAGTTACACACAGAGCATAAACCAGTCGCGCGACCTTTTTCTGGCGATCCTCAGCCACGACCTCCGTAATCCGCTCAATTCCATCGCCATGTCGGCAGCTCTGCTCCCGCATCTGGTTCAACCTGCTCCCGAAACGGATGAGGTAGTCGCCCAGATCGCGACGAATGCCGATGTCATGGCGCGGATGATTGGAGATCTGCTCGATTACACCCGCACCCGCCTGGGCGCCGGAATGCCGGTCAATGTTGCTCCCATGGATCTTGAGAGCCTCTGCAAAGAACTGTTCAACGAATTCCGCACGGCCCCACCCCAAGCGGGACATGCATTTTCAATCCACAGGCGATCTGACAGGCCAGTGGGACAGCGACCGCCTGCGGCAAGCCATTTCCAACCTCATGGGTAACGCCATCCAGCACAGTACCCAAAGCGCGCTCGTAGAGTTGACGGCCAAAGGCGAAGGTCCCAGCGTCACGATCGCCATCCATAACGACGGCTCCGTGATTCCACCTGAAGAGATACCGAGCATTTTCGACCCGCTCGTGAGAGGCTCAAGCGCAGAGCATCCCAAGCAAAACCGTCCCGGCAGCATCGGCCTCGGCTTATACATCGCGCGCCAGGTCGCCCACTCACACGGTGGCACTATCGATGTGACTTCCACCCAGGAAGCGGGCACGACCTTCACCGTTCGACTACCGCGCGAGTTCGTCAAGGACGTCGGAGAGCCGATTCTGGACGAGAAGCAAGTTCGCACGATGTGATTCGCACGATGTGAATTGAATAAAGAAGGCGAAGTCTTAGTTTCTCAGTTCGATCTCCACAAATATGTGAATGCCGGCCTCAACTCATGCGCGAATAGTACCGCATGAGCGGCGTTGATGATGCTCCATGCAGGATAATGGACACGGTCACGGTTACGAGCGTGAGGTGAACAATGTCCTCAACAGATTCGCCGGAAAGGCCGTGTGCGAGCGCGTAGCTCAAATAGTACATCGAGCCAATGCCGCGGATGCCAAACCATGCTATATAAGCGCGTTCGAGGTTGGGGAGGTTGCTTTTGATAAGAGTTACGTAGATCGCGAGAGGACGTACAACGAAGATCAACAACATCGCCCACCCAAAGATGCGAGCTGAAAACATTTCGGCGGTCAGCAACGCTCCGGCAAGAATAACGAGTATCACTTCAGCAAATCGTTCGAGCTGGGCATTAAAATTGAGCACGGCCTCGGCCATGTAAGCCGGACCAGAGTCGCTGTCAGTTGCCAAATGCTCGGTGTCAGGGCTCCCTGCCGCTTGTCGTAGTTCATCGGTGGGAGGAGCGGCCTGCGACAATCGTTCGACGCGACGGAGGGCAACACCGGCAGCAAAGACGGCGAGAAAGCCATATGCGTGACACCAGAGCGCCACGCCATAAGAGAGGCAAATCAGCCCAACCGCCAGAAAGTTGTCGAGGCCGACGGCTTCTTCGTGATGTTTACGCAGGTAAAGGACCATTCGTGCGATGATCGTGCCAAAGACCGCCCCCACGGCGAGTCCAAAACTGATTGCCCAGACGAGATCGACGGCCCACCATCGCCATCCCATTGCACCGATCTCATGTACGCCGAGCAGGCCTAACCCCAACATGATGAATGGAAATGCCGTGCCGTCGTTGAAGCCGGCTTCGCCCGTCAAGATAAACCTGAGCCTGTCCGAATCAGTCGAATTCCTCACTTGAATATCGGAAGCCAACACGGGATCGGTCGGCGCCAGTACGGCGCCGAGAATGATGGCTGCACCGAGTGGCAATCCAAGTCCCTGCACGCCTAGTAACGTTAGTACGGCAACGGTGAGCATCATGCCCACGGTAGCGAGCCTGACCGAGATGCGCCATTCGCTGCGATCCAATGGCAATCGCAGCTGCAATCCTGCGGTAAACAACGAAATGATGACGGCGATTTCTGTGACGATCTCTAGGAGCTCGTCGTCTTTAACAAAGTCGAGCCGAATAAGGCCCGCACCCCCGGGGCCGAGCAAGACGCCGAATCCCAGGCAGATAATCGCTGTGCTCAAGGGGGACCGATGGAGAAACGACGAGAGCAGTGCAATTGCGATAAAAATCGCACCCACTGCCACAAACCAAGGAACCAGCGTCATAAATTCTCGCAATCCGGCCTGATGATGTCAGCTATTTAGCAAAAGGTGCTTTCATCCGCTGCCAAGAGATAGCAACTAATCGATAACAATTGCTGCAAGCGCCATGCCGACCCGGCGCTTGCCCTGACAAAAGGCGAGATTCGCTATCTACAGCCTATTCACGCGGCGCGACGCCGCTCGCCCGTTTAACCTATTTAAATATCCAACGTTAGCCGCGACGAGTACGGGCACCGACGCGCAGCGTTGGTCGGCAACGCGGAGCGGGTGCGTCTTCTATTCGCAAATGTCGTACTCTGAACATAGTCAGAGATAACAGAGAACACGCCGTAAGGGAGAACGTGGACAACTCGGGAACGATATTCCCAATGACTTGAAACACGGAATCCTCCTCAGCATAAAAGATCCCGGGCAAAGAGCCAGGGTGGAGATATGCTGTCTGATAGCGTCCTCGCAAGGTGGAGTCATTACCAGTCGAGCTGTCCCAGGAAGTTATTCCATACGCATAATCTGCCGTCGTGATTGCGTTAAGACCAAGCCAGTAGTGCCCAGGGTCAAGTTTCAGGAACAAATTACTTACTGAATAGTCGTAACCAGATAACCCCCAGAAAGGAACGGTTGTAAAATTACGGAGACGAGACGCAATTAAAGTCTGCGAATGCAACAATGAATCATCAGAGGGGATATCTGAGTAGATTGTGACTTCAGTGCTAATGTATCTCGTGTCAAAATAGTCATGTTGTTTCCAGTTGAAGCCTCTTATGATGACTGTATGATCCAACACGAAATCATCGAACATTCTAGCCTGATTTCTAGGGACATTCGCGACGATGCAGTTGTAACGACCATTTGGAGTGTCCGAGAGGGGTCCGTTGTCAAAGAGAACTGCAGCAACGGACGTTGTTTTCAGAGTTAATACAATTGCAACAATAACAATCCTTCTCAAAAGCGAACGCCCCAAGAATACCTTTCGTCTTTCTGTTCCTGCTTTCATCAGTTCTATACTCCGTTGAAATTAAAAATGAACAAGCAACCGCTGATCTGACAGCTTATTTTTTAATGCCGTTAGGGCGAAAGCTTGATTGAAAAGTTCGAATTCAGCAATGTCAAAATAGCTGGGTAGTACTGACACTTTGTCCTGAGAGCGTTATGAATTCGAGAACATAATGCAGGAACCGCCACGGCGGTGTCGTTTACGGCAAGAGGTGATGTGCGTCGAAAGCACCTTGTGCTGCGCACACCGACACGTGTCCGGCTTAACCAACGCGGATGGATAAGATTTTGCGGACAAAGTGTCGGTGCTACCCGACTTATTCGTGCTATTCGTCCGATTCGTGGTTGCCTTTCCTCCGTGTTCTCTGCGACCTCTGTGCTTTAATATCTTCCCCCCGGCCAAGAATCGTTGTGGCGAAGCGCTTCGCAATCGCTATAATGGTGTTCGCCCAACTGTAGGCATGCTCTTTGAAAACTGGATTTGTGGAACGTAATTTTGGAACGCAGTTTCCGTACGTTTTGACCAAAAGTCGACCGGTTTTGGCACGTACGAATGTCGCAAGGGCTTGAACGTTCAGCACTTGTGACATCGCTAAGTGACAAAACCCAGAAGTTTCGTCACGAAAGTTGGGACCCCAGCGCACGCGCGAAAACTCAGGTTTGCATGCTCAGGGAGGCCGCAAACCAGGCAAACCTCGCCAACCTGAAAAGAAGTTTTTGTAGGCCGGAACAAGCGGTGCGCAGTTCCGGCAAGGCATTATCAATTGCGCTTCTTTGCCGGAACTGCGCGGGGCTTGTTCCGGCCTACACCAACCACGGACCCAACCGAACTTGATCATACTCAAGGCATGATAAAGTTGATGAAGTTGAAAAAGATGACAAAGTTCGTTTGCTTCTGCTTGGCCACACTGGCGACTCCGCAAACCTGGCAAACCTCGCAAAGCAGAAGTCCGTGCGGAGATGCTCGTCGTTAGCGCGGAATCATTTCCCCGGCGATGAGATCGTCGAAGGTTTGCCGCTTGCGCACCAGATGGGCTTTGCCGCCGTCGATGAGCACTTCGGCGGCCAGCGGTTTGCTGTTGTAGTTGCTGCCCATCACAAAGCTGTAAGCCCCCGCGCAGCCGATGACCAGATAATCGCCCACCGCCGCCACTGGCAGATCGCGCGTGCTGACGAAGCCGCCGGCTTCCTGGGTAAAAATATCGCCCGATTCGCAGAGCGGTCCGCCAACCACAACGGGCTGGAGATCGGGCGAAGCGGCGCTTCCATCACGAGGACAAATGGCAATCGGATGATACGCACCATAGAGAATCGGCCGCGCGAGGTTATTGAAACCGGCATCGACCAAGTAGTAAGTTTTGCTCCCCATTTGTTTGACCGCGCGGATTTCGGCAATCAAGTTGCCACTTTCCGCGACGAGATACCGCCCCGGTTCAAGCTCCAGCGACATCGGGTGACCGAACGCTTCGGCCAAACGCTGCCGCGTGGCATCCCAGAGCGTGAAGTAGGCAGCAACATCGACCCGTTCCTCACCTTGCCGGTAAGGGGTGGGGAGCCCGCCACCCGCGCTGATCGTGTGCAGCGTGGGGCCGACTTCGAGCGCCGTCTGTTCCATAGCCTGACAGACGCTGCTCAAATGCTGCATGTCGGTGCCCGAGCCGATGTGCATATGCAGCCCCGTGATTTTGATGTTGGCCTTCGCAGCGCGTTCGATGCAGTTGGGAATCTGCGTGAGCCAAATGCCATGCTTCGAGCCTTCGCCGCCGGTGTTGGTTTTTTGGCTGTGCCCGTGGCCAAAGCCCGGATTGATGCGCAAGGTGACTTCACGACCAGGAGCCTGCGCGCCGAGTTGGTCGATCATGTCGGGCGAACCGCAATTCACCGGGATGTCGTGCTCCACGACGAGATCAAGTGCTTCGGCGTCGAAGATATCAGCCGTGAACATGATCTCGGGATGCTCCCCGCCACCCGGCTTGTAACCCGCCGCCAAAGCCCGGCGAATTTCGCCCGCGCTCACGGCGTCGACAAGCACGCCGTGTCGGCGGACAAGATCGAGAATCGCCAGATTGGAACACGCCTTTTGCGCGTAGCGTACAACGTCGAACGCGGCGAGCTCACGGATTCGTTCTACAATCACCGCGGCATCGTAAACATACACCGGCGTGCCAAATTCTTGGGCCAGCTGCGGAATCGGCTGGCCAGCGATTTGATTAACGCGAACAGGGAAGTGGGGGGCAAACGTCATACGAAATTCCTAAATCTTTCTCACGAGTTAAGCAAACAGGTCGCGTCGTGCGAACAAACCAAAGATGCCACCAGTATGAATAAAGACCGTGACTCGATCGGGATCGCGTGTTTTTCGATTGGCCAGCATGCCGGCCATCGCCTTGGAAGTGTAGCTGGGATCGAGGGCGATCCCTTCGGTCCGTCCCAGCAATCGAATCGCTTCGACACCCGCCGTTGTCGGAATCGCATAACCATCGCCGATAAACCCATCGACCAATTCGATGGGCGTGTCGGCTTCGCTCAGATTCAATTCATACTGAGTGATCGTTGCCGTGATAAGTTCGCGCAGCTTCTGGCGAAAGTATTCGGAGCTATCGCTGACCGGCACGCCGCGAATCGACCAATTCGAGCAATCGCAGAGTGCCCTTCCGAGAATCAAGCCCGCCTGCGTGCCTCCCGACGACGTGGCACAGTAGATATCAATGGGTGTTTCGCGGCCCAGTTGTTCCACGAGTTCGGCGATGCAACGAATGTAGCCCCAGCATCCCAGTGGAATGCTGGCCCCCACCGGAAAGAAGTAAGGCTTGTGCCCCGCGGCGGCTTCTTCGGCCCGGGTCTTGGCAACCAAGTCATTCAATTGGCTGTTGTATGCATCCGCAGAGTGAAAACTGCACTCTGCGCCAAAGAGCTCGTCGAGAAACAGATTGCCCTCGCGTTCGGGCTGCGATTCCGGCGAGCGAAGAATCAAACGCAACCGCAGGCCGAGTCGAGCTGCCAAGGCCGCGGTGGCCCGGCAATGATTCGATTGCACGCCGCCATGGGTGATCAGCGTGTCCGCCCCTTGGGCAATCGCTTCAGCAACGACGTATTCCAACTTACGGATTTTGTTGCCGCTGAGTTCCAAACCGGTAAGATCGTCACGTTTCATCAATATGCGAGATTCGCTAAGCGACTGAGCAAGTTGTTTGAGTTCCACAACCGGCGTGGGAAGTTGCGCCAGATCAACACGCGGCGGTTCGGCGGGGTGCAGTTTCATGCGGTCACCTTGCGCGTGAGCCGCACCGGATTTTCCAGCACTCTGATTGTTTTGGCATCGGCATCTAGCTCGACGGGGATATTCAACGGCAACGTCGCGTTGTCCGAGGTGTGCCCCGTGGGATAGTTTTTAAGAATCGGAATACCCAAGTCCGCCAGATAACCGTCAAAAATCTCATCGAGCGTCAAACTTGGCTTTCCTGCGGTCGGATCGCAATCAGTGAATTGCCCCAACACGACCCCCGCGAGCTGATCCAACTTTCCCGCTAGTCGGAGTTGTGAGAGGAAGCGGTCGATTCGATATGGCGCTTCAGCCACTTCTTCCAGGAGCAGGATGTTGCCCGTCATGTCGAACTCGTACGGCGTGCCGAGCGTCGCACACACGAGCGAAAGGTTCCCCCCCACGAGTTTGCCTTCGGTCTTGCCGGAAGCAAACGTTACAATGTTTTGCCGTTCGTCGTCGGTAAGCGGAATTTCGTAGCCCGACGCTTTGCGATCGGTGTAACTTTCGGCGAGCAATGCGCGCCAGAATGTCCGCGACGACAATGGCGTGAGACCATCGGGCATACCGAGGCCGTCCATCGGATGCGGCGCATGAAACGTCACCCAGCCCGCCTGTTGTTGCAGCGCCGAATGCAGGGCCGTGATGTCGCTGAAGCCGGCGAGAATCTTGGGATGCTTACGAAAGACGCTGTAATCCAGCGAATCCAAGAGCCGCGTGACACCGGTTCCTCCCCGGGCGGGAAAGATCGCCGCCACTTCAGGATCAAGCACCGCGTTTGTCAGCTCTTCGATGCGGGTTTCGTCGTCTCCCGCCAAATATCCCCAGCGACGATAGATATCGCCGAAGAGTTTAACCCGAAAACCCATCTCTTCGTAGCGGCCAATCGCGCGCTCGATCTTTTCCGGATCCGGAACGCTGGCCGGGGCGATAATCGCAATCGTGTCGCCGCGATAGAGGGCTGGTGGAACGAGAGTTTTCACTGCACGCCACCTCGCCGCCGAAGCAAGAGCTCACCGCTGGCTCCCGGCAGAAACTTGCGGTCGTTTAGGACTAATTTGCCTCCGAGCATAACGTGCTTAATCGCCGCCGGTGAAAACTCTTTCGTACCCGAGTCGAAGAACAACAAATCGGCGGTTGCGGCTAGCCGGATATCACTGCGACTCGTTAGCCCCAACTCATTGGCGAATTTGAAATTACCATCAACCAAATTGCCTAGCGAATCCTGCGATGCGTAATCCGTTGGCAAGCTTGCTTCTTCCTGTAAAGGCAACCCAAACCAATTCAACATATCCTGCAAGCCATCCGACTCTTTTCCTGCGACACCAAGAACACCCGCCGCAATTGCGCGGAGGAGCTGATCTCGCACTCTGGAATCGGCATTCGTTGGCAGTTTCGCCACAAAACCGACATTCAGCGGCCAATTTGCGTTGGCAGACAATTTTGCGAGCGCATCAAGTTGCGCCGGCTCATTGAGGTTCACGCTGCCAATCACTGTGGTGATGCCTTGCTCTAAAAACTCTTGAGCTTGTTCATCCGTTGGCAGTTTTAATGGTGTGATGTTGGGCTGATAGATAACACGCCCCGGCACACACGGTAAACCTTGGCACTCCAAAACTTGCTTGCCGGAGGTCACGCACAAGTCACCAAAATCGTCGATGCGACCGCCGCGCTCGATGGGCACGCGGTCTTGCTGCTTGGTGAAGTTGATTCCGAGGTCGGCTTTGAACGGCCCGTGCCCGCCGGTTGGCACAACTTCGGCATCACGCACGACGATGTCGAACATGTATTGATCGCTTGATCGCGGCAACGCATCGTAATCCTTGGGATCAACCGTCGTGTAACAGCCATTGGCGATCGCGGCGAAGGCGTTGATCATGCCCAGGAAATGTACCTGAACGAGCGGCGTCGTATCGACTGTCGACCACCCCCCTGCTTCAACCGTCAGCGTGGCAATCTTTTGCTGTTGCACCCACTCGCCAAAGCAGCGTGGCATGAAGTCGGCGTCATACCGCGAGATCATTCCCTCGCAATGCGGCCGCACGGCATCGAGAAAAGCGACGGCCACTTGTCGGGCTTGCTCGGTCCATTCGGTCTGCGTGTCGGGCTCATCGATCGGAGGAACCAAGAGCGAAACCGCCGCCACGTGAAACCCGTCGACCGACGTGCCCGGCTGTTGATTGTGCAAATTGAATGCGAACTGCGGTTTGACTTGCTCTACCATTTTGCGGAGCAGGCGCCCCTCGGGTGTCGCTAAGTGCAAGGCGTCACGATTAATGTCGATATCTTGCGCGTTGCGGCGGATGTAGCGCTCCGCGCCGTCGGGGTTGAGCATCGGCACGAGTGTTAGCGTGCATTCGCTGAGAATATCCTTAGCCACCTTGTGATCAGGGTGTCGCTGCAAGAGGTCGATCAAGTCAATGAGCACCGCCGTGTGGGTTGGCTCGTTGCCGTGCATCTGTGACCAGGCGAAAATTTTAATCGGCCCCTGCCCCATCGTGATCGAATGAATTGGCCGCCCTTCGTAGGATTTGCCAATTTCTTCGAGCTTCATCCCAGCAGGCCGCAAGGCTTGAAGTTCCTTGAGCACTCGTGTGACGTCTTTTTCACGCAACTGAGCGGGCGGAACAGTCAGCAGCGGACTGGCCGCATAATCTTCCCAAACAAACATAGAAACGGTCTTCATGGCGATTCACGGTTAAACGGCGGTGAGGAACACTGATTATTCCTTAACTCCAACTGGCCGGGAATCCCTGAGCGGGCAATTCGTGTTAGCGAGAGTCGCTTGCGCAAAGTTTCGTCGCCGACCGGCAATGCGTTGATAGAATAAAGGTGTAAAAGCCGCTTTCTTTGCTTCTTGAGGTGAATCGACATGCCGACGGTTATCTTGCGTGGTGGTTTGTTGCTGGGTCTCGCGTTTATAGCACAATCGGCATTGGCCCAAAGTGCAGGCGAAAAGCTCGAACGCAAGGGCGACGAAATCGTCGTTTGCGGACAGTTGTACCACACGACCGCTCCCGTGAAGTTGTGGATGGACCCCGAAGGATACGACGCCTACCGCGTGGAGCGGCGTTTCGGCCCGATTGAAAAAGCCGATTGGAAGCAAACTCTCGAAGAAGCCAAGCTCGATTCGCCCAATCGCTACGGCATTCGCAAGGACAAGCTCTCCGCCGAAGAACTGGAAAAAGTGCGTGGCGGTGGGTGGGATTTGCCGATGCTCCAAGACGTGGTCGATCAATTCGTGATGCACTACGACGTTTGCGGCACGAGCGAAGTCTGTTTCAAGGTGCTTCACGATTCCCGTGGCTTGAGCGTTCACTTCATGCTCGACGTCGATGGCACGATCTACCAAACACTCGATCTTAAGGAACGAGCATGGCATGCCACGATTTCTAATTCGCGTGCCATCGGTATCGAAATCGCCAACATGGGGGCCTATTCTGATCCCAAAGATGAAGTCTTTAAGAAATGGTATTACACCGATGACAACGGCATCGTGGAACTCCGACCCCCGCGGGGCATCATGCATTTGGGCCTGCGCAAAGTGCCATTTGTGGGTCATCCCGCTCGTAATGAATTGATCAAAGGTGAAATTCAAGGGAAAGAATATTACCAATACGATTTCACACCCCAGCAATACGATTCGCTGATCAAGCTGACGGCGACCCTCAGCAAGATTTTCCCCAAGATCAAATGCGACTATCCTAAGGACAAAGATGGGAAACTTATTCCACATGTTCTGACGGAGAAGGAGTGGCAAGATTTTGAGGGGGTATTGGGGCACTACCATGTGCAGGCCAACAAGCAGGATCCCGGCCCCGCGTTTGATTGGGAAAAGGTCGTTGACGGCGCGCAGCAACTTATCAACAAGTAGCCACAATTCAATCTGCTAACGTCCGAGCTTCTGGAAATTCGCTTGACACTGCCCATTTGCGCTGATACTTTGTAATGCAAAGTGAAGTTTTTGGCAGCACACTTGTGGTACCGTCATGGAATTGCGCGAAGCACTCTTCCAAATTACCGAGATCCGTCAGCAAATGGCTCAAAATGAGCTGTTTCGTGGCTATCGTGCGCTGACGGTCGCCTTTTCGGGAACTTAGCCTTGGCCACGGCCCTGTTGCAGCCCTACTTTGTCAAACCGGACAGCCAGCTCACTGATTTTCTTATCCTTTGGATATCAGTCGCCGGCATCTGCCTCATCGCTGCGGCGGTTCAATTATGGCGGCGGGTGCGGCTCGCTGATTCGCGTCTTGCGCGGCAAGCGACGTTGCTCGCCACCGAACAATTCCTGCCGAGTCTGCTCGTAGGCGCCGTCATCACGCTTTGCATTTATCGCTACGCACTGAGTTCGGCGTGGATGCTCCCCGGTTTGTGGTCGCTCGTTTACAGCCTCGGCATTTTTGCATCGTACCGATTGCTGCCCAGGCAGGTGGTGTGGGTGGCTTTGTATTACGTTTGTGCGGGAACGATTTGCTTGATATACGGCCAAGGTGCGAATGCCTTTGCGCCCTGGCAAATGGCTTTGTGCTTTGGTGGTGGGCAGTTATTCGGGGCTGCGGTTTTGTATTGGACTTTGGAGCGACAACATGGCACGTCAGAGTAAAGGCGAACAAGCGGGTCGGTTTTCTTACGAGGGCCTTGACCGCGTGATGCACGAAAAGGCACGCTTAGGAATCTTGGCGTCGCTTGCTGCGAATAGCGGTGGTTTGCTGTTTAACGACCTCAAAGAGCTTTGCAATCTGACCGATGGGAATCTCAGTCGGCATCTTTCGGTATTGAGCGAAGCCGGCTTGGTGGAGATTTGGAAAGGCCAGCAAGGCTCTCGTCAGCAAACCATGTATCGTCTCACCGCCGAGGGACGCACGCGGTTCGGCGAATACATCAGTGTTTTGGAAAGCGTTGTCTCCGACGCACAACAAAAGGCCAGCAAACAAGGGGCTGCTTCCGCGGCTGTCTGGCGTCCGGCTTAGGTACACTCTCTTTTTTTATCTTGTAACTTTGCATTGCAAAGTTTTCACCCGCGATGAAAGGAAAATCAATATGAACATGCAGAACAACACAACGATTGGAAGTATGGATTTTGGTGGCGGTTGGCGCGGAACCCGGTGGCGGATGACCGCGTGGGCTTCGGTGGTGGGACTTCTTCTGCTCGTGCCGCTGACCGCGATGCAGTACACCGAGGAAGTGAATTGGACCCTGTTTGATTTTGTTTTTATGGGTGCGCTGTTGATGAGCGTGGGTGCTGTTTACGAAGTGGCCATGAGAATGACAGACAGCACTGCATATCGAGTTGCCGTCGGCATCGCGGTCGTAACCACATTTCTTTTGGTGTGGATCAACGGCGCCGTGGGGATCATCGGCGATGGGCCGATCAATTTGCTGTACTTGGGTGTGATTGTGACAGGTATCGTCGGCGCGCTGATCGCAAAACTCGAGCCCCTGGGGCTGGCCCGCGCGCTGATTGCGATGGCAATGGTTCAATTGCTCGTGCCGGTTATCGCACTCGTCATTTGGAAAGCCGGCTGGCAGGAAGCGCTTATGGATCCGAACTCTCCCCATGCACCATTTGCGCCAGGCATCGGGCCGGTTTTTATTTTGAATTCGGTCTTCGCGATGGCGTTGGTCGCTTCAGCGCTCCTGTTTCGCCATTCAGCGCGCAGGAACGTTGAACGCAGTACGACTTAATGTTCGGCCAAACCTGAAGAACTCACACAGAGTCTTCATCAATTGCTGGAGTGACGTCGCGCTTTTCATGGAAGGCGAACGCGAAAACTATAAAGATAGCACCGGCCATCATGGCTGGCAGCAACCAAAACTCTTTCCATTCGAGCATCGTTTGTGACAGGAGCTGAGGATCGATGCCCTCAGGCAATTTGACAGAGAACATTCGCTCGAGTGATTGGCCAAAGGTCAGTTGTGTGTCGGTTTTTCCGGCTTGGATGGCGGCGTTGAGTTTGTCGTAGTTCGGAACCGAAGTGGCGAAACGGACCCCGGCGATCCAATAGCCAAAGAACATGCCCACGCCTTGTGTGAAGAACACGAGCATGCACTGAGCTTGCCCTTTCACATCGGCGGGCGCTTTGGAATCGGTGTACATAAAACCGGTGACGAAGAAAAAGTCGTAGCACACACCGTGAAGCAGCACGGCCAGGAGGATCATCGATACAACTTGCTGCGGTGCGCCGAAGGCAAACAGCAAATATCGCGCTGACCAGGCAGCCATGCCTACCAGGATCATGTTTTTCACGCCCAGTCGACGGAAGAAGAATGGGATCAAGATCATGAAGAAGATCTCGCTCATCTGACCGAGAGTCATCGTGGCAGCCGGTTGTTCGAAACCAATCTGCCCCAACAGATTCGAGGTGAAACCATAGTAATAGGCCAGCGGGATGCAGATCAGCGTCGAACAGACAATGAAGATGAAGAACGGCATATTCCCCAGCAGCTTGAAGGCATCCATCATCAACAGCGTGCGCATGTTAAGCGGCTTGTCTTTAGCTGGCGGCGGCGTGTGCGGGAGCGTGAAGGAGTAAAACCCGAGTGCGACCGAGCAAATGGCTCCCAAACGGAAGATATTGAAGCTGCTCGACCAGCCTTGAAAGCCGACAAACAGTCCGGCGACGATCCAGCCGATGGTTCCCCAGACGCGAATCCGTGGGAATTTGTTGGGATCATCGACATTGGAAAAGACGATGGAGTTGCCCAAGCCCAGTGTCGGCATATAGCAAAGCAGGTGGCCCAGAATAACCCAGACCAACGCCCCGCCATTGCCGGCTTCGGCAAAGCCGGGGGCCATCCATAACAGTACGCCGCCGATCAACATCAGCATGCCCATCACCGCCTGCGAAGGAAAAAAGCGGTCGGCGATCAAACCTAAAAACAATGGTGAGATAATCGCGGCGATCGGCGCGCTGCCGTACGCTCCACCGATAAAGTCTTTCAGTTCGTTCTCGCCCAAGCATTGGCCAAGTGTGGCGAACCAAGCCCCCCACGTAAAAAATTGGAGGAACATCATCACCGACAGGCGTGCTGCAACAGACATGAAAACCTCGAAAAGCGTTAGGCTTGCATCAGACGATTTAATAAGTCGACCGCGTGGCGAATTTCTTGTTCTTGGCGTTCTGGTTCTTGAGGGATTTCGCGTTCGATCGTGAGTGGCCCCGCGTAGCGAATCTCGGACAGCGTTGCCAAGAAATCCGCAAAGTTGACATCCCCTTCGCCCAGGGGCATTTCCCGGCCCCAGGTTTTGCCCGGCTGGTCAGACCACTTGGCATCCTTGCAATGAACACTGCGGACAAAGCGGCTTAACCGTTTGAGGGCTGGAATCGGCTCGCCGCAGCCGTACAGAATCATGTTTGCGGGGTCGAAATTCACAAACAAGTTCGGCCGGTCGACATCGGTCAAAAATTCTTCCAGCAGTTCAGCCGATTCCTGCCCCGTTTCCAAATGAACGGCCAGCTCCTTCGCTGCACAGTAGTCACAGATATCGCGGGTGACATTGAGCAACTCCAGGTATTCCGGCGACTCTGTCTCGTGAGGCACGAAACCTAGATGCAGGCCCACGGATTTGACGCCCATCTGGGCGGTGAAATCGGCGATTTCTTTGAGCTCGGCCAAGCGATCGCGGCGGGTTTCCAGGGGAACAATCCCAACCGTGCGTTCGACCGTGGGAATATCAGCGTAACTCTCGCCGTCGAAGCCAGCAAAGACACAGGTGACTTCCACATTCAATCGGCGCAGTTCGTCGGCCATACGCGCGGCTTCGGCGGGGGTGCGCTTTTCCTCGCTGGGGGCGTGCAAATGGATGGTGGGGATGGCGAGCTTATCCAACACATCGAAATGAATTCCTAGCCCCGTATCGAGACTCGTAAACACGCCCAAGGGCCAACGAAACATGCATGCCTCCGACTGGAAAGAGTTTTCAAATTCAGCCGCATTTTAGTGGAAGTGCCGCAAACGTTCCATGAGCACATTTGCGTCGAAAATGAGATTTTCGTGCGCAATCGCAAGCTAGTGGTGCGCCAATTGTAGACAGTTCACTGCGCTGCACCATACCCAATTTGTTTTGGTGTCTATCTGGGAACTCAAGACGATCTTGCACTAGCTTTTGAGCTCAATTCCGTGGATAGTAGGAGTATTCGATTATCTTCCCGAGATGGGACCTAGATGCCATGAAGACTCACGAAAACAACTCCCAAAACGCCATGCACGCCGCTCCCTTTCATTCCGAATCGCACCCGGAAAAAATCTCCTGCAACGTGTTTCGCAATGCGAAGGACGCCAGTCATTACGTAGCTCATCAAATCGCCGATTTGATTCGTCAGCGGACAGAGGCCGGCAAGATGTGCGTCTTGGGATTGGCCACCGGCAGCACGCCCACTTCGGTTTATGAAGAACTTGTGCGTTTGCATCGCGCAGAGGGCCTCAGTTTTCGCAACGTCGTGACGTTCAACCTCGACGAATATTTCCCGATGCAGCCTGAAGCTCTGCAGAGTTATGTCCGTTTCATGCGCGAGCATTTGTTCGATCACGTCGATGTCTTGCCCGAAAATGTTCATATTCCTAACGGTGTGCAACCTCAGGAGAATGTTGCGGAATACTGTCGTAACTATGAGCAAGCGATTGTTGATGTTGGCGGGATTGACATTCAATTGTTGGGTGTCGGTCGCACGGGCCATATCGGCTTCAACGAACCAGGTTCCGGCCGCGAAAGCCGCACGCGTTTGATCACGCTCGACAAAGTGACCCGTCGCGATGCCGCGAGCGATTTCTTCGGCGAGGAGCACGTTCCACTACGTGCGATCACCATGGGTGTCGGCACGATTCTCGAAGCTCGACAGATTTATCTGATGGCCTTCGGCGAAGGCAAGGCGTCGATTATCGCTCAGGCGATTGAAGGTGAAGTTTCCAAGTCAATCGCAGCGAGCTTCTTGCAGGAGCATCCCAACGCCAAGATCGTGATGGACGAAGCGGCTGCGGAAAAGCTCACGCGGTATCAATCGCCATGGGTGCTAGGGAATTGCAATTGGACTGAAAAGCAAACCCGCAAGGCCGTAATTTGGTTGGCGCAGAAATTGAAGAAGCCGATCCTGAAATTGACTGCCGAGGACTACAACGAAGAGGGTATGCAAGATTTGCTGGCCAACCACGGTTCGGCTTACGACATCAATCTCTCCGTGTTCCGTTACCTGCAGGGAACGATCACGGGTTGGCCTGGTGGCAAGCCAGCCCACGCACGCTTGCCGGGTGATCGCCCCCAGCGTCACAACGATATTTTCCCTAAGCGAGTACTGTTGTTCTCACCCCACCCCGATGACGATGTCATCTCGATGGGGGGCACATTCAATCGCTTGGTCGATCAAGGCCACGAGGTTCACGTCGCCTATCAAACGTCCGGCAACATCGCCGTGTTTGACGACGACGTGATTTGCTTTGCCGACTTCATCGAAGAATTCACAAAATACTTTGGCCTGCCATCCGAACAGACCGATAAGATCATCTCCGAAATGGAGCAGTCGCTCAAACACAAGCAGCCGGGGCAAGTCGACAACCCGTCGGTACAAGCGATCAAGTCGATGATTCGTCGCGGTGAAGCCAAAGCCGGCGCCCGTGTCTTCGGTGTGCCAGCCGAGCAATGCCATTTCATGGATATGCCGTTCTACGAAACAGGACGCGTTCGCAAGAAGCCGCTCGGTGAGGAAGACATCGCAATCACGGTTGATTTGTTGCAGAAGCTGCAGCCCCATCAAATCTATGCGGCGGGCGACCTGTCCGACCCGCACGGCACGCACCGCACATGCTTGAGCGCGGTGTTGCAGGCCTGTAAGCGTGTGGAAAATGAGCCATGGTATAAGGTCTGTGAAGTGTGGCTCTACCGCGGTGCTTGGCAGGAATGGAATCCACATCAAATCGAAATGGCCGTGCCGCTCAGCCCGCAAGAGTTGTTGCGGAAACGGAACGCCATCTTCAAGCACGAATCGCAAAAAGACCGTGCTTTATTCCCCGGCCCAGATCCACGCGAGTTCTGGCAACGGGCAGAAGATCGCAATCGCGCAACGGCTCGCGTTTACGACGAGCTCGGCTTGGCTGAGTACGAAGCGATCGAAGGCTTTGTCCGTTGGAACGAAGACGTCTTCGGCATGCTTTAAGCGATTAAGCGTGCTTTCGGTAACGCTCCAGCTGCGCGGATCGTTCGGCATCGCTCCAACCAAGTTCTCCGGCCATCCAATCGGCAACTTTCTCGGCGATGGCCGTGCGATCGCGGTGGTAATAATGCCAACTCGTGCGCCGGATCATTACGTCATCGAGATGGTATGGCCATTCTGTACGGCAAATTTCTTGCACCACATCTTGACTGATCGGTGGGGGCAAAATGCCGCTGACATTCAATCTTTTGTTCCCCTCTTGAATGGAAAGCTCTGCCGTTGAGCACGGCCCAGACTTAAGACCGAAATGGCGGACAATCTTGTCGACTGTTTCTTCGGCCATTAAGCGATAGGTTGTCAGTTTGCCACCGGTGACGTCCCACCAGCCAGGATTGCTCATGTCGATGTTGTGGCGGCGCGAGATGTCCGAGGGATCACCATTCGGATCGGCCACCAACGGCCGCAGCCCCGACCACGTGCTGATCACGTCCGAGGGGGCGATGTTTGCTTCGGGAAAAGTTGTGTTAACCACTCCCAAGACTTCGGCAATGTCGCGAGCATCGCACGGCGGGTTCGGCAAATCGCCGTCGTAATCGGTGTCGGTCGTGCCGAGAATCACTCGCTCGCCCCAGGGAATGGCAAACAACACGCGATTGCCCTCGGTCATGACCACGGCTTCGGGAACCGGCAGCCGCTGATGATCGACAACCAAGTGCACTCCTTTGGTGAGGCGCAACTTGGTCTTGGAGTGTGGCAGCTTGTCCGACCACGGCCCGGCGGCATTCACAACGGCCCGCGCGCAAATAGTGAATTCGTGAGCGGTCAATTGATCACGAACCGTGCATAACCAGCCATTGTTTTCTGGTTTGGCATCAAGAAACTTCACGTGATTAATCAACTGGGCATCATGCCTCTCAGCGGATCGTAGGGTATCGATCACTAAACGAGCGTCATTGGTGAGTGCATCGAAGTAGCGGACCGCTCCGGTAAGATTTCTGGTTGTAAGTCCCGGTAGAAGTTTTTTCGTCGCGGCGATGTTCAGTGAACTTGACCGCCCAAAGTTTTTCATTCCACACAGCAAGTCGTAGAGCCTTACACCGACAGATAGCTTCCAATACGACCAGGGTGTTCCCCGCCAAGTGGGAAAGATAAACGGCAACGGTTGAGCTAAATGCGGAGCAATGTGGCCAATGATGGTTTTTTCTTTGCTCGCTTCGCGCACGAGTCCAATACGACCTTGAGCCAGATAGCGGATACCACCGTGCAGCAATCGGCTGGAGCGGCTGCTCGTTCCCGCGGCGAAGTCAGCTTGTTCCACGAGCGCGATCCGCAAGCCGCGCAGCGCCGCGTCGCGCGCGATTCCCGCCCCCACGATACCACCCCCGATTACGAGTATGTCGAAGGTGCTTTGTTGGAGCTTGGCAATCGTATCCGAGCGGTTCATGCGAAGTCGTCCTTTGCGATAAGATGCACGCCGTTCGCTACTAGCATACAGCGATAGCTAGCGTGATTGTAGCCGATGCGTTACGTTATGGGGGCAGCAATCCGCTCTTCTTGTTTTGACTTTTCGACAGAGTTTTCGCATGACTTATTTGCTGGCCCTCGATCAGGGCACCACTTCGTCGCGGGCAATCGTGTTTGACGAACAAGGCGATGTCCTTGCGATTCGGCAACGCGAGTTCAAACAGTATTATCCCCAGCCCAGCTGGGTCGAACACGATCCCGAGGAAATTTGGACCACGCAATTGGGCGTAGCGATTGAAGCCTTAGCGGCTTTGAAGCTCAAGCCCAGCGATGTAGCCGCGATTGGAATCACCAATCAACGCGAGACCGTGGTGCTGTGGGATCGCGAAACGGGTGATCCTTTGCATAAGGCCATCGTCTGGCAGGATCGGCGGACATCGGATGTTTGTGCCGAGTTACGCGCCGCTGGGCACGAACCCACGATTCGCGATAAGACGGGGTTGTTACTCGACCCCTATTTCAGCGGAACCAAAATTGCCTGGCTGCTTGATCATGTGCCGGGTGCCCGTGCGGCAGCTGAGGATGGCAAGCTGGCCTGCGGTACGATCGATTCTTGGCTGGCCTGGAATCTGCTGGGCGGTGAGAGACACATTACCGATGCATCGAATGCCTCGCGTACTTTGCTGATGAACATCAACAAAGGCGACTGGGATGACGAACTGCTTCGACTCTTCCGCGTGCCTCGCGAAATTTTGCCGGAAATATGTTCCAGTAGTGAAGATTACGGCAGCGTAGCCACGCACTTGCCTTTGGCGGGAATCAAGCTGACGGGCATGGCTGGCGATCAGCAGTCAGCATTGTTCGGCCAAGGTTGCTTTGAACGCGGCTTGGCGAAGAACACGTATGGAACTGGTTGCTTCATGCTCATGAACACCGGCACAGAGTTTGTGAAATCACAGCACAAATTGCTGACCACTGTTGCGTGCAAGGTGGGTGAAACAACGGAATACGCGCTAGAAGGTTCAGTTTTCATTGGCGGAGCCACCGTCGGTTGGCTGCGTGATGGGTTGGGCATTATTAAATCGTCGAGCGACGTGGGGCCTTTGGCCAATTCGGTGAGTGACAGTGGAGGAGTATATTTTGTGCCCGCGTTTGCCGGATTGGGTGCGCCCGATTGGGATCCTTATGCCCGAGGCACAATCATTGGCATTACCGGTGGAACAACCGCGGGGCACATTGCCCGCGCCGCGCTCGAAGGCATAGCATTTCAAGTGGCTGATTTGTTGCAAGGAATGCAGAACGATGCCGGTTACAAACTTGCCGAACTGCGCGTCGATGGCGGGGCGAGCGTGAACGACACATTGCTTCAGATTCAAGCCGACCTTGGACAGATATCGGTTGTTAGACCCAAAGTGACGGAAACCACGGCGCTAGGGGCAGCCTATCTCGCAGGCATGGGAGCAGGAGTTTGGCAGTCGCGCGAGGCGATCGCACAATATTGGGCCGTCGATCGCAGTTTTGAGCCCCAGATCACTGTCGATGAAGCTGCCGAACGCCGTGCGATGTGGCGGCGTGCCGTGGAACGGGCCAAAGGTTGGGCGTCGAACTAATCTTTTGTAGTAAAACGTGAGAGGTTCATGTATGTCGCCATTCGTCGGTGAATTTATCGGTACCATGTTGCTCGTTCTCCTGGGCAATGGAGTTGTTGCCAATGTGGTGCTGAGCGAAACCAAAGGCCACGGCAGCGGCTGGATTGTTATCACATTTGGCTGGGGGATGGCTGTGTTTGTCGCGGTGTCTTGTGTTACCGCGGCGAGTGGTGGCCATCTCAATCCCGCAGTGACGATTGCCCTGGCCGCAGCGGAGAAATTTGATGGTTCCGTTGGTGGGTACATCACTGCCCAAATGGCGGGTGCCTTATTGGGCGCTTTTTTGGTTTATCTGACTTACATTTCACACTACGCAGCAAGCAACGATGCTGACGCGAAATTGGCGACGTTCTGCACCGGTCCCGCCATACGCAGCACCTGGGCGAATCTGTTTAGCGAAATGATCGGCACGTTTGTCTTGGTCTTTGCCGTCTTGATGGCCGAGCCACCCTCGGTGGGCGAAGAGAAAACCATACTTGGTTTAGGTGCCCTCGGCGCGCTGCCCGTCGGCATGTTAGTGCTCGGCATTGGTTTGTCGCTAGGTGGCACCACGGGCTATGCGATCAACCCGGCCCGCGATTTGTGCCCGCGCATCATGCACTTTCTGTTGCCGATCCCCCGCAAGCGCGACAGCGATTGGTCCTACGCTTGGATTCCAGTCATTGGACCCATCCTCGGTGGTCTCATTGCCTCGGCTGTGTACAACGCAATGTAGCGAATCAATCCTAGATTAGATCGTTCGTTAACCGAGAAGTCACTCATCGGGCTTTCGGTGAGCGGATTTGGCTCAAGAGAGTCATACCAAGCAAAAGATATGTCAGGCTTACCGGTTCGGGGATGGCAAGGCCAGCGGTTAGACCGCTTAGCGGGTTTGCATATCCGTAATACTCATGCCACAAAGCTAGATCGGCTGAATCGACAATGCCGTCGGCGTTGGTATCAGCATCTTTTTGTTGCAGCGGATAATAGCCTGTTTGGCCGACTTGCCGTTGCCAGACTAAAAAGTCACGGCCATCGACGTTGCCATCGCCGTTGAAATCCCCTGGTGTCAACACGGAATCAATAATCGAACGGGCTTCGTCGACTTCCAAATTACTCAGCAGTTGTGACGCTTGTTCGAGCAGAGCTTGCTTCGTGCTATTGCCCGTAAACTCTTTGCGAGCGCGGTAGAGTTGGAAGATCAAGTCCAATTCCGACTCACCGTAGATAACGCCCGTAAATTCTTGCAGTTGCAATAAATAACTGTAGCCAGTTTCGACAGTCGGCTCGAACATTGTTCCTTCGCCAATGTCGTTCCACGTGGCGAGTTGAAGAAACTCGATCTTGTTGGCGTTTTGATTCGCGAGATTCAGCGTATTGGCCAGGACTTGGCCATTGTCGTGCGGAATATCAAACGGAATGATGTCGCCCACGCCCCCTTCGTCGTAGTAATCATCAAAGCCAGGGAATGCCACGCCACCGGCAGTATTGAGAAGGGGGGTTCGGGAGTTGTAAAAGTTGCTGATGTGGCTTTGATAATTATCAAGAGGTTCGTCCTCGTAGATCCAAGCGTATTCGCCATCGGCGTTGGTGCCCGCGTCGTTACGCTCGTACCAGAGCGTGAGAAAATCGACGGGCTCGCCGGCTTGGCCGAGGATTTCCGTCCATTGCGCCGGTTGTTGAAACGTAATTGGGCCAAACACCATCAACAGCGGATCGTTGTCGGCGTTGATGCGAATGTAATTTGGGTCATTGAAATAATTGTCACGCAGATACGCGACGTTGGCTTTGGCCTGATTGATGTTGGCAGAAAAGCGATCTTCAAGCACGACGTTGTAGTCCATGCCAAAATCTTGCGTTTGATTGATGATGGCGTTCGAACTGGTCAACAAATCGTTGAGATCGCCATTGGTTCCCTGCACGCCATACCAATTGATCATTAAGCCATCCACGCCGCTGTATTTCATCAACAGCGTGTGATACTCAATCACGTCGGCATCGCGCGAAGCGTAAGTGCCAATTTGTGGATAATAGTGCGAGGCAATCTGGCGGCGGCCTTGGGAATCCACGATGTTGGGATTCTTGTTGTTCATCGTCCAATGCCAGCCCCAGTTACTGCCACCCATCGTCGCCGGAGTTTCAAACCACGGCATGTAGTGCATGTAGACCTTCATTGGGTTGGTCTTCACAACGTCGGTGGCAGCAAAAGAGCAGGTTGCCAGACACGTTGTGAAGGCGATCCCAAGTAAGTACGACAGAAATGAGAAGCGTTGGCTCATGGATATGATTCGTTCAGAAGAAGCCAACAAGGGCAGGTCAAAAGAAAGTAAAGAGAAGAGTCCGCTTGATACATTATATCCGCGGATGATCTTGTCACGTAGTTTTGGTCGGATCAACAAGCCATCTATTTTCGACCCGGCTCGCGCCAGCCCGCAGGGGCCTGGGAAGTGAGTTCGAGGTTGATTTCGTTTGCCCCCGGCTGTATTTGAAAGGAAAGCCCTGAGGTATCGGGGGCCCCGTACCACTTCGGCGTAAGGGCACGGCCAGGGGGAGGCGCCCCGCCAGATTCTGTTTTTTCTATCGCAGGCTTTTCACGTGCTATTAAGGAGATTCGATATTCGCCGGGCTTAAGTCCGGGCTGTTGACCGGTATAAGCTTCATAGTTGCCCGATGAATCGCTCACCGCATAGGCTTGCGTGCCACCCCCTGAGGGTATGAACGAGATGTTTGCATTTGGGACAATACTGCCATCGAGCGTGACCAATCCACTGACGGTCGCTTCGCCGGTATTACCGCACCCCAACGCACAAAGCAGTAATGTCGCACAGCTCAAGAGTCCTACGAGCTGTGTTGAACGATAAATCCTATTCACGCCTCATCCTCCTAATTTCAAAAATCAGTTCCTAGTGCAATACGGCAATTTCGCCACCTTCGCGAGTTGCCAACCCGCGATAGGCGATCGTTTCAATCGTTTCTTGCACAAAGTGAACCGACCCATCCGCCATGACGAACTGAGCACCACCGGCATGCATACTCTTGAATCCTCGCACCGCTTTCGAGATCGCCGGTGCTTCCAGATCTTTAAAGTTTTCAGGACGCATATTCATTGGCATATAGTTGATTGGAATGCTCGCGGTTGCCCAATCACCGTCAGAGAAATAGGCCGCCGAATGATAGTCCATGAATACGACGTTTTCGCCGATCATAAACGTGTTGCTGGTTCCATCGCTGACGGACTTCATATTGAGTGGCCGCCAGATGCTCGTGCGCTGGAATATCCCGTTGTTGGAAAGCGTGTTGTGAGTATCAGGCGAGCCACTGGTTGGACTCGCAGGTGCATCAACGTCGGTGCTGCATCGCATTCCGGGTTGATTCGATAGCAGTGTATCTCCTACACAGCCTTTGTAGCTGGTAGTCGCAGTGATCGTGCCGGGAAAGTTCCAATACCATTGCTCTCCATCCGATGGCTTCGCCGATTCATCCGACGGGCAGCTCAAGATCGGAAGTTGCGTGGCCACGATATCGCGAATAGCCAAAACTCCCATGCCAAATCCGGTGGTCTGTCGGGCACGGAAAGCTATGTTAGGATTCGTAATTTTATAATTCTTAACGATTTGATCGTGAGCCGCCTGCTGTTCGAGCTGGGGCAAAATATCGACGATCCATCCCTTGCCGTTGTAGCCAGTCGAGGGTACAGGTTCATTTGCCTCAGCGATCACAGTCGCCCCGGGGGCGCACTCAGCGATCCAATTGTCTTGATCCCACTGAGGAATGCTTTGTGGGAAGCACTTGTGGGCATCGTGAAAATTCAAACAGGCCAAGCCAAGATTCTTGAGATTGTTCGAGCATTGACTGCGTCGAGCGGCTTCGCGAGCGGCTTGAATCGCCGGTAGCAGCAATGCCACCAACACACCGATAATGGCGATCACCACCAACAGCTCGACGAGAGTAAAGCCTTGCCGATGGCTCGACTTGTTGCTGTTAACGATTTGCCGACAAGGCACCATTTTGTTGTTGAAGTAGGACATGAATCGACTCCTTGGCGTCTGCCACGCCATTTTCGCGGTCAATCTGCTCCGCAGTTCGCGTAATAATTGAATTGAAATCATCTGTTCGCTCTTTAACTTCTTGCTCGACGAGTGCCGCACGCCGCCGGGAGGGGAAGGCGGCGTGCGACGCTGCCCCATCAGGCACTCAGGCCGCGATTTCTTCGCAGGCCAATGGCGCTGATACTCGCGAGAATCATCATTCCGAATGTGCCGGGTTCAGGCACCGATGTGAACCCAGTCAAAGCTGCTCCGTAGGCAGTTTGCCAATCGGACAAAAGACCAAGGCTGGAATTGGCTTGCCAGGCTAGAAAATCTCGGCCGTCGACGTCACCGTCTTCGTCAAAATCGCCAGGTGTTGTGTTAAGAGTCACGAGGCTCAACTCATTCCAATGCACGGTGTAGGGGCCCTGTTGGCCGTATCCACCTGGATCAATCTGCAAATGCATGTGATCGATGGCGGCGAGGTCTAAACCGGGAGTCGAACCGGGAGCTTCAACCCATGACGGTGAAGTGACGGGCAGGGTTAGGATGTTGTTTCCTAGAAGTTGACCAAACCAGGCATAATTGTTTCGTGTGCCGTCGGCATCGACCAAGGTAATGATTGGGCCTAAATGAGCTTCCGCAGCAGGCGGGCCTTCCAGCGTCACGTCGAGTTTCACATGGGTGTTTCCCGTGCCGTCAATCCCGTACCCGCCGATGTACGTCCAGTTGCTCCCATATCCGGTTGCTGTGACGCTATAGCTATCTGGGCCATACTCGATCGAGCTGGAGATCCATGATGAGTATAGCGCATCTTCAAAGTAAGTGTCATCAAATGTTGTGATGACAACATCTGCCCGCGAACTGCCGCTCCAGGCAACCACGGCACTCAGCGCCAGGGCCGCCGCAAATAAATTGAATATCTTTTTCATCGTAGTCGCTTTCCCTCTTTTGTGTTTTGAAGAGCCATGACGTCCGAGTCGGGGATGCAAAGCTATTCGAAAACCGGCCGCAAATAGGCCTGCCCGCCCGTGGTGTTATGTGTTTTGTAACATCGTGCACTGCCGACTGCCCCGGCAGTGCACGATCTGGATCATAGTCAATTCGTCTCTTACTTACGGCGACGCAAGCCCAATAGCATCGCGCAACCACCCATTAAAGCAAACGAACTCGGCTCGGGAACGAACAGACGCAGGTTCTCCCAGGCAATCGTGTATTGACCTTGTGTGCCGAATCCACCTGGATCAAGCTGCATGTGCATGTGGGTCAAAGTGTTCAAATCAAGACCAGGAGTTCCACCAGCGGCAGCGACCCAGGTCGGCGAATCAACGGGCATGGTCAACACGTGGCTGCCCAAAAGTTGGCCATACCAAGCAAAGTTGACATGCGTACCGTCGCCATCGATCAAGCCAACGATTGGACCCAAGTGGCCATCAGCCGCTGCTGGGCCGCTTAATGTGGCGGTGAGCTCGATGTATTTGTTGCCAGCGCCGTGGATTTCTGGAAAACCAATGTACTTGTAGTTGCTGCCGTAGCCCGTGGCGGTAATCGAGTAAGCATTCGGTCCCGATACAACGGTGCTCGATGGCAACGCCCACGATGGATACAGTGCGTCGGAAACAAAGTTATTGAAGTCGGTGATCAAGGCATCCGCCTGTGCCGTGGCCGTGAGCAACATCATGCTCAGTGCGGCGGCCAAACCGCAACGATTCAGTGTCAGTCTCATCGAAAGTTTCTCCCTTAAAATCTTCATTAGCCAGAAAAGTACCCTGAAAAAATGGTGATCAAAAGCGCCTTGGCACACGCGTGCCAAGATTTCCTCTAATAACGATTGCCCTCCCCAACAGCGTTAGAGGCCAACTGAATAGAATGCGAGCCCTCGAAGGAAGGTCGCACGAATGAACGGTGACCATTCTCAAACGACGCTTTGTCGCTCGCAGAAGATGTCGCCGAAATATGCTCGATAAGGTGCCGCGCGGCGTCCGTTTCGCCGTCGGCTAATAATTCAGCCGCCTCATCCATCGATTTTACTCGTGCGTTCGCCGACTTTCTCAAACGGTACAGCTTTTCGGGAAGCCGTAGCGCAGAAGCCGTTTGCTGAAACTGTCGCCCAAGTTCATTACGACGCACAGATTGCACGATTTCTAAGAACTCATAACCAAATTCATGGCTTGGTTCGATCATTGTCCCCTCGCCGAAATCGTTCCAAGTTACGAGTTGAACGACGGGCCATTCTCCCGCCATGCAAACAGCCAAGGTTTCTCGGAGAGTTTCACCGTTTCGGTGATCAATGTCTGGATAGCCCTTGTCATATCGATCGTTGAAACCGGGGAACGCTGAAACGATTGTTTCATTGGCAACCGGTGTGACGCGGTTGTACTCCGCGGCCAAGCGTTGTTCAGCAATCTGTGCTGCAGGAGTGTCAGCCCAAACTTGAGGATAGACCCAAGTGAACCCGCCATCGGCTTGGACATCTTTCCACAGGTGATTGAGTGCAAAAAAGCGTGGTCGATTCTTGAGTGAAGCGAATGTTGTCTGCCAATCACCGGGCGAGGTGACGAAAATCGGCCCAAAGTTCAAGAGCAACGGTTGATCCGCAACACGAAAATAATTAGGTGCGGCGAACCAATGATCATCCAGCCATTTGAAAGTTTTTGTCAGTTGGTCATCGACCTGATCTTGTTTTAGTTCGCCGCTGTCGACCAAATGCTTGATCGTGCGATCTTCATAGCACACGGCGAACTGCATTCCATACTTAGCGGCACCTGCGAAGACTGCTGAAGTGGCCAGATGAATCGCGGGATAGTCAGAACCTTGCGAAATTCCGTACCAATCGACAATGACGCCGTTGATGCCGGCAAGTTTCATTTGAAGAAGATGGCACTCGATGAGATCGGGGTCAGAAGAATCATAGGGCCCAAGCAGTGGATGATAGTGCGAAGCCAGCTCGGGCAGGCCATCTTTGTCGAGCTTATCAGGGCTGAATTGCCCTCGATTGCCTGTCCAATGCTTGCCCCAGGCACCACGAACCGCCTTGCTCTCGAACCAGGGCATATAGTGAACGAGCAGAGTCTTTCTCGATTGCTCCGCCAATTCCTTACCGGCAATGTTTTCTTCAGAAACCTGCGCAGAGCCAGAAGCTGCCCCAATACAGGGGAGTATCAGGCAAACCCAGATCCACGATAAGGGATGTAGTGCGCCGAACTTCATAGCTAATGTCTAAGCGGTGCCGGAAACGAGAATAGAAGACTGAAACAAGCAGAAAAGGAAAAAACAAGTTATAGCGTTGTTGCACCTTGTAGCGTTCATGCTATATTGATAGGTATTGACTGTCAACACAATTGTTCTTGATTTTTTCTGAAAAGGGATTTTGTCCCCCACACGAATTGAATTGCGTACATATCGGTCCAAATGACGTAGCCATAGGCTCCGCCCGGTCGAGGTGTGTCCGCTTACCAGGACCAGGTAACCGCAGTATGCCGTCTCAAGCCAAATACACGGAAGTGATGTCCGTTATTGAACGCCGCATCCGTGAAGGCGACTACTTATTGTCGAGCATTCCCGGCGAACGAAAGATCGCCGAGGAAACTGGCGTCAGTTATATGACGGCTCGCCGTGCTGTGCTTAAGCTTCTCGATCAAAAAGTCTTGATACGCCAACCGTCGGGCGCTCTCGATATCCATCCTTCGTATGCCATGCAAGCGCGGCCAGCCGAGGTTGTGCTGCTGTATCCGGCGTACCCTTCGAATTACTTAACGCAACTGCGCGGATTGGTGTCCGACTTTGCCGAGAAACGTGGCGTCCGTTTGCGGCCTGCCCAGTACGTTCACTGGGATGAGAGCACAGTGGTCGAAGCCGCGGAACAAGCCCGCGGAGCCTTTGTGATTCCATCGGGAGCCGAGATCCCCCCGCGTTTGATCGAGATTTTCAAAACGAACAAAGTCGTCATTCTCGACGGTGATTACGCTGGCACGGGTTTGCCCTCGATCCGTTTGTTTTCGGAAGAAAACATCGAGATGGTTCTCGAGCATCTCTACGAACTGGGCCATCGCCATATCGATTGTGTGAATACCCAGAATCAAAACGAAGAAATCGAACGCCGCATCGACATTTGGCAGCGATGGACGAAACGCAAAAAGGTCCAAGGCCAATTGTGGGATCAGCCGGCGCCGATGTTCACCGATCCGACGATTGTCTCGTACAACTTGATGGCCCGTTTGCTTGATGAGAACGAAACTCGCGCGACGGCCATGGTGGGCACGACTTGCCCCGCCGCGATCGGCATGATGCGCGCCTGCTGGGAACGAAGCATCCGCGTCGGCAAAGATATTTCCATTTGCTCGATTAACATCGAACCCCCCGCGGAGTTTTTCTGCCCTTCGATCACGGGACTCAACATGCCGAGCATCGCGGGCGTGCTTGAGAACTGCTTTGACTGGATTTTTGGAGCAGAGCAATACGCAGGACAATTGTTGCTGGAGCCCCAGGAAACTTCGCTATTTGAAGGAGAATCCACCGGCAAAGCCAGCCAGAAATACTAGTTCAACTGACACATCTTATCTCGCCTATCTAATAACTTTTCTTGTGCGCTAGCGTGAATGAGGCAGCACGCCTTGGCGCACAACGACCTTTCGCCATTGAATCGACACCCCATGTCCCGAATTTCACTTGTCGTTTGTTTGCTTGGTTTGTTGTTTGCTCCCCAGCGGCTGCTTGCCCGGGACTATCAAGCCGTTTCACCCGATGGGCAATTGCAGCTCGATTTTAAGCTCGAAGATGGCATGCCGACATATTCGCTTACGCGAAACGGGGCAACGCTGGTCAACACCTCACGACTGGGCGTGACGTTAGCCGATGCACCCGCGCTTGACGGCAATTTTCGCGTCGTAGCTTCGCGTTGCACCTGCTACGACGATACGTGGACGCAACCTTGGGGCGAACGCAAAAAGGTTCGTAACAACTACTGCCAGTTGTGGCTCAAGCTACGGCAACAAGATAACCTCGCACGCGAGATGATTGTCGTCTTCCGCGTATTTAATGATGGTATTGGCTTTCGTTACGAATGGCCCCAGCAGCGCAATCTCAAAAATTTGGTGATCAGCGATGAACTCACCGAGTTCAACCTGGCGGAAGACAGTGCCGCGTGGTGGATCCCTGCCTACGAACCTGAACGGTACGAGTATCTGTATGATGAAACCAAAGTGAGCGAAATGGGCACCGCGCACACACCGGTTACATTCGTGCGTGAAGACGGCGTTTGCTTGAGCGTTCACGAAGCGGCGCTCGTGAATTTTGCCAGCATGACTTTGGAGCAAACGGACGGCGCTAAGTTGAAAGCCAATTTGGTTCCCTGGGCCGATGGCACAAAAGTGAAAGCGGCCACGCCGTTTCATTCGCCCTGGCGGACGATCCAAGTTGGTGCCAATCCCGGCGAGCTCGTCACGTCCTATATGATTCTCAACCTCAACGAGCCCAACAAGCTTGAGGATACGAGCTGGATCAAGCCCGGCAAGTTCGCCGGTGTTTGGTGGGAGATGCACCTCAACAAATCGACTTGGGGTTCTGGGCCTCAGCACGGTGCCAACACCGAGAACGTGAAACGCTATATCGACTTCGCGGCGGAAAATGGCTTTGCAGGTGTGCTCGCCGAAGGGTGGAACGAAGGTTGGGACGGCGATTGGACTGCCAACGGCGATAAGTTTAGCTTCACCAAGCCTTACGCCGACTTCGAGTTGAATGAGCTTGCTCGCTATGCCAAGGAAAAGGGTGTCGCACTGGTCGGGCACAATGAGACAGCTGGTTCCATCATTAATTACGAGGATCAACTGGCCGATGCCTTTAAGCTTTATGAAAGCCTCGGAATCAACACACTCAAAACCGGCTACGTCAAACTCGAAAAGCTCATCAAGCGTGTTGATCAAAAAGATGGCGAGACGATGGAATACCATCACGGCCAGCACATGGTTCGTCACTATCAGAAAGTGGTCGACGAAGCCGCCAAGCGACATATCATGCTCGATGTTCATGAGCCGATCAAACCGACGGGATTGCAGCGCACCTACCCGAATCTGATGACCGGCGAAGGAGCCCGCGGTCAGGAATACAACGCCTGGAGCGCTGACGGTGGTAACCCCCCCGACCATACGACGATATTGCCGTTCACGCGCTTGTTGGCGGGGCCCATGGATTTCACGCCGGGAATTTTCGACCTTGAGTATCCTGAGTTCCGCCCCACCAATCGGGTGAACTCAACGCTGGCCAAAGAATTGGCTCTCTACGTGGTGATCTACAGTCCGCTGCAAATGGTTCCCGATCTGCCGGAGAATTACGCCGCTCACTCCGATGCGTTTGAATTTGTTCGCGATGTCCCTTGCGATTGGGATGAGACCCGAGTGTTGCATGGCAAGATCGGTGACTATGTGACGATCGTTCGCAAAGAACGTGATGGCCAGGATTGGTATTTGGGCAGCATCACCGACGAAGAACCGCGCACCTTAGAAGCCCGGCTCACATTTTTGAAACCCAATCAAAAGTATCTGGCGACGATCTATCGCGATGCCGACGATGCTGATTGGAAGACCGAGCCCAGCAAGTATGTGATCGAGCAACGCGAAGTCGACGCGCAAACGGTTATGCCCCTCAACCTGGCAGCCGGAGGCGGACAAGCGATTCGCTTTTCACCCATTTCCCCGGCCGAGGAAATCAAAACGGCTCGCAAGCCTGCCGAGCGTTGAGTGCTGCCCAACCCGCACGCTCCGGAATTTCGCTGATTTCGGCAATTACGCAGTCTGGCCTCAATAATTCGGGCGAGACGGTCTGGCTTAGAATTCGCACCGAAATTAAGTTAGAGATTAACAAACTGTGAAGAAACGCAGTTTCTCGGCCGTTCCGCCAACGGCAGGTCAAACGATCTCTCTTGCGAAACAAAGCGAGCCCATGCGGGATTATGCGTTAATCTATATCAACGGTATCCGACGTGAGATTCGCGGCAGTGAGGCGAGACTGTCGCTCTCCGATTTTCTCCGCCGCCGGCTAGCACTTATCGGCACAAAAATCGTCTGCAGCGAAGGGGATTGCGGAGCATGCACGGTGCTGGTCGGCCGACCGACCGAGCAAGGCCTTCGATATCTCGCCGTGGATTCCTGCATTCAGTTTTTGTTCCAACTCGATTGCACGCATATTGTGACAATCGAAGGCGTGGCCAAGTCAGGTGAGTTAAGCAGCATTCAGCAGGCGATGATCGACTGCAATGGTTCGCAGTGCGGGTTTTGCACGCCCGGCTTTGTCATGACCATGACCGGCATGAGCGAAAATGATTGCGGAATGCACACCGAAAGTTTGAAGTATGGGCTGACGGGTAATCTCTGCCGCTGCACGGGTTACACGGCGATTATTGAAGCCGGTTTATCCGTCGGCAACGAACAGCAAGACCGCTTGGCGGAACTCTACCCCCCTGCCCCACTGCTGGCCGATTTTGCGAAACACGAACACGATGATCTTGTGCTCAGCGATGGTCAGCACCGCTCGATTCGTTGTCCCCAACAGCTGGCGATGGCACTTCAATGTTTGGCTGACAATCCTCAAGCGATGATCGTTTCCGGCGCCACCGATATTGGTGTTCGTGTGAATAAAGGTCTGCAACTGCCAGATCAATTGATCGATCTGAATCGCCTGGATGAGCTCGCTCATGTCGAACTTGTTGATGGCAAGTTAGTGATCGGTGCCCGCGCGTCGTGGACTGCCGTCGAAGCTGCTTATCGCGATCTTGTGCCCGAGTTTCATCGTGTGCTTAACGTATTTGGTGCGCCTCAGATTCGTAACGTCGGCACGATGGGTGGAAATCTCATCAACGCTTCGCCGATTGCCGATTCGTTGCCATTTTTGCACGTGATGGAGGCCGAGCTTGAGCTGTCATCCACTACCGGTAAGCGAACGGTGAATATCAACAATTTTTATCAGGGCTATAAAAAGTTCGATCTTCAACCGGGAGAACTGCTGACCAAGATCACCGTGCCCCTACCCGAGGCTACTGATTTGCTCGGACTTTATAAGATTTCGCGGCGCAAAGATTTGGATATCTCTTCGTTTACCGCGGCGATCAAATTGCGAATAGAAGGCAGCAAGATCGCGCAGGCCGCAATCGCTTTTGGTGCTGTCGGCCCAATTGTCCTCCGCGCGCGAGCCACCGAAACATTTCTCGTAGGTCGAGAATTTACTGAGGACACCATGCGTGAAGCCGGTGAAATTGCCGTCGGTGAGGTCACGCCAATCGGCGATGTCCGAGGTTCGGCCGATTACCGCTGGCAACTGACGCGCAACATTTTGGTAAAATTCTTTTTAGAGAATCAACCAGACGCCGTGTTGGTTTAGAGGATCGAAGCTGCCATGCCCCCATCCGTTGGACGATCATTGCCTCATGACGCGGCACCGAGCCATGTCACGGGACGTGCGCTCTTTATCGACGACTTACCCCAAGTCGCGGGGGAGCTGCACGTCGGCTTTGTGGGCAGTCCCATTGCCAGCGGTAAACTACTGAGCGTCGATTATAAACAGGCACTTGCAATTCCCGGGGTGGTTGGTTGCTACACGGCCGCGGATGTGGGTGGGCACAATATTTTTGGACTGATCGTTGCCGACGACCCGTTTTTGGCTGAAGGCGAAGTTTTGTATGTCGGCCAGCCGGTGGTTGTGGTGGCCGCGGAAACTCCCGAGGCACTCGCACAGGCTCGTCGCGCCATAAAAATTGAATGCGAAGCGAAGCCAGCCATTCTTACCATCGAGCAAGCGATTCGCGAAAACCGCTTCCTCGGTCCTATTCGCCGCATCGCGCGAGGCAAAGTTGATGAGAATCTTGCAGCCGCACAGCATCGCTTGTCCGGCACGTTCACTAGCGGCGGCCAGGAACAGTTTTATCTCGAATCACAAGCGGCGGTTGCTTATCCCGGTGAACAGGGACAGATTGTCGTTCACTCCTCGACACAGAATCCCACTGAGATTCAGGCCGTTGTCGCCGAGGTTCTTGGATTGGGGCAACACCAAGTGGTTTGTATCTGTAAACGCATGGGAGGAGCCTTCGGGGGCAAGGAATCTCAAGCATCGATCCCTGCGATTATGGCTGCGCTTGTCGCGCAGAAGACCGGCCGCTCGGCACGAGTCATCTACAACAAAGATGACGACATGTGCGTCACGGGTAAACGGCACGAATATCTCACCCGCTGGGAAGTTGGTTTCAACGACGCGGGCCAAGTGCTGGCCGTGCGGTATGAGTTCTTCTCCAATGGCGGAGCAACCACCGACCTCTCCCCTTCGGTGATGGAACGATCACTCTTACACGCCGATAACTGTTATTATTTTCCAAATGCGGAGTTCACCGGCAAGATTTGCTTTACAAACTTGCCTTCCAATACGGCTTTTCGTGGTTTTGGTGGGCCTCAAGGGATGGCCGTCACAGAGAATGTGCTCGAATCGATCGCCCAATACTTGGGGATGGATTCCCTCGAAGTGCGGCAGGCCAATGTTTATGGCGTGGAAAGTCGTAACGTCACGCCTTATGGGCAAGTCGTCGACAAAAATCATCTTCCCGAGATTTTCACCAAGCTCGCGGAAACATCAGCATACAAAGCTCGTCGGACGGAAATCGAAGAATTCAACTTGAAGTCACGACTTCAAGTTCGCGGCCTGGCCCTCACGGGAATCAAATTTGGCATTTCGTTCACGACGAAGTTCCTTAACCAGGGGAATGCCCTCGTGAATATCTATACCGATGGAACCGTGCAAGTTTCCACGGGTGCCACGGAAATGGGCCAAGGGGTTAACGTCAAAATCAAACAACTCGTCGCCGATGAATTTGCCATCGACCCGAGCTGCGTGATCGTGATGGCGACCAGCACCGAGAAGAACATCAACACGTCGCCAACCGCCGCCTCGGCCAGCACCGATCTCAACGGTGCCGCGGCGGTGATTGCCTGTCAGGAAATCAAAGCACGCTTACGAAACTTCGCCGCCGAACATTTGGCAGATAGCGAATCGGGGTTGGTCGCTTCGCCGGAGCATATTTGCTTTGAAGACGGGCACGTTTACGACGACCGCCAGTCGCGCGTGCGTGTCCCCTTTGGGCAGCTTTGTGATGATGCGCGTCGTGACCGGGTTGATCTGGGGGCACGCGGATTTTTCGCTACACCCGGCATCGACTTCAATCGCGAAACGGGCCGCGGGACGCCTTTTTTCTATTTCACCCAAGGAGCGGCAGTGGCCGAGGTGGTCATCGACCGCTTGACCGGTGAGATGCGTGTGCTGCGGTCGGACCTGCTGATCGACATCGGCGAATCCATTAATCCCGGCATCGATCGCGGTCAAATCATCGGTGGTTATATCCAAGGCATGGGTTGGGTTACGAACGAGTGCCTTGTTTACAACGATCGTGGGGAACTGCTCTCACATTCGCCAACGACGTACAAGATTCCGGCCATTACTGACATTCCAGCTGTGTTCAATCTTGATTTATTTCCCAACGCCGATAACACACACAATGTTGCGAGCAGCAAAGCCGTGGGCGAGCCGCCATTGATGATGGCCTTGGCTGTGTGGGCCGCGGCAAAGAATGCCCTATCTTATATTAATGGCAAAGCCGAAAATGATTTGATGCTGCCGGCCACGGGCGAGGAACTCCTGCGAGTGATGACGACACTCACGTCAAAAACCGAACCCGCGAATGTTGGTTGAGTTGATTCAACTCGCTTTGTGCCAGTTTTATTCCGAAATCTGCAATCCGAATTCCGTAATTCTTCCATGTCTTCCCCTCACGGTTACGTCGAACGTCTCGCCGAACTCGCAGCCAGCGGTACGCCGTTCGTGAGCGTCACCATGGTCGATGCCGTGGGCAGTACCCCGCAGGACACCGGCAGCAAGATGTTGGTGACGGCGGCGGGATTGCATTCGGGGACCGTCGGCGGCGGCAAAGTTGAATTCAAGGCCATTCAGCACGCTCAAAGCATGCTTACACAACCGGTCATTGAAATCGTGCCCCATCAATTGGTCGAATGGAATTTGCAGCGTGACGTCGGCATGACCTGCGGTGGCGTTGTGAAGCTCTTTTTTGAGGCCTACAACCATTGCGATTGGCGGGTCGTGATCTTCGGTGCGGGGCACGTCGCTCACGCCGTTGTGCAATGCCTGGGGCAGCTTGATTGCCAATCCACGTGCATCGATTCCCGTGAGGAGTGGCTTGCCAAAATTCCCGATCGCGAACGGCTCACCAAGATTTGCACGGCGGACCTGCCCGCTCAAGTGGCAGCACTACCGAGCGATGCTTTTGTGCTCTGCATGACCATGGGCCACGCGACGGATCGCCCCGTGCTGGCCGAAATTTTCCGCCAAGGCCGCAGGTTTCCCTATCTGGGTGTGATCGGCAGCAAGGCAAAACGCGGCGTGCTAGTGCGCGAGCTTCGCGCCGAGGGGTTCTCAGCCGAGCAGGCCGAAGCGTTTCATTGCCCGATCGGCTTGCCGCTGGGCACGAATCAGCCGGGCGAGATCGCCGTGAGCGTGGTGGCTCAACTCATTCAAAAACGCGATGCTTGGCGGGATTCACGAGCATAAAAAAATAACGCCCAGGGATGGCAATCCCTGGGCGTTAGTCGTTTTCAAATTTTCAAGCAAGCAAGATTACTTGCGACGAATCAACAAACCACCCAAGCAAACGAAGGCCAAACCAAGTGTAGCTGGTTCGGGGATTTCGGTGCCTTGGACATAGAAGTTGTCCCAGCGATTGTTGCCGCTGCTGCTCGAAGCTCCACTGTAAGTAATACGAAACATCGCATCCGGGTTATTGCGAAGATCAAGCACACTGCTCAGATCGATTGATACGGTCGTAAACGACGATCCAAGTGCTCCTGCGGAACCAGCGTAGGCACCGACGTCAGTCCAGCTTGAACCACCATCGGTCGAGTATTCAAACACTCGGCTATTGTAACCGGTCGAAGTGCCACGTTGTGCCCATGAGACAGTGATGTCATAGAAACCAGTGGTTGGTACGGCGAACACAGACTTGGCACCATTATTTGTCGGGCCAACGAACGAAAAAGAACCACCGGAACCAGCGCCTGCAAGATCATTGACGGTCGAACCAGCAAATGATTGAACTAAGGTGTAAATGCCATTTCCATCGACGGTGCTATCAAAATCAGCAAGAGTGTAACCACCTGCTGCAGGGCCATGATCATTGGCTTGAGGAAAGTCGGCAGCTTCAAAGCCGAAGCCCGTAGGGGCAAGAGGGTTGGCGTTACTGTTTTGATCCCAACCAGCAATGATTGCCGCGTTAGCAATCGAGGCAGTCAGCGCGCAGAGCGCTACCGCGCTAAAGATGAAGGAAAATTTTCGGATACTCATTAGCTCGTCTCCTGTTGAAAGTCGGGGTCACAATTTCGTGAAAAATGCCCAACGCCGCGGCTGCCTGACCCCTGAAATTAAAAACTTAAGCAGACAGCACGACGGCCTCCCTTGTCGCATCTAAGTTCTTCCATCCTATCAGCCCTGACAAGTGTTGTCTGCTGTTTTTTCCGAAGATTTGCTGATTCTTCATCTACTATAGGTAGAAGACGCAAGTAGACCGGAAATGGCTTTAAAACAGCCACATCTTGTCCTCGTAAATCCGTAAGATCATCCATCTCAATCCTAGTATTAACAGCCTGGGATTGAAGCCTTGCGTGGCCGTGCTACGAGGCCGATCGAGCATGCGAAACTGATCAAAAGCAAACCCGTCGGTTCAGGAATCACCACCGAGCCGAAAAGATTCAAAGTCAGATCGCCCAGACCGATAGCTCCCGCCAAATCCTCGTCTGAGAATTCCAGGGTATAAGTAGCGGAAAAACTCCCGATACTCGCAGTCGACATGGTCGCGGTGTAGACGTTGCTCAGACCGGCTTCGAGCGCCGCGACACCCGCAAAGGTCGTCAGATCGGTCATCAAAACCGATGAGTCACCGCTGGCAAAAATGCCGTCGAGTTCCAAGTCGGCCGTAAAACCTAATGTGTTAGCAAGGTTGGCAACATCGAATTGGAAGCTGGGCATCGAACTGCCGACAAAGACTGTTCCCAAATCGATGCTGAGAGTATTGATGTCGCCAGCCAGCGAGAACGAGGGATTCGCGTGATCCAACACGTTCAAAGAAACATTGATGGTGTCGTTGCCGTCGTTCGCACCGCGCCCGGCACCACCTTCGGTCGTGATGTCGAGATTGTTAATGCTTACTGATCCTGAACGCAGACCAGCGGCCACCGTGTTAGTGTTCAAACCAACGGAAAGGTTTTTACTGCTTGTGCCCGAGGTGAGCACGGGAAAAGCGTTGTAGCGACCGCTCACCGAGGAAGTGGCAGTGCCTGAAGCCGTGACTTCATAATAAGTACCGTCGAGACCAGACTTATTCAGCGTTACGTTTTGAGCCGCAGGGACCGCTGCACCCACCAGCACCGATCCCAAATTCAGATCGAGCGTCGAACTGCCATCGCTGCTGGGCGACCCGCCAAGATAGACCTGCGAATCATTCTGTTGATCGACAAAAATCGACCAAACGTACTCAGGGTGATCGACGTAAGGATTGCGGTTTTGTTGGCGATATGCATTGGCAATTGCCGGGCTGTTTTCGCCGGCTAAGCCGTAAATCGCATGATTGCGGCGTCGCTCGAAATCATCCGGCACGTCGCGGAAATGGTAGTTCACCAGCGATGATAAGTCCCCCATTTGAGTGCCAGCTGGGAACGAATCGGTTAAGGATAAGTTGCTGTAACGCGTAGCCATGTAGAACTGTGCGCGGGCGACGTCACCGGCATCGGCATCCCCGGGATAGTAATAGGAACCGACGGCTCCATGATTGCCTGTCGTCGTATCCATGCCGAAGGGATCATTGCTACGTGAAGAGTTGATGCTTGGGTTAGCTGGTCGAAGATTGAATTGATCAGTGGCGATATTTGTCGTGCTATTGCCAGGAGCACTTACGCCCAATCTGGACACAGGCCAAATATGCTCGCGATTGAAGGTCGCGCCGCCGTCCCAGACATTCGAGACCGAGGCTCGGTTATAGATCAAGAGGATGTTCGACAAGTTATTCGGATCCTGATCCGTAATCGCTGCAGAGTAACGGGCATCGCCATAATTGATGCCCGTCATGCTGCTGACAATCGATTGCAATTGGGTCTTAAGGGTTGCACCCGTGCCAGTCGCGGAATTGTAGTACGTAGCGGGGGCATTGTACTGGGCCCGCGCGCACTCCATGGCAATGCAGCATAAGAATGCGACCGTCAACAAACGGCCGAACCAACTTGTCGTCATCTTCATTAGGCTAGCTCCGGTTGAAACTCATGGCACGCGGTTCCCTCTATGTTGGTTGCCAAACGCAAATCTTGCAAGCGTTAAGCCCACAATGGCAAATAAAACCCATGTAATTCCCGCGGGCTCGGGAATTGCCTTGATCGCCACAAGTCCAACCCCGAAACGGGAACGCCAATCGTTCAAATCCTGGCTGCTGTGGGGATTTGGAGAACCGCCACGCTGCCATCTCAAAAAGTCGCGCCCATCGATATCCCCATCGCCGTCGAAATCCCCGGTATTTGAAGGCTCACCTGCCGAAAGAAAACTCCCCGGGCTACCGACATCCCCGCCCAGATGTAAGGGAATACCTCCCTCCCCGCCGGAGACAAGAGTCGCCGCGAACGAGCCCAGCGAATCGTCATCGGTACTCACGGCCCAGTTGGAACCAGTTGCCGCATTCAGACTGAGATTTTTTAAGCTTAATGAGGCTCCTTCCGGTGGGTTCGGGAAACCGCTCGTCTGCATGAAGTTTTGCGTGATTACTGTTGCGCCAAATGAGTTTTTTAACGTAATTGTGTCACCCGTGTTGTTCAGCGTCAGCCGACTCCAATTTGTGACGGGGACCAAGTTAAGCCCCGATCCCCAGGCTCCGGCGAATTCCACTACCGTCACATCGTCGGCATTAAACAAAATGGCGGTCCCTCCCGCGGCAACATTTCCACCCGCGATGTTGGCCGAAGTGACGACCGGATTGGCAACGTCATCGAGCGTGTAGCCTGCCAACGAAATTGCGGATCCACTGTTGTTATAAAGCTCGATCCATTCCCAATCGTCATCGGGGCTGGCCGGGTCGAACATCACTTCCGTCACTTGCAGCCCCGAAACAGTTGATATGCCGGGTGGTTTGATTCCCGGGTTGCCGATATCGTCATCGCTATTGATCGCGCCCGGAATTGAAACAGCGCTGCTCGTCACGGCGCCGTTGATGCCTGAGTTGCTCAAATACCAGTTCGAACCCGCACCATGGCTGCCACTACCCGACCAGGCGATCGATTGCCCATCGGCTTGCGGAAAATTAGCCGATGAAAAATCCAAGCTGAATGCGGCATGGTCAAAACGAGCCGTTTCGTCGTCGGTTTGATCTGCACGCCATTCCGATGCCGTGGCCCAAAAACCAATCGAACGGCCAGGGCTATCTACTGTGTTCGTGAGAGACGGGAGCGAATCCGCGCCGATGAGTTTCACCGCAGGCGCCAGGCCCCAAGCTTGCCGAAAATAGGCATCGTTAAAATTGACCGAGTTGTCGTCCGAAAATTCACCATCGTAGATAACCGCCGTTTCTCCCGGATTGATAATCGTGTCGGGATCGAGCGTGGCGCTGATTGTGGGTGAAGGGGTCGCCACATCGGGGTCCCCTAACCGGCGAGCAAGCATGCCGTTGAGATTCACCGCCTGGCTGCCGAAGTTGCGAACTTCAATCCATTCCCAAACGCTGTCGTCAATGGGGTTGTACATCACCTCGGTGATGCGAAGCTGGGCAAAGGCTTCATGCGTAAAGAGAACGCTAAATGCAGCAAAAGCGAAAGTGGCAAAACCCTGAAGAGTGATAGGTCGAAACCTGGAAGTCACTAGCCACCTCCCGATCATGGATGAAAAACTCTACGGCTAAAAACCTCCCCAATAATAATGGCGGGTCGTGGGCGTCACAACAAAATTTTCCCGTCGTTCTAAGTCCTAAAGAGCCAAGGACAAACGACGACGCAAGCTTCCCGAGAGGCCCGCCAAAACGAGCAGGCACAGCACGCTGCTTGGCTCTGGAACGGCAACGGACGCAACAACGGGTGGGGCATTATATTCCCCCTGCCACAATTCCAGATCGCTGCTGCTGAAAGGATCGAAGGATTCGCCCCGCTGCCAGGCAAGAAAATCACGGCCATCGATGTCGCCGTCGCCATCGAAATCGCCCGTTTCCACGGCGGCTGCTTCGACGATGCCCGACAAGGTGAGCGTCATCGCCCCCAGGCCAGCTGCACCAGGCAAATCCTCGTCCGAGAAATTCAAGGTGTAACTCGCGCTGAAAGTTCCTTCCGCCGAGGTGTCGATCGAGGCTAAGAACGAATTCGTGCTTCCCGCATCGAGTGAACTGAATGCCGTGAGGCTCGTCGTCAGTGCCGAGACATCACCAGCGGAAACAATCGAATCTAAATCCAGTCCCGCGGTGAAACCAGCGGTCTCGATGAGATTGCCAATCTCAAACTCAAAGGCAGGCACCACGCTGCCCATTGTGACCGTGCCAAAGTCGAGATTCAAAGAGTTTTCATCGTTCGCCAGCGTAAACGAAGGATTCGCATGCGACAGCACGTTGAGCGACACATCAATCGTGTCATTCCCATCGTTATTGCCCCGCCCGGCGCCGCCGTCGGTCGTGATATCCAAATTGTTGATCGTGACCGCCCCCGACCTTAGTCCCGCGGTTGCCGTGTTAGTGTTGAGGCCAACCGTCAACGCACGGGTATCAGTTCCCGAGGTCAAAACTTGGAAGGCGTTGTACCGTCCTGAGATCGAAGAAGTTGCCGCGCCGCTGGTGGTCACTTCAAAATAGGTGCCATCCAAACCGTTCTTACTGAGCGAAACATTCTGCGCGGCGGGGACGGCGGCACCGACCAGCACGCTTCCCAAATTCAAACTGTGCGTTGAACTTCCATCGGCACTGGGCGCTCCGCCAACGTACAGTTGCGAATCATTCTGCTGATCGACAAACACCGACCATACAAATTCCGGGTGATCGACATACGGATTGCGATTCTGCTGCCGGTAGGGATTCGTAATCGCTGGCGAGCCAGATGCTCCTGCCAGTCCATAAATCGTATGATTGCGTCGCTGCTCGAACGTGTCGGGCACGTCGCGATAATGAAAATTAACAAGCGCCGAAAGATCCCCCATTTGCAGACCGCTCGGGCTAGTATCCACCAACGAAAGCTGACTGTACCGCGTGGCCATGTAAAATTGTGCTCGGGCTACGTCTCCCGCATCTGCATCGCCCGGATACCACTGTGATCCACGATAGCCGTATTCGCCCGTTGCGGTGTCGTTGCCAAATGGGGAATTGCCACGATTCGAATTGATTGCGACGTTAGCAGGACGCAAATTGAATTGATCCGACGCGATGTTGGCCGTGCCGTTGCTGGCACTTGCACCCAGTCGCGACTCAGGCCAAATGTGTTCTCGGTTCCACGGAAGCGTGGTGCTATTCCAAGTCCCATCGATCGAAGCCCGATTGTAAATCAACAAGATATTCCCAGAGATATTCGGATCGGCGTCGGTATAGGGTGCTGAAAATCGGGCATCGCCGTAGTTGACCCCGGTCATGGTGGTGACGATCGTGCGCAGCTGGGTTTTGAGCGTCGCGCCCGCCCCTGTAGCGGAGTTGTAGTAAGTCGTCGGCGCTTCGTACTGGGCGAAAGTCGCTTGCCGGCTCAGCGCGATCAGAAACACCACGATACACACCAGTCGCACAAAAACTCTTCTCGTCATCGCACCAACCTTACTGTTCTGTAAGCAAAAATCAGTATGCAGAAACGGCCATGCCCACTTTCGCGGGCATGGCCGTTTGATTACATGATATTTAGACAATTTGGGTTCACAACTGGAACCAAAATTTATGTTAGCAAATAAGTATCACCTTAAACTGAGAAAATCAGGGGACAAAAGGGCGGATTCGAGGATTGACGCGCCGCGCTTGGCCCATGGCTGTAGTCGCACCAGCACGATCTCCCGATTTCCCGAGTACGAATGACTTAGCAATATAAAACTGACCAGGATTTTCAATAAACGGCTGTTTTTCGACTTCAGCAAGTACCACAACACCAGTATTGGCTTCGCCTGTCATCGCTTGGCTAAGCGCCAGTTTCACCAATGCTTCTTCTTGCAAATCGCTACGAAGCGTTTTCGCGTTAGTGGCTTCCAAGAGCTTATCTTTAGCAAGGGAGTAATTCTTCTTGCCAAAAAGATCGAGCCCTTCACCATAGGCCGCAGCAGGGGAACTTACGTCTCCCGTGTTTTGTGGTGGCGAGTTGCTACAGCCACACAACACCAAAATGACCAACTGCCACAAGGTAATATCAAGCTTGCTATTTCGCATCATGCGTTAAAAGTCACTGTCCGATGTTTCTTGACCATCCCGCGAACCGATGGCTCTCCATACTCGCAAATCGACATCGTCATTGACAAGCGCCGTATGACCATCTCCGAAGCCGACCACGACGGTACCTGCATGATTGCTACGTGCCGATATGATCGCATGCTCGAAAGCCATATCGGGAACAAAACTGTTCTGGCCGCAATCAAATCCCTTCCAATTCGGAGGGGCGACATGGTTGTATTGGCTCGCATCGTAGCCCGCAAAGGGCCAACCGTTCGACCATTGGGTATTGGGGTCGAGACGACCACCCATCGCCAAAACACTCCCACTGAACGAGCTTGAATTTTCGCAGAAGGCCATCAACTCATCAGGAGACATATTCCCATCATTCCCTCGTCCTGCACCGTAAATATTACGATGCTCTGATCGTAGCGAATCGTCTCCACTGCCTCCCAATCGTTCAGAGAAAAAAGCAGTCTTAGACAGTCCGTCCGTATAGGCCTTACCTCCCAGCCCTTTGTCGCCGTAGGTAAACGCTCCATTGCCGCCACCTGGATAAGTTCTTCCGTCGGCATCAGCCTTCGTAGAGAGAGTCGATGGATCCATGTTGACATCACTTTGGAAGAAGCCACCATATTGCGAGGACCCACCAAAATTGGATCGGTAGCTATTTTCAGAAACAATAGCCTCGAAGATCCCATCACTGGGGCAGAGAAAGATTCCACTGGCAGTTCGATAAGCTTCTCGGTGAGGGTTGGCAGCAGTGAGCTGTTTAAATTGTCCTTGGCTAATATCGATCATGTTGTAGATATTCTGCTGCTCCATGTAGGGAAGCAGCCAAATATGTACAGAAAAATTGCCAAAGATTGTGTTAGGATTCGCGTCGTTGGAATAACTCGAACCCTGGTTGGACATGTCTTGGTCAGCACCGCCACTCCGGAATAAGAAATCGGGTTTGATACGGCCAGGAGGGAAGACGCCGTTGGCACTCTCATAGTTGGCCGCTGCCAGGGCCATTTGTTTGACGTTATTCACACACTGGGTGCGGCGAGCAGCTTCGCGGGCGGCCTGAATGGCTGGCAAGAGCAAGGCGACCAAGACGCCAATGATGGCGATGACCACCAAAAGTTCGACTAAGGTGAAGCCAGATAAAAGGTTTCGTTTCCGCATGGGTTGGTTCCAGTGTGTCTAACAGATAACTCACCACGACCGCTGTCGCAGCTACTATGGCCTCCGCCCAAAACCATTTTTACCACGAATTTCACAAAGTGAAAGCAGAATTAAGCCGGTCTTAAACTATATTCCGCAAGAACTTATGCTCCTGTGCTGCTCAGGAAAGATGAAGCCTTGGTGTAATTTATAGGGAGGCAGAAAGCAAAAACATTGCGGCTACTCCCTAGTTCTTCAGAAAATATTAACAATTATCTTATACAATTCGTGCATACCATAATATACTACTGCTTAAACGATGCCTTTTCATCGTTTTCCCGCCTTTAGCATTTTTGTATCTCTCAGCTGTGCGCGCTTATCCCTGCGGAGCACGGATGCACCTATTGTTGATCGACCAATCCAATAAGATTTTCGTTCAGAATTCTCGAGGAGACCAAAGCACATGAAACGACCCCTAAGTTTAGCAACCCTGACATTCTTGTTGACCTGCATCGCAGCAGTGTCAGCAAATGCTCAATCCCGCTTTCTCGTCTTATTAAATGAGAACCAAAACGCCAGCGATTCTCGGCGTTCTGTCACCTATTTTGATGCCGACGATTTCGATTCCGGTCCGCTCTTCAGTGTTTTCTTAGGTTTTGATTTTCCAGGCAATTTTGAAGATCCGGACACTCTTGCTGTGGATCCTGCGACGGGTGACGTATACGTGACGGCATTTGATAGTGGCGATGTCGGCACGGGCACAACTGACACCAATGGCGTCATAGATATTTATAAGATCCCCTTCAATACAGTTTTCACACATTGGCAAACAAACTTCCAAGGAAAGAATGTTCGTACACTTAGCGGTCCATTAGCAGTTGGTGGTTCAGCACCGACTGTTGATGATTCTGGTATTGGTGGTGGCGGTGGAGCTCCGTATGCTAATGGCTCCAATCTTGACTACGTCACTTACGGCCGTCTCAATGATATCGGTAACCCAGCGCCAAGTACAATTTTTTCGCCATTTCATGCTAATACATTCGGCTTGGCAGGTTCTATTGAAAAGATCGGCGAAGTAAAGCGCAACAATGGTGGAAACTTTTATGAGTTTTCTCTCGACTTCGTAGATGAAGATACACTTTTCTTTATGGACGAATCGATTGCGACTACCGCAACGGATACTGCAGTAACCGATCACACCTACCGGTTGTTGAATCGTGTCTCCACCAGTCCCGGTCTGGCAAGTAATTACACGGGTAATGACTACTACGATGGCGGATATAATCTAGGAACTACGGAATCCTGGGAATCAACTCGCCTCGGTCTCGTTAACTCCGACTTTGCCGCTGGTCTGCCAATTGGGCACAGTGAGCCTGAATCCTCGGCCTACTACACCAACGGCACGGTGCGTGGTGTTTGGGTTACCGAAAGCGACTCCACACCCACGACCGGTGGCGACGACATTATGTTCCTTGACCTGAACGCCAGCACACCCAGCAATCATACGGCGGGCGACTTGGGTCTTGCTGTTTATCGTCCTATTTCCGGCTTTGGTGCCAGTTCATTTGCTCTTGATAATGATCCATCAGTCAGCACTTCCTCCAATGATGGCCGTGCCGATAACATTTTCGTCGATTCCAACGGCGATTTGATCATTGTCGAATCCGGATTCGGCGATTCCGCGATTCCTGCGATCGGCGTAGAGCAGCAGCCGGGCGTCTTCCGTATTCCCATCGATACTTACGATAATGGCAGCGGCGAAATCGTATTAGGCACACCTGGCCCCAAATTTTTGTTGGATGGCGATGCTGGATTCCAGCGATCCACCGGTGACAATTCTTTTCTAGAACGTGGAATCTGGAGCACGTTTGATCCAATTACTAACAATGTCTATATCGTCAACCCTGGCTCCACCGAAGTTAGTAGTGGCGGTGGAGATGTCGATGAAGATCCTCAGTTTGGCATGGATATTTGGTCCATTAACGTCGACACAGGCGTCGTCCAATCGTTTCTTGATCTCGACGAAAGCGTCACCATGTTTCTAACAGCTGCCTTCGGCGATTCTGTCGATTTCTTCACCATCTCCGAAGGGGTGGAAGGCGATTTCGATGGCGATGGCGATGTTGATGGCCGTGATTTTCTGGCTTGGCAGCGGGGGGCATCTCCCTCGCCCTTTAGCCCGGCTGATCTCGCCACTTGGCAAACCGCTTACAATGGCGGCCTGTTGTCGGCTGTTAGCTCCGTTCCCGAGCCATCCTCGGTTTTCCTGATTGCCATGGCTTTGGGCCTCGTGCCTTGCAGCCGTCGCGTGCGTGTTTGAAATTTATTTTCAAGCAAAACTCAGTAGAATTGATGCCGACCTTGCAAACTGCAAGGTCGGCATTTTTTTTGAAATGGACATTCTATGAAAATGGGAATTTTAAACGCGATCGTGAGCTTGGAATGCATGATTGGAGTCTTATGCTTCTCCGCCGTGCAAGGCGCTTGGGGCCAGGAATCTGAGCAAAAATTCGTCCGATTCGCAACTTTCAATGCTTCGCTTTACGGACAACGTGCCGACGAGGTCGCCCAGAGATTGGCGGCAGGCGACGACACCCAAGCTCGAACCGAGGCCGAGATCATCCAGCGGGTTCGCCCCGACGTATTGCTTCTCAATGAAGTCGATTTCGATGAGGCTGGAAAGCTGATCGAAACGTTTCAAAAGAAATATCTTGCGGTCGGACAGAATTTTTCGCAGTCTCCCGATGGTCCGGCTGAGCCCATCGAATACAGCTATCGCTACTTTGCGCCATGCAACACCGGCGTTGCCTCGGGACACGACTTGGATCGCAATGGCCAAGTCAGGACTGAGGCTGGCTCGGTGGAATACGGCGGCGACTGCTGGGGCTTCGGCCAATATCCGGGTCAATACGGCATGGTGGTTTTGTCGAAGTATCCGATTCAGACCGATGACATTCGCACGTTCCAGAATTTTCGTTGGCAAGATATGCCCGGCGCGCTGCTACCGGATGACTTGGAAACCCGTGAAGCCCAAGATTGGTACAATCCGGAGACGTTGCGCCAATTCCCGCTTTCCTCAAAAAGTCATTGGGACCTGCCAATAGCTATCGGCGAGCGAACGATACACATACTGGTGAGTCATCCAACGCCACCCACCTTTGATGGCCCAGAGGATCGCAATGGCTGTCGCAACCACGATGAGATTCGTTTTTGGGCCGACTACATCGGGGACGACTCCATCGGGAAAAGTGCTGCAGGCTACATCTATGACGATGCTGGGCAAAATGGCGGCATTAAGTCGGATGCGAGCTTTGTCATTATGGGGGATCTCAATGGTGATCCGAATGATGGGCAAGGTACGGCTGGGATTTCTAAATTATTGGCTTCCCCCGCGCTGGCTTCCGGCCCGCCACCGGAGAGTCAGGGTGCCGTAGAACAGGCAAAGCTGCAGGGTGGCGTTAATGCTTCCCATGTTGGTGATCCGCGGCACGATACCTTGGATGCTGCGGACAAGGAGGGACCAGGAAACCTGAGGCTTGACTACGTTTTGCCTTCAAAAGATTTAAAAGTAGTTGCTTCCGGTGTCTTTTGGCCGCAAAATACAGACACGACGTTCAAGCTCGTAGGGGAGTTCCCTTTTCCCAGTTCCGATCACCGGTTGGTCTGGGTAGATTTCGATCTGCAAAACGACTGATCCAATTCTCCCTTTGAAAACAAGTGGTGAATCAATTGGTAGATAGTAAGCAAATAGCAAGAGGGATTATCGTGGGGAAAAAACTAGGCCTATTAAGCCTGCCAGTGATTGCGCTTTTGGCTATTGTGGCAGTGGCTGCCGGCTGGATCACATACGTTGCCTCGACTTGGGAAAAGCAAGCCCAAGAGCAATACGTCAACCGCACGATGAGCAATTTCTTTGCAAGTCTGAGTCCTACCGTCGTGTTGGACCCCGTCTACAAAGACTCGAACAACGACCTCCTTGCTGATGCCCCCGAGAATGCGGCCTTGCAAGCCAAGCCAACCGAACTGGTCTTTTCGTTCATCACGTCCGAAGACTCCACCAACGAGCCCGCGCAATGGCAGGAAGTCATGGATGCCATCAAAGAGAAGACCGGCATCCCTGTGACATATCTCCGTCTCACCGATGCCCGCGAGCAAAACGAAGCGCTCCGCAATGGTCGGCTGCACATCACCGCCCTCAGCACCGGTGAAGTCCCGGTGGCTGTGAACACGGCCGGGTTTATTCCCGTATGCATGTTCGGCAAGGAAGATGGCTCGAGCGGTTACAAGATGGAGTTCGTCGTCAAAGCCGACAGCCCGATTAAGAAGCTCAGTGATTTGCGCGGCAAGAAGATCGCTTTCACCCGTCCACGTTCGAATTCCGGCTGCAAAGCGGCGGCGATGCTGCTCATGAGCGAAGAGTTCAAGCTCGAACCCGAACGCGACTACGAATGGCGTTACACCTACGGCCACGCGGGCTCGATCGATGCGGTCCTCAAGGAAGATGTCGACGCTGCTCCCATCGCCAGCGACGTGCTCGCCCGCATGATCGCCAAGGGCGACGTCAAAAAAGAAGACATCCGCACGATCTACGAATCGGAGCAATTTCCTCCCGCGGCGTTCGGGTTTGCCTATAACTTGACCCCGGAAATCCAAGAAGCGATCAAGACCGCCCTGCTGGAATTCAAGTGGGACGGTACGAAGGTCGCCAAGGAATTTGGTGCCGATGGCACGAGCAAGTTTGTGCCCATCACCTACAAAGACGATTGGGCCAACATCCGCCGCGTCGACATGGCCGCCGCCAACGCCCGCAACACACTGGCCGCCAATTAAGCTTCGGCCAACAACCGCGTATTCACCGCGTGAATGCGCCCCGCCGCGCTGATGCCACGCAGCAGCGTTGCCAAGGCGTGATAGCGTCCCATGTCGACCACATGCGGCGATTTCGGGTGCGTTGATTCCACACTGCCGTTGGAGTTTATTGTTAGCGTGACCGTGCCGTCTGAAAAAAGATACCCATCAGCGGTTTCGGCAATACTCAACGGCATCCCGGCAATCCGTGCCTCCAGCTTCAGCGATCCCGACATGCCCGACAAAAAGAACCCGTCATGAGGTACGCCCGCCTCAAACGCCTCGCGGCTGCCGAAGAAGCTGGGCTTCATTAAATACGGCCCGTCGTACTCCGGGCAAAACGTGTCGCAGTTGCCGCAGTGATTGCAGTAGTCGGCGAAGTTGGCAATCTGCTCGGTCTTCTCCACGCGAAACGGCTTGGGTTCGCCGATTTCAACAACTCTGCCATCGGGCTGTACTTCCACGTCGTGGTACAGGATATCCACCGCTGCGACGGGATACGCAAAGTTGGCATCGTTGGGGCAAACGGGAATGCATTTGTCACAGGTGATGCAATCGAACGTCGTGAGATGCGAATTAATTTTCTTCGGCACGGCCCGATTCTGCGCGGCGTAGTAGCGAGTGTCGCTTTGGATTTCCTCGACGATGATCGCATTGTTGAGAAAGCCGGCACGAACAGGATCGCCAGCCGCCGCCACGCGCTGTCCTCGGCAATCGAGCAAGTAATCATCAATCGTCTTCGCGCCGACGGCATTCATCGCTTTGCCGAGTTCATCAAAATACGGCGGCAGCCGCCCGTACCCACCCGTTTTCAAGAGGTCCGTGCAGGTCGTCACCGGCACACAGCCACAGGCGACGGTCGAAGCGACGTTCTTGCGGTCGATCCCCGCCGAGAAGGAAATCGGCATCGCCGCGCCAATGTGCTGGCGGAACTCATTGGCCAGCGTCAGCGTGATCACATGCAAAGGCAATCCCGAGAGATACATCACCTTTTCGCTGGGCGAAAACACGTCGCGATGGTTCGTGACTTCGAGCGTATTGGAGAACTTCGCCCCCAACCCCAGTCCCCGCGAAGCAGCCAGTTGGCTCAATCGCTCGCACATCGCGATCGACTGATCGAACAACAGCCCGCTGGTGTAGGCGTGAGGATTCACGGTAAGTTCCGTGTAGCCCATCACGTCGTAGAGCAAATGTTCAAGCCGCTCCTTGCCCAGCATCGGCGGATTCATTTTCACGATCACGTCGACGCCGATTTCCGTGAGCAAGAATTCGCAGATGCGCTCAATCTCATCCGCCGGGCAACCGTGGAAGGTTGACAGCGTAATGCTGCGGCTGAGCTTCGTGGGATAATCAAGCTCGCGGAAGGCTCGCAAACGATGCGGCAGTTGATCGCGAAGTCGTTCGACGCTTTCTGTCGCGTCCATCATGCCGCGAATAAAGCCCACGACTTTTTCGGTTTGGATCCCCGCGAGGTCATAGCCCACGGACAAATCAAACACCGTTTCACCACTAGTTCCCGCCATATCGGTTTCACCGAACGGACTGCCAAACTCCTGCGGCGCATGCCGAAGCATGTGAATCAACATGGCCCCTTGCACGTATTGGTCGAGTGATTCATGCACCTTGAGTTCTTGCGACCACTCGATGTTGTAACCAACATTGGCGGCATCGATGCAGGGCCGCGAGATTTGCAGTGCATCGTTCACTTGCACCGTTTTAAGCTCAAGGATCCTCGAACCCGCGAGCCAGGACAGCACGAGATTTTGTGCCATTTGGGTTTGTGGGCCAGAAGCGGGGCCGACGGGATTCCCCGCGGTTTGCCCGTGAAACTTCACCGACAAATCGAGCGGATCTTCCGGTGCCGGCACATACCACTTGCGGCGTGGCAGATCGAACATGGCCTGCTGCTGCGCGAACTCCAGACGCATGCGATCCACAAGTTCGACAAAGGGAGTGCAAAACAGATCGACCATATCACGTCGCTCGCTGGGTACTAGGTGATTTCCGCAACCAATTGTTCTGCCTCTCCTTATGATTCTAGCTTGGCTGACGTTGTTCCACTAGCTTCACCACGGCGAGTGGGTTAGAGTGCAAACTTGCATAAGTAGAGAAGGACATTGGGATGATCAAAGAACTCGTTTGTGTCAACTGTGGCACGACCTACAGCACGGCATCGTCGGATGCGCCGCAAGTTTGGATGACGTGCGGCAAGTGTGGGCCCGCTGAAGGTATTCTTGATTTTCGCTTCGATCTCGACGCGGTTCGCAAAGCTTGGTATGCCAAGCCACTCGCTTCGCGAGCACACAACCATTGGCGTTACGCCGAGCTGCTGCCGCTCAAGCCCACTTCAATCAAACACGAGTGGCAAGTTGGCTGGACTCCGCTGATCGCGGCTGAGCGTTTGGCAAAACAATTCGGTCTCAAGCGAATGCTATTTAAGGACGAAGGCCGCAATCCGTCTGCTTCGTTCAAAGATCGTGCGAGTTCCGTGGGGGTCGCCCATGCCTTGGAAGTTGGCGCCAACACGATCGCCTGTGCCTCGACAGGCAACGCCGCGACGAGTCTCGCTTGCCACGCAGCCCTGGCCGGAATGCAAGTCAATATCTTTGTCCCCGCGACGGCCCCCGAGCCCAAGCTCGCCCAGCTCTTGGTTTTTGGGGCTCGCGTCTTTGCTGTGGAAGGAACCTACGACGAAGCCTATCAACTCTGCTCGGCGGCGTGCGATAAATTTGGTTGGTACAATCGCAACTGTGCGATCAATCCGGTGTTGGTCGAAGGTAAAAAAACGGGTGGCCTCGAAGCGGCCGAGCAGGTTTCGCTGCTAGGCGAAGTTCCCCATTGGGTCGCCGTGAGCATCGGTGATGGTTGCACGATTGCTGGTATTTGGAAAGGCTTCGCCGAAATGCATGCCTTGGGCGTGATCGACCGCTTGCCTCGCCTGCTGGGCGTTCAAGCCGCCGGTGTGGCACCCATTCCTTACGCCATGGACCACGACAAACTCCCCGCTCCCGGAGAAGGCACCACGATGGCCGACAGCATCGACGTGCAAGTTCCCCGCAATTGGAAAAAAGCTGTCAACGCGTTACGGGATGGTAATGGCGTTGTGAAATGTGTCAGCGACGAGCAAATTCTCGAGGCGATTCGCTTGGGCGGCAAGCATGGTGTGTTTGCCGAGCCCGCCGCCGCAGCAGCACTAGCTGGCGTGATGGCTGCGCTCAATGATAAAACAATCAAGCCTGGCGAATCCGTCCTGGCGATGGTCACCGGCAGCGGACTCAAAGATATTCGCAGCTCAATCCGCGCGGGAGGGCAACCAATTCGCGTGCAACCCAACCTCGCAGCCATCGCGGAAGTTATAGAAAAATAGTAATTTATTAGTTTGCCACAGAGTAACGCAGAGGAAACCACGAATAATACGAATAGAAAATTATTCGTGCTATTCATTAGATTCGTGGTTAACTCTTAGTCCTTGTCGTTGTGGTGAGTTTATCTTCGGAGTAGGTGAATGCAAATCAACGAACAAGTCTTATCCCGCACGATAGAGCGCTTTCGCGAGCGGAAAATTTTGCTCCCAACGTTCGCGCAGATGCGCAACCCCGATTCGATTCCTGACAAGATCAAAAATCGGCTCCGCCAAGTTGGCTTGTGGGATATCGATCCTGTGAATTTGTTTCGTATCACTTGGAAGAACGAACCGGTCGAACGAGGTGGATTATTCAACGAAGGTAATTGGATCGAATTTCCCTCGGAACTCACCGGCGTCGAAACTCGCATCATCGGCCTGATGGGCAAATATTTTCCTACGGGCGCGCATAAAGTCGGCGCTGCCTATGGTTGCTTGATCCCTAAACTCGTCAGCGGGCAATTTGATCCCACGTCGCAGAAAGCGGTGTGGCCCAGCACGGGGAATTATTGCCGCGGCGGAGCCTTTGACTCGGCACTCCTGGGCTGCACGGCCGTGGCGATTCTACCCGAAGAGATGAGCCGCGAACGATTTGAATGGCTTAAAGAAATTGGCGCTGAAGTAATTGCCACCCCCGGTTGCGAATCCAACGTCAAAGAGATTTACGACAAATGCTGGGAGATTCGTAAAACACGTCCCGAGTGCGTGATCTTCAATCAATTTGAAGAATTCGGCAACGCCTGTTGGCACTATCATGTCACGGCCTCCGCAATTCTCGACGTCTTCCAGCAAGTCGCGCCAGGCCATCGACTCGCCGGTTATGTTTCAGCCACGGGCAGCGCGGGTACTATTGCTGCCGGTGATCGCCTGCGTAAGACGCATCCCGATATTCGCGTGGTTGCCACCGAAGCCCAGCAATGCCCGACGCTCTATCAATTTGGCTTCGGGGGACATCGCATCGAAGGCATCGGCGACAAGCACGTTCCTTGGATTCATAATGTCCGCAACACCGACATGGTGGCTGCAATCGATGACGAGCAATGCATGTCGCTCTTCCGATTGTTCAACGAACGCGACGGTCACGAAGTGCTGAGCGATGACTTGCCCCCTGAATTTCTCGCGCAGCTTCCTAATGTGGGCATCTCGGGCATCTGCAATCTGGTCGCCGCGATCAAAGCAGCTAAGTACTACGACATGACCAACCGCGACGTCATCTTCCTCTGTCTCACCGACGCTGCAGAACTGTATTCCAGCCGGTTGGAAGAATTGTCCTCGGAACGCGGTGCTTATTCCGCAGAACTCGCGTCCAACGATCGGGCTCGTTACCTCGACGGTATTTCGCTCGACTATCTGCGTGAACTCACCTACGCCGACCGCAAGGCACTGCACAACTTCAAGTATTTCACCTGGGTCGAGCAGCAAGGCCGCACAGCCGACGAACTTCGTGAGTTGTGGAACCCCGATTTCTGGGATCAGACTTTTGCTCACGCAGGCGAGTGGGACAGACAGATTGAAGCGTTCAACAAGCAAACAGGCGTATTAGAGTTACTGTGATCTAATCCGGGTGCCACTGCTGGCTTGCCCAGCAGTGTCTTAGACTCACGGATAGGCACACCATCCGCGTGGAATTCAGACTCAATCTTGGTCAAGACGATGCCGACCTTATTTCGTGATTGCCTACTAGTCCAGTTAGACCCCCCGCGGGTCGAGCGGGGCGATCTGCGTGAGGCCGATGGCCGCATTGTTTCGGTGGGCACCAATCTTACGCTGCAACCTGGCGACGACATCGTCGATTGCACTGGTGCCGTCCTCCTGCCGGGCCTCGTTTGTGGTCACACCCATTTGTATTCGGCGCTTGCCGCGGGGATGCCTGCCCCACCCCGTCAGCCTCAGAATTTTCACGAAATATTGGAACTCATCTGGTGGCGGCTCGACCGCGCTCACAATTTGGAAAGTGTCAAAGCGAGCGGCCAAGTTGGTGCGCTCACGGCGTTGCGATGTGGTACGACGACGCTGATCGATCATCATGCTTCTCCCAATTGCATCGAAGGAAGCCTTACCGCGTTGGAGCAAGGCATCGCCGACGTTGGATGCCGGGGCGTGCTTTGCTACGAAGTGACCGACCGCAATCGGCCCACCGAAGGGAGCGAAGGACTCGTCGAAAGCGAACGCTACATTCGCCAGTGTCAGTCACGCAACAACGGACATTTCGCCGCATTGGTGGGAGCCCATGCCAGCTTTACGCTCAACGAGCTGTCGCTAGCGAATTGCGTCGAGATGGCCAGCGAATTGGAGGTCGGCGTGCATATCCACGTGGCCGAGGATCCCGTCGACGAGAAAATAACGCGCGAGCAATTCGGCTGTGGTTTGATCGACCGTTTCGAGCGGGTCGGATTGCTCGAGGTTCCAGGCACAATTCTTGGTCACGGCACGCATCTATCGCCCGAAGATCACGCGCGGCTCGCCGAGTACAAAGAGTTGCTGCACTTAGCGCACAACCCAAGTTCCAATATGAACAATGGCGTCGGCTACACCAAAGTAGCGAATGCCACTTTGCCAGTGACGCTCGGCACCGACGGCATAGGTGCCGACATGTGGCGTGAAGCTCGGCTTGCGGAATTCAAAAGTCACGATGCTCACGCTCCCCTGCCCTTTGGTGGTTCACTGGTCCTGCTCGCTGAATCAGCTCGGCTCGCTTCAAAAAGTCTGGGCGTGACGCTGGGCAAATTGGAAGTGGGTGCCGCGGCGGATTTAGTGCTTACCAGCTACCGACCGGCGACGCCGCTTACGAGCGATAACCTTGCCGGGCATTTCTTGTTTACGCTTGGGCCGGAATTCGTCGACAGCGTGATGATCGACGGCCGGTGGTGTCTGCGCAATGGCCAAGTCGTGTCGTGCGATGAAACATCGCTGCGTGCCGCCGCGGTGGCCACGACCCGCGAACTCTGGGGGCGGATGTAGTTGCGTTTCCAGTCTGCCTACCACCCTAGCCGGACCGCCACGCGGTCCGGGTCAGAGTGGTTAACCCAGCCCGGAGGACGTGGTCCTCCAGCTAGTCGTAGTGCTACTTCACAAACTTCGTTCCACTTGTACCAGCTAAGACTTCACCGAGCTTTTCCAGATGCCCGATATAAGCCACGGCGTTGGGCGCTTGAGAGTTAGTCACGAAATCGACCGCGGCTTCCACCTTGGGCCCCATTGACCCCGAGCCAAAGTGCCCGGCGGCGAGATATTCTTGAGCTTCTGCAAGGGAAATCTCTGAAAGTTGCTTTTCTTCCGGCTTGCCGAAGTTGAGGCACACTTGCTCAACGCCCGTGAGGATGATCATTGTCGAGACGCCGAGCTCACGAGCCAACAATGCAGTCGTCAAATCTTTGTCGATGACCGCCGCGCTGCCGCTGAATTTGCCTTGGTCATCACGGCAAACGGGAATGCCCCCGCCCCCGCAGCAAATGACCAGCTCGCCATCATCGGCCAGATTTCTGATGGTCGAAAGCTCCATGATTTCCATGGGACGCGGCGAAGAAACGATTCGCCGATAACTGCCGTCTGGCATCTCTTTGATCTTCCAGCCTTCGGCGTCGCGCTGTTTTTCTGCGACACTTTTTTCGAGCTTCGGCCCGATGGGCTTGCTCGGTTTTAGGAATGCTGGGTCGTCCTTATCCACTCGCACGTTGGTGACAATTGTGGTCACGTGACTTTGTTGACCGCGCCCGGCAAGTTCGTTCATCAAGCACTGGCCAATCATATAGCCCATGCCGGCCTGTGTGTCGGCCACGCAAACCTCGAGCGGTATCGTGTAAAGCTCATGCTTAGCGAGTTCCACCCGCCGCAGGATATTGCCGACTTGGGGGCCGTTGCCGTGCGTGATGATCGGTTGGTAGCCAGTAAGAATCGCATCGGCGAGGAAAACAGCCGTCTGCCGGGTGTGCTCGAACTGCTCTTCGATGGTCCCTTGCTCACCAGGCACGCTGATGGCATTTCCACCCAGCGCAATCACCAACTTCTGCGGCGCGATACTCATGCAAGTCCTTTGCAACCTTGTCATCCCGAGGTGAGTTCTGCGACCCGTGGGATCTGGCTTCAGTCGTCACACGGATCCTATACTTACTCAGGTAGAAACCAGATTCCTCAGTCGCTTAGGCTCCTTCGGAATGACATGAGTTTTACCTTTCCGCACTAGAACGGCCGCTCGCGCATCGTGCACGACATGATCGCCTTAGCCGTGTGTAAACGATTCTCCGCCTCGGGGAACACCACCGATTGTGGGCCATCGATCACGGCATCCGTGACTTCCGAGCCGCGATCGGCCGGCAGGCAGTGCATGTAAACGGCCGTCTTTTTGGCGAGTTTCATACGGTTTTCGTCGCAGATCCAATTCTTGTACTTCGCGTTCATCGCGAGGCATGCCTTTTGGTTGTCGGCGATTTCATCCTTCGTCGTGGCGTTCTGCCGCTCAAGCATCAGATCATAAACGCCCCAACTCTTGGGATAAACAATGTCAGCCCCTTCAAACGCGGCATCCATGTCGTCGACGATCTCGAATTTGCCGCCCGATTCGGCTGCGTTCTTCTTAGCGGCTTCCAGCGTCCGACCGACCAGATTGTATCCCGGCGGATGCGCAAGCGTCACGTGCATACCGAAGCGAGTCATCAAGGTGATCAAGCCCTGCGGCACGCTCAAAGGCTTAGCATAGGAGGGAGCAAACGCCCAGCTGACGGCGATCTTCTTCCCGCTCAGATCGTTGCCAAACAATTCACGCATCGTTTGCAAGTCGGCCAGTGTTTGCGTCGGATGATCAACGTCGCATTGCATGTTGATGATCGGTACGTTCGAGGCTTCAGCCATTTCGCGCATGTACTTGTTGCCCTGATCGAGCACCAAGTCGTGGCGGATGCAAATGCCATGACCCATTGAAGCCAGAATTTTGCCGGTGTCGGCCGGAGTTTCGCCGTGGCTGATTTGCGTGACATCGGCATCAAGGAAGTGGGCGTGCCCACCAAGCTGGGTCATCCCCGCTTCAAAGGCATTGCGAGTGCGTGTGGACTTATCAAAGAACAGCAAGAAAGCCGTTTGATGCGGCAAGAGTTGGGTTGGTTCGCCTCGGTGGAACTTCGCTTTGAGTTCCGTGGTGGTATCCAGCAGCAGATCCAACTCTTCGCGAGTTAGGTCCTGAGTTTCGATATAGTCGCGGCCTTTAAGATTCGCCATTTCCAATCCTTTACTGTCAGTTCACTTTGTAGGATTAGCCACAGAGAACACAAAGGACACAGAGAAATGATTGAAACATATTCTCTGCGGCCTCTGTGACCTCTGTGGCAAATATATTTTTACTAAGCTGGTTTACGCTTAAACGTCATCGAAGTTTCGTTCGGACGACCGACAGCCAGGTCGCAATAAGCCTGGCCGAAGCCCGCATAGAATGCCGCACAGTCGATCAGGTGTTGGATCGGCACAGAATCGTTGACCGTGTGAGCCACGCTTTCCGGTGCCGGACCAAAGCCAACACAGGGGATGTCGTACATCCCCGCAATCGACACGGCGTTTGTGCTGAATGTCCAGCGGTGCACAACCGGTGCGCGGCCCAACACATCTTGATGCGCTTTGATCGCTGCTTGGATTTGAAGCGACTCTTCGGGGAAGCACCATGTCGGAAAGTACTTCTCGGTCTCGTATTCCAAACCGGTATAGCTGGGCCGCGAATATCGCAACACTTCCACCTTGGCTTTTACCCCGGCACGCTTCACGGCGTCTTTTACTTGCGCGACGGCCAATTGCTTGGTGTCGCCCACCGTTAGTCGGCGGTCGAGGTGTATATAAGCCTGTCCTGGCACTGCACAGAGGCTGGGAGTCTTGCAGTCGATGTAGCTGACCGTGATAGTTCCCTTGCCAAGGAAATCATCTTTGGGGAGTCGCTCGTTGAGTGCTTCGATCTCGCGAACGACTTTAGCAATCTTGTAAACCGCGTTGTCACCTTTTTCCGGCATCGAACCGTGGCACGACTTGCCGTCACACGTGACGCCGATTTCCATCCGCCCGCGCTGACCGCGCAAGATCGTGCAGTTCGTGGAATCGGTGACGACCACCACGTCGGGCTTAATCTTGTCTTCTTTGACGATGTACTGCCAACAGAGGCCGTCGCAATCTTCTTCCATCACGGTGAACGTCAGGAGCAAATAGAACTCCGACATGTCGACCTTAAGATCGCGAAGAATTTTGGCGGCGTAAACCATCGCCGGCACGGCACCCTCTTGGTCTCCCGCGCCACGGCCCCAGACTTTGCCGTCGGCGACTTTGCCTTTGTAAGGGTCGTGCTTCCATTCGTCGCGGTTGCCGATGCCGACCGTATCGACGTGGGCATCGATGGCGATCAGTTTCTTACCCTTGCCGGGCGTGCCGACCTGTCCCAACAGGTTGCCGAGCTTGTCGACCCAAATCTTGTCGAACGCCTTCGTGGCTTCCATCTCCTCGCGGATACGGGCGATTACCGGCCCTTCTTCGGCCGATTCGCTGGGGATCGCGATCAAGTCCCGCAGGAACTTGACCATCTGTTTTTCGTACTTTTGTGCTGCTTTGAGATATGTGCTGTTTTTCATAATCGGAGCAATCTACCAAAAACCCTTATTGTGTCTATGCGAAGGTCCCGTATTGTGCTTGAACCAAGCCTGTCCGTATGGCACACTAGTACTGGTGGAAGGATAGTCTCGCCCACTGCGAGGCATGAGTTGGCCACTACGACCAGGCAACAGTCACTGACCGGGTTTGCTATCAAACCCCCAAGGCGGAGGTTTTACCATCGCCGGTCTGGTTCACCTACACCAGTTCTCTGGAGGCCAACCCTGTGGCAACAGTTTCTGACGCTAACTCTCTCAAACTTTCGTGCCGAGTCAACGGTTCCGACGTTGAAGTCGAAATCCCCGACCACGAAGAGCTCACCCTGCTCGATGTGCTGCGGGATCACTTGGGGATCACCTCACCCAAGAACGGCTGTGCGCCCCAGGCTCAGTGCGGTTGCTGCACAATTTTGCTCGATGGCAAGGCGACATTGTCCTGTGCGATCAAGCCAGCCAAAGCGGTTGGCAAGGAAATCACCACCCTCGAAGGGCTCGACGAAGAGCATCGCCAGCAGATCGCCGATTCATTCGTCCGCTGTGGCGGGGTGCAATGTGGCTTTTGCATTCCTGGCATGGCGATGCGTGGCGTTGGTCTGTGCGATAAAAATCCGAATCCCAGCCGCGAAGAAATCACTAATTCGCTCAAACCCCATTTGTGCCGCTGCACGGGTTACGCGCAAATTGTCGACAGCATCGATCAATACGCCAAACTCCGCCGCGGCGAAGAATTGCCGCCGCTGTCCGAAGCCGACCGTTCCGGCAAAGTGGGCACCGATTTGCAGCGTTACACAGGCCACGACGCCGTGCTTGGCGATCGTAAGTTCGTCGACGACATGGTCGTGTCCGACATGCTGTACGGTGCGGTGCGGCTGACCGATCACCCCCGCGCGAAGATTCTTTCCATCGATCCCACTCGCGCGCTGGCACTCGATGGTGTGCATCGCGTGGTGACCGCCGCCGACATCCCGGGCGATCCGCTCGTGGGACTTATTGCCAAAGATTGGCCCGTTTACGTGGGCATTGGTGACGTGACCCGCTGCACGGGCGACGTGGTGGCTTCAGTCGTGGCCGACACACAGCACTTGGCCCGCCGCGCAGCCCAGTTGATCGACATCGAATACGAAGTCTACGAGCCGATCACCGATCCCGAAAAAGCACTCGACCCCAGCTTGGGCATCGTGCATCCCCATCTCGATACCAACCTACTGAGCAAATCGTCGCTCAAAAAAGGGGACGTCGACGAAGGCTTCCGCAACTCGGCTTACGTGCTGGAAGACACCTACGTCACACAGCGGATCGAGCACCTGTTCCTCGAACCCGAAGCATGCCTGGTCGTACCGATCAACAAGGACACCGAGTGGTCGCTTCAGCGTCCCGTAGAACCCGGCCTGTTTGTTTTCACACAGGGCCAAGGGGTCTTCGACGATCAACGCCAGATCGCTTCGGTGCTTGGCATCGATAAAGAACACGTCGAAGTCTTGCTCGTGAGCAACGGCGGTGCCTTCGGCGGCAAGGAAGATATGTCGATCCAAGCCCAGACAGCACTCATGGCTTGGCTCGTTCAGCGGCCGGTGAAAATGACGCTCACCCGGCCAGAAAGCTTCCGCATCCATCCCAAACGCCATCCGATTGTGCTCAACTATAAAATCGGTTGTAATGCCGAAGGGCACATCATGGCGGTGAAGGCACGCATCATCGGCGACAAGGGCGCTTATGCCTCGGTGGGTGCCAAAGTGTTGGAGCGTGCCGGTGGCCACTGCACGGGTCCTTACCGCGTGCCTAACATCGACATGGAATCGCTCGCCGTTTACACAAACAATCCTCCCTGCGGAGCGATGCGTGGGTTCGGCGCGAATCAGGCGGCATTCGCCATTGAAGGTTTGCTCGACCGCTTGGCCGAAAAAGTCGGTATCGATGCCTACGACATCCGCGACCGGAATATCCTTGAACGGGGTGAAGCCTTTGCCACGGGACAGGTTCTCGATAAGCCATTCGGTCTGCGAAAAACGCTCGAAGCCGTTAAAGATCAATTCAAAGCGGCCAAATACGCCGGTATCGCCTGCGGCATCAAGAATGTCGGCATCGGCAACGGCATGCCCGACATCGGCCGCGCGGCATTCACGATTGAAGACGATGGCAGCGTACACATTCGCACCGGCTTCACCGAAATGGGCCAAGGTCTGTTCACGATCTGCATCCAATTTGCGGTGGAAGCGACCGGCCTGCCTCCGGAAGTTTTTAAATGCTCCACCGATACGAGTCTCATGCTCAACTGCGGCCAGACGACCGCCAGCCGTGCGACCGTGCTTGCTGGAAATTCCATTGCTGAAGCGGGAAAAGCCCTCAAGGCCGCGCTCGACAGTGGCAAAACTCTTGCCGATCTCGCGGGGCAAGTGTTCCACGGCGAGTGGATTTGCAGCTACACCAGTAAGCTCGGCTACGACATGGACAAGCCCGGCGGGCCCAAGACTCACATCACTTATGGTTTCGCAACGCAAGTGGCGATCCTCGACGATGCTGGCAAGCTCGTGAAGATGATTGCCGCTCACGACGTCGGTCGCGTGCTCAATCCAACGCATCTCAAGGGTCAGATGTATGGCTCGCTCCACATGGGGATTGGTTACGCACTGACCGAAGATTTTCAGAGCGAGGGGGCCGTCATTCAAGCGAAAAAAATGAACGATTGCGGCGTCCTTCGCAGCCACCAAATGCCGGAGATGGAACTCATTTTCGTCGAGGAACCCGATCCCGAATGCCCTTTCGGCGCGCGTGGGGTCGGCGAAATCGGCTTGGTGCCGACGGCCCCCGCGATTGCAGGCGCACTCTACAAATACGATGGCCAAGTACGATTGAAGCTGCCGATGAGCGATTCTCCTGCGGCGCTGGCGATCACCAAACCGCAAGCGGCTCGGAAATGATTGTCATTCTGAGGGAGCCTAGGCGACCGAAGAATCTTGCTTCGATCATCGCACGTCGTCAATGCGTGAAGGTACTGCAAGCCAGATTCCTCTAGTCGCAGAACTCCTATCGGAATGACAGCAATTCGTTGAAAACATGAACTACATTGGCCTACTCCTCGCCGCCGGTCGTGGCCGTCGCATGGGCGGCAACAAGCAGTTTCACCTCGTACCAACCGCCGACGGTGAGAAGCCTCTCGTCGCGGCGGCGTTCGACACAATTGTTTCAACTTGCGAAGCGATGTTCGTCGTCGTTGGCCACCGCGCCGACGAAGTCGTGGCCGCACTGAAAAATCGAAAATTCCAAGTTGTCGAGTCCGATCCCGACGCACCAATGATCAACTCGATCAAAACCGGCCTGCACGCTGCACTCGAGTTTAGCCGGACCGTCACACGGTCCGGGGGTAATGTTTCCATTCTCCTCCAACTCGGCGACCATCCAACAATTAGTCAACAAACCCTGATGCAAATCGCAGCAATCGCCAGCGAACACCTAGGAAAAGCAATCATGCCCACCTTCAATGGCAACGGCGGGCACCCCGTGCTGATTCCAGCCACGATAGCCGAACAGATTCTCACCGCCGACGATGCCGGAGGCTTGCGCCAATTTTGGCTCGATCACGCCGACTTGTGCATGCGCATTGAGGTCGATGACCCAAGCGTGATCCACGACATCGACACCCTCTAGCCGCTCGCGGCTTAGCGGGTGATCACTTCGTAATTTCACTCACCAGCATCGGCTCGCCTGCCACGGCTTCGCCCTCTGCTGCCGCCGCGAGGCTAATTTCCTCGGCCGAGACCGGTTCATCAGCCACTCGCAAATGCCCCGCCAGCCACAAACTGGCGAGCGTCGATGCCACGGCGATCCAACCTACGGTGCTGAAATGCTCGATCTTGCCGCTGGGTGATTCGGCAATAATCATCCCGCCGATTGAAGCACCCAAACCACAGGCCATGTGCTGCACCGAGGAATTCGCGCTCAAGAACGCGCCGCGACGGCGAGGCTCGACGCTGCTGGTGACCATCGCCATCGCGGGGATCATGCGACCCACGTTACACATCATCATGCCACCAAACACGAGCACCGCAATGGCTGTCGGCACCGGCGGCAAATGCGTGATCAACAGAATCATTACCGCCGACGTGGGAGCCACGAAGCGATAAATCTTCAGCTTCCCAAAATGATCGGCGAGCTTGCCCACAATGGGTGCCGCGACAAAGGTCAGCGCACCACCGGCAATGTAAACCAGCGGCAGTTGCTGCTCGCTCATCCCGACGTTGGCCACCAAGTAAGCGCTCAAATACGGAAAGACCGTGAAGTTGCCCACCATCAACGTGACGATCAACGCGAACGCCTTCAGATGATTCGGCTGCGAGAATGTTTCCATCAAGGAAGCAAGCGGATGTTCGTGAGCCTTCCCCACGTGGGCATTGAGTGGTGGTAGAGCCAACAGCGACAATATCAATGCCGGCAAGCCGCCAATCGCCAGCACCACGAATGGTACGTGCCACCCGTAATTCGTGCCGAGATATAAACCAAACGGCACTCCCGCCACCGAAGCGAGTGCGAAGCCCGTCATCATCGAGCCGGTCGCCCTGCCACGTCGTTCCTCGGGAAAGACATCACCGATAATTGCCATCGCCATCCCGCCCAGAATACCGCCAAAGGCCCCGGTAGCGATCCGCGCGAGCACGAGCGCCGTGTAATTAGGTGCGAGCGCGCAGAATAACGTTCCCAGCAGAAAACCAGCGTTCAACACCATGAACGTCGAACGTCGGGCAAAGCGATCAACAATCGATGAAGCGATCAAGCCTGCCGCTCCAGCGGCGAACGTGTAGGAAGACACCACCGTGCCGAATTGCGCGGGAGAGATTTGCAGAGTCCGCATGAGCTGCGGCCCCAGCGGCATGACGATCATAAAGTCGACGATCGTCGTGAATTGGACCGCGGCCAGAATTAAAACAACAATCCGTTCTCGTGTTCGCTGGCGACTTGCCTCGTCGTCGCTTTCTCCTGATGCCATTGCTTCGCCTGCCTCGATGTACTGATTCCGTTCAACTATTATTGGCCAAACGCCCTGAGACGGACAGTTCGGCAATCCGTGGGGTTCGGCCGCTGGCACTTTGACCGCACGGAAACGTCCTTATTCCCAGCTCTTTTTTCCCACAATGGGCAGCGCAAAACGAAATGCCGCTTCCCACTCCGCGGTATCCGCCGCTCGGAAGCACTCATAGATCAACTTTTTTGCGTGCGGCTCACCATTGCCGGGAGTCATCCGGCGCAATCCCAATCGCAGGCCACCCTCGTGCGGATGGTCCACGTGTCGGTGCAAAATAAAGGCATCGATACCCTCGGTTCTTTCAACTTGTTTATAGGCCGCGCAGTAGGCGGCCGCTTGGACCAATTCTCCATCCGGCCCATCGGGCGTGTGAAAACCTTGCTCGCTGAGTATGACCCGCCGGGGCGCGCCATCATACAACAACTCGTCACTTTTCAGATATCGTGTTAGCACATCGAGATTTTTGAATGTGATCCGGGGAGAGTTTTCATCGGGTAAGGCTGTTGTGTCGTTCCAAAACTGGGGGTTAAACAAATCTTCGGGATACGGATGATACGCCACGTGCCAATCGAAATCCCCTGCTTCCCGAGCCTGTCGCGCAAATTCGTCGAGAAACGCTTTACCACCAACGGCCTGCAGTTCATCACTCGGCGGATTGCGCATCGTCCAGAAATGATCGAGGGAAACGTAAACCCGGGCCCACGACGACTGCCGCCGGACGGCATCGTGAACCAGTCGCACAGCGGCGTGATAGGCAGTCACCACGTCCTCTAACGACGCGCGACCCATGTTCGACCACCACCAGTGCGAGTTGACCTCGTTGCCGACGACGTGACCGGAGACTCGGCCAAACTTTTCATCCGGCCGCGACCAACGCTCCGCAAGAAATTCCATCATCACCGTGAGCCAGGCTTTTCCCTCGGGCGTTGTCGCGTTGAACATACCCAGCCGGTTAGGTGCCCCTGGGTCATAGCGAGGATGGAGCATTATCTTATTAATATGCTCATCGGCATTGGCATACGTCAGCAGGATGAGGTAGACCACGACGCCGCGATCCGAAAGTTTCTTGATCTTGCGATCCAATTCATGCAGGTAAAGGGAATTGAAATTGAACCGCTGTCCGCCAGACATCCAATGAGGCTGGCCGTTGTCTTCCAAGTCGTCTGAAGATATGTCGACCAGTTGGCACAAATCGACGTTAATCGCGGCGTGTTTTACTCCCAATCGCAGGGCATCGTCAACATCTTCGACCTGCAACCCTTTTTGGGAAAGTGATGAGGGGAAGGCAGCCACGTACCGTGATGGCACAGGCTCGGCGGCCATTATGGCCGTCAAGCCTGTGGTGATGGCAAACAAAAAGCAAACCAAGAATCTCATGAGCAACTAATTGTAACCACGGAATCTTGTCGAAAATGGCCGCGCGATGTGATAAAAAAGTACCATGGGACAATAGAACTGTGGACAGTAGAACCAAGGACTGGAGAAGAGATTCCACAGTCTACAGTCCATCGACCACAGTCGTTCCTCCTGCTTTGCAACAATCGAGAGCCTGCAAACCAAGCAAACCTCGCCAAGCTGGCAAACCTGGAAGGAGAAGACTATAGACTATAGGACGAAGCACACCGATATTACCAGCAACTTGATCAAACCAAAGGCATGAACAAGTTGCTGAAGTTGAACACGATGACAAAGTTCCGGACCTTAGCGCAGCCGCTGCGCTATTGCAGCTTGAACTTTGCCCACACGGGGTCGTGATCCGAGCCGTCAACTTCGTCGGGGGCGCGCATTACCTGGCACGAATCTTCGATGTAAAGCTTGCGCATCGCTGGCGATACGGTAATGAAGTCGATCGGAGCGCGGCCTTCGGGGAACTCAGGGTCGATGACGGAATCCGCTGTTTCCTTGGCCTCGGGAGCCCACATTTCCGTAGCGCCAGATCCCAAGATGATCGAAAATGGTTTGCTGTCGCGGGTGTCGTTGAAATCACCAGTCACGATGATCCGTGCGTTGGGGTCCTGCTTGAATTCTTCGTCGAGTAGTCGCCGCAATTCCGTGGCTTCCGCCAAACGAATGGGTTCGGAAGTCTCTGCGCTGTCGGCTTTGCTCTTGAGGTGCACGGGCCAGATTTCAATCGGCGCGGCATCCTTGGGCATCACCGTAATGGCAGGGACGTCGCGATTGAACCGCCGCAGGACACCGCCTGGGTCACGAAATTCCAGATGCCGTCGCGATATGACTTCACCAATGGGTGCCCGCGAAATCAGAGCGACATCGATGCCGCGGAGGTCATTGCCGTCAAACTGCACGATATAGTTGTAACCCATGTCAGCGAGAAACAATTTGACGAAGCGTTCCAGATATCCGCGATTCTCGACTTCCTGCAAGGCAACCACGTCGGCGTTGACCTTACGAATCGTTGCCGCGAGATGCTCGAGCTCTTCCCGCGGTTTTTCCGGCGTGCCTTCGTCGGTGGTGTAAGGATCATCATGACCATCAAACAAATTCAGCGTGTTCACCGTGGCAACAACAATTTCCTGGGGATTTCCCGACCAGGTTTCCACCTTTTTGTCTTCAAGCGTTTGGGTTTCGGGAAGTTCGTCGAGGATTTTGATTTGCTCGGGTTTGGTCACAACAATTTGTGGACGGTCTTGATACGTGGTGATCAATCCACGAATCTCCACGTTTTTGTCGTTATACAAGTCTCGCAGCTCGCCAGGAAATTTGTCCCAGTTGTCGTTGAAAATGACTGCCGTGAAGGCGGGGGGACGATTCTCGTCAAAATTGAGGAAAGCGATCCGGTTTGTGTTGCCGACGCTCGTGATCTTGCCGCTGACATAGACCGTTTGGCCGACAGCGCTGCCAGCTTCGCTCCAATTGATATGGGGAACGCCCTCGTCGGGGTCGATGGCGGGCTTGCTTTGGGCAAACGAAATCGAGGAAATCAGCGTAAGCAGCACGAGCGAAAACACAAAACGTGGCATCATCAGACTCCGGGAACCGAGGCGTTGAGGTCCCCTATTCTGACATGCTATGCGAGACAATTCAATTGTTGTCTGAGACGCTCTTTATTTGCGGTTTGTCCATCAAATTCACTGCATCAGGCAAGACTGGTGCAATTCGAGAATCCGTGGCGGCGTAATCGTAACCCAACAGCGCCGCTACCGTCGCCGCGGTTTGACCTTGAGTCACTTCCAAATCCTTGCGAACACCCAGTGCCGGAGTATCGGGACCAATGATTGCACTCCAAACCCGCTCAGAACCCGGGAGGTCAACGCCATGATTCTTCCAACCTTCGCGTCCATCCCCACGGCCATGATCGGTAGTGATGACGAGCGATGTATTGCCACGATAGTGGGACGAGCTTTGCAGAAAGTCCCAAATTTGTTTGAGATAGGCATCAGTGCGATGAGCGGCATCGAGATACAAATCATAGCGCCCAGAATGGCACCAGTCGTCGGTTTCATCGAGCGAGATATACAGAACTCGCGGTTGCTTGGTGCGCAAATATTCCAAAGCCCCCGCGATGGTGAAGTAATCGAAGCGAGCATATTCCCACAAATGGGGCAACTCGCGCATCGTGCGGTTCAAATCGGCAAGTGTTGGCGAATCGGGTGCGAAATCAAACGGCTGCCAACCCGCGTTGACGTAAATGCCACTGCGATCGGCGTTGAGGATATAAGGAAACAGATCCCAGGAAGTGAATGCCGCGACTTTGCCCTTCAATTCTGGCTGCTCATTAAGCCACTCAAGCACCGATTTATTGGGGTTCGGGTTTTTATCGTTCGAGTTGATCGCGTCGTCGGGAAAGCCGCACAGGAGCTCTTGATAGCCGGGGTAGGAAAAGTATTTGCCGTTCTTGACTAAGGCGATGCAGTTGTCTTCCGGCGAGCCAAAGACTTGTCCTTGCTTGGCGATCGTGTTCCAAAAGAACGGCATCAATCGGTCGCGGCGGGACTTTTCGTCCTCGCGCCAGAATCGAGTACGCAGAGCTTCAGGGTTGTAAACGCCACCCGCGTCCTTATCGATCAGTCGATTGTCCGCACCGGTGAACAATTCTTGAAATCGCAAGCCATCGATGGAAATATAGATGACGTTTTGAGTCTGACGGTCGGTTACCTCGGCAACGCATGGGAAGCAAACGAGCAAAAGGCTGGCGAGTGCGAATACTGTTCGGGTGATAAACATATACATAATGGCTATGGTCAATTAAAAAACCCTCTCCCTTTGAACGAATCCAAAGAAAGAGGGTCAGGGAGGTTGTTCAATATGTCAGTTAATTAGAAGCGACGTATTTTAATGCACAAGAGCGAAGCCAGAAAAATCATTGCTGTGCTTGGTTCAGGTACGCTGACACCACCCACCAAGGCGCCGCCATTGTACTCCGATTGCCACAAGGTCAGGTCGGCGCTGCTGAAAGCAGTGGGCGATTCACCACGCTGCCAGGCTAAGAAGTCTCGGCCAGTGACCGCGCCGTCACCGTCGAAGTCAGCACCTGAGCCCACGAAGGGGGTAATGATGTCGAACGAAAACCCAGAGATACCAGCAGTGGAGCCTGTCGACGTTGCCATGGCAGAAAAGAGAAATTGATCCCCTGGCTGGGCATTGATGATGTCGAAGAAATGCATATCGACGAAACGGTTAGGGGACAATGTTCCCGAGCTAATCGTCTCGGCAGGTGTTTGATCGACCACATGAGTTAAGAAGACTTCACCGGGTGCCCATTGCGCTCCATCTAGCCCATCGGTCATGACCCCAATACGGAAATGCGAAGGAACATTGGCACCGACTTGAAAACCCCAGCGACCCGACGGATCAAAAGTTGGGTTTGCTCCCGTGATGGTATCGAGGCCGTCCAGGATTCCAAGTTTTACATAGGGAACAACGCCCGTGATATTGCCGGGATCGCCGGTGCCCGGATTAGGTCCAACTGGATCGGGATAGTTTGTGCCATCAAAGGTCCACTTGCGAATACCGCCCTGTAAGCGGGGATCGTCAATCAGTGCATAGGACCAACCTGCAGCGATGCGTGAGGAAAAGATTTGATGTTGCGTTACAAAACTAGGTAGATTGAACAGGTTTTCAAAGTTAGGATCGGTAATGTCCATTTCGGGAGGAAGGAAGGCGTTAGCCACTCCACCAGGATTGGCATTGGGAAATGCGAACTGGGTTCCAAACAGCGCCCAGCCGTCTCTCGCGTAATAGCGTTGACCGATCTGATCGGAGACGCTGTAAAAATTAGCCTCAGAATCACTACGCCAGTTCGAGATCGAATTCTGAGGATACGAATAGGTTGGGAAGAATGTGCCGCCGATATCCTCTTGAGTTGCAACGAACTGCAAATCAACAGCACCGGCTAATTCCACGCAGAGAAGTAATACAAAAGTGGCAGATAAGTATTTCATGATGACGCCTTTCATTCTCCGATCGCCGTATGTGTCAGCGAATTCAATTAATTAGTTGTTAATGCAAAGTCGTGCTTATCAGGGGTCTGATCCGTTAGTTCCAAATAAAGTTCTGATCGCGTGTTGTATTTCGCAGGAATGTATTGTTCGAGTTCTTCAGTGGCTTGGTCCTCTTGCGAACGGGGATCGGCAGCTATTGTGCGTCCCGTCGGCCGATCGGCCGTGATGCGGACCAAGTATTTGCCCGCTTGAGCAGGACGCTCGGCAGGAAGTTGATAAGTGCCGTTGTTGATTTGTGCGACTGTCATTTTGCCGCTCGCTTGAGGTTCAAACACGATTTGGCCGACCTCGACGGGTTTGCCGTCGAATGTCACACCGCCGGAGAGAGCAATACCCGATTGACTCTTCCCGCAGCCGACAAAAACGAGCACACACAACCCCAGCAATGCCGAAGAAGCGAGATAATCTCTGTTACGGTATAGGAAAAGCATCTTCGATGAGTTCAGTTTGCTAGTTCGTAATGATTTCTTCACCAGCACGGGTCGACATCCGCCGCCAATTGGCGAGGTCGACGTCGTCGGAGATATACCGCACGCTGCCATCGCAAAAAGACAAGTTAACGCCGCCAGGATGCGAGCTGCGTGAAGTTTGGCCATGGCGTCGTGGCGGAGCTGCATATTGTTGACTGCAAGGAGCGTCGGGATTGACCGAACCCAATGGATCATCAACTTTCATCGGACTGATGGAATTTGTACAAAATTCCATGTAGTCGGTCGCAGCGGTATTAGGCGCCGAAAAATGGCCGTACATGGAACTGGCCAGATAGAGCATGCCACGTGAATCTTCGCCCGCGAATTGACGCACTTCGCCCAGCATGGCCGTATTTGTGGTTCCATCCGTGATTCGTTTAAGTGGAATGCCTTTGCCACTCATGTCAAACATCTTTTCAAAGGGTCCCCTCATATCGGCACTGCCGGCGGGATCGTTTGCGTAATCGGCAAGATTCTGTGCAACTTCCGCATCGTGAGTTTGTTCGCTTTCAATTTGTGACCATAAAGGTCTCCAGCCCTGATTCGCGACATAGTTTCCATGAGCAAAGCAGGCACACGATCCCGTATGGATACCACGAGTTTGGTCGGAAGGGCACAAGTGAAGATCGAGTTGTGTATAGGTCCACGCGGCGTTGGGGGGACATTGATAGAAGCTGGCAACCCACGGCTGCCAAGCGGCTTGATTGAAATCGATTTGATCGAACATCGAGCTGGCTTCAAGATAAGGCAAGATATACGCAGCCCAAGAGTGATGAATGTCATTGTCGCCGTTGACACGCGTGGAAGCCCCAGCTGGCAAGGCTTTGTTGGCGCTTTCGTAGTTCAAGCAGCCTAGCGAGAATTGACGGATATTATTGGTGCATTGACTTCGACGAGCCGCTTCGCGCGCCGCTTGAATCGCGGGCAATAAGAGTGCCACAAGGACGCCAATGATCGCGATGACCACCAAGAGCTCAACGAGTGTGAAAGCTCGCCTGTTTGACTTAAAATGCTTTTCCATAGTCCACCTCTTCTCGAATCTCCCTAAAAGAACGCCCAATGTGATTTCCAACTGTTCTCTGCTTCTTGTTGAAAATGGGAGGCAGTGATACAAGCAGCGATCACTGCCTCCCTGACGTTCACCCTCAATCAATTAACGACCTTGGCGTCGCTTGGGAAATGCCACAAGCGATCCCACAGCCCACAACAGCAGTACCACGCCGGTTGGTTCAGGCACCACACTGTCAAAAGCAACGCCGGCGATCGCACCCTGGCCGTCGCCCGAGGCCTTGGCGAAAATGGCATAATTTTCACCAGCCTGGCCACCAACAATATCAAACGTATGCATATCGACGAATCGATTACGAGTTAATGCACCTGAACCGACGATGTCCAAAATACCGCCAACGTTATCAACGCGTGCCAACAACACCTCTGTTGCCGACCAGTTAGTGCCATCATACCCATCGCTCATCACACTCACTCGAACCGTTTGTGGCACATCAGCGCCCAACGTGAAACCCCAGCGGCCTGCACCATTAGGACCAGTGCGTGCATTGTTTCCTAAAATGTCATTGCCTTCGATGTTGCCCATTTTTACATAGGGAGATTGTGAATTTGCTGGAACTACTGCTGGTACTTGTGTATTACCCCAATTGTAGTCGCGGTAGCCGTTGACCAGTGTCGGGTCATCGATCAAAGCGTAGTTCCAACCGCCAATTTTGTTATTAACGAGGAATTGTGATGCAGAGACGTAAGATGGCAAATCAATCAGGTTTGGATAGGTGGCGCTGTTCACAGCTTGCACCGAGCCGCAGCAGCCTTGATTAGGCCAATTGAATTGTGTTGCGAACAGGGCATAGCCATCGCTGCCGTAAACATTATTTCCATCGATATCAAGGGCCTTTGTAACTGAATCAGACCGCCAGGGCACGACGACATAGGGTGCAGAACCTCCGGGAAAGAATGTTCCACCAATGTTGTATTCAGTACCGGCGTAGTTTAGCGTTGCCAGAGCCGAACTTTGAATTGTCAACAAACAAGCAACGGCCAACGTAGCCGTGATCACAAGAAAAGTTTTCTTCATTAGACTCTCCCTCACAAGTAAGAAAATAGAACGTCATGACTCGTCCGGATTGTCGTCAACGCCATGAGCGTTGACCCTCTCCGCGCGAGCCTCGGGTGATTGCCAGGCAATCTTGGCTCTTTCTTTCCGCTTCCAAGTCGTTTCAATTCGTCTCAGGTGAGATGTACCGATACCGCGCCTTCCGCCTGACGCCAAAATCGCCTAAATTCGATCAGGCCTTTAGCCTCGTTCAGGCCCACCTCAGCTTTGACTCATCCAAACCCTCAAACATTAGAAAAGTAGTTGAGCAACTGTTTGGGGATTTGATTTCTCTATTACGATATTCGATGAAGATGCAAGAAACGTCAATTCAAAAATGCTAACCATTTGCTTTGTGAAATAACACGTGTAGATGTGAAATTTCAAAGTCGCAATATTGAATTTGCGTTAGATAAGTTTAGAAAAGTTCCGCCGTCTAAATCCTCTAAATGTATTCTACACACGAACTCGAGAAGGGAAGTAATTTCAGTGATCAACCCTCTGCGCATTTGTTTCCTCACGCTTTGTTTTTGCGCTCTGGCGACGTACTCAGCTCTCGCTGAAGTGCAACCGATTCAACCCGGTTCATGGACGATGGTTATTCTTCCAGACACGCAAATTTACAGTCGTGCCTATCCCGAACATTACAAGAAGCAAACGCAGTGGATCGTTGATCATGTAAAATCTCACAATATTAAATATGTTCTACACGAAGGAGATATCACCGATAACAACGTCCCAGAGCAATGGGACAATGCCTTAGCGGCGATGCAGACACTTGATGGCAAAGTGCCCTACGCAATGATTCCCGGTAATCACGACTACGGGCCCAACGGCAATTCCGCCGATCGTGACACGATGTTTAACAAGGAAAAGTATTTTGGCGTTGGATCTACTTATGCTCAGCAACCTTCGATTGGTGCTTTTTTTGATGATGAGCAGACAGATAATTCTTTCCACACCTTTGAAGCAGGTGATCAGAAATGGCTCGTGATTGCTTTGGAATGGGCGCCCCGGGATGAGGTCGTTGCATGGGCTGAAGAAGTCGTGAAAAAGCATCCCGATCACCTGGTGATGCTCGTTACGCATGCCTACATGTACTACGACGATACTCGATACAATTGGGCCAAGAAGAGCCACAACCAGACTTGGAATCCCCATTCCTATCCACTTGCGAAAATTCCCAATCAGACGATCAACGACGGTGAACAACTGTGGCAGAAGCTCGTCTCAAAATACCCCAACTTTCGCTTTACTTTTAACGGTCATGTGCTGGAAGACGGCACCGGCCGGCTAAGTAGCGAAGGAAAGAACGGTAACACCGTTCATCAGCTGCTTGCCAACTACCAATTCAAGCAAGAAGGTGGCATGGGCGACATGCGCCTTCTGGAATTTCTGCCAGATGGTAAAACGGTCGAAGTACGTACCTATTCGCCTGTGCTTGATCGCTACGACACAGCCGAGGATCAACAATTCACGTTGGAATGTGAACCGATGAAGTAGCTCAACCTTCTCCTGGCCCTATCGTGCCGCCGGTGAATTTTTCATCCTCGGCGGCATGCCCCGTGAGAACCTCGGCGCGATAGCCGCCGCGTGACTTGAAGTAAGCAATCAACGCGAGATAGCAGACGCACATAATCGCGGGCAAGACAGCGATTTTTGCAAGGGCGTGTTGCTTAGTTTGCGCGGAGATCTGGTTGATTTTTTCTTGATCCGCCTCTGGGAGTGATGCAACTTTGGTGTTATCGATGGCCTGATAGTTAAAAAAGAGCCCTTGTTGCTCCTGGGCGATCTCGGCATGAACGTTAGGGACTGCTTCGGCAACTGCAGCATTGATGGTTTGGTCCTGTAAAGTACCGATGGCTGGTCCACCCAGCGTACCGATCGAAATCATTCCGACGCCGCTAATCGCGTTCAGTAAGAGCGCGCCCCCCCTAGGATATTGTTCCGACACGACACCAAGTGTGGTTGGCCAGAAGAAAGTTTTGCCCACGCCGTACAAAGTCGCGGCGGCAAACAAGGTCATCGCCGCGGTCCCAGCATTTCCGAGCCAGTACAAACCAACGGTTGCGAGTGCCGAACAACCCGCCAATAAACCAAGCGGCGAGATGCGGTGGACGATCGGGCCAGCAAAGAATCTCAGCACAAACATAATTGCCGAGGTGTAAGTTAAGAATAAAGTTCCCTTGATGGGGTCATCCAAAACCGCTGCCATAATGCTCTGAATCCAACCATCGGTGCCAAGTTCTGTGGTCGCCAACAGGAACATGACAAGCATCAAGAAAACGAACATTGGTCGACCGAAGCTAGGGATAAAAATTGCATACAAAACCGTGGGAGCGATAGCGTAGGCGAGCGCCATTTGGGGAGAAATAGGTGGATAACCAAATACTGTTAAGAGTTGGCTGATCCCCATGATGATAAGAAAGGAGACAATATAGGCACTGCCTGCTCCAAATTCTTCAAGCATCTTGCGATAACTGATACCTGCCTCAACACGTTCTTGTGGGGGAAACTTCATTCCCGCCAAAAGAAGGCCATATGAAAGAATTGGCAGCAGCAAGATTCCTAATTGCCATTGCCAGAGTTCACCGGGCAGCGATGCACCAAGCGTATTGCCCAAGGTTAAAACCAGGATAGATAGAAGACCACCCAGCACGAGTCCCCCTGGCCATCCCGCATGTAAGATATTAAGCCAGTGTGTCTTATTTTTACGATGAATTGTCGCCACGACTGGATTAATCACGGCTTCAACCGCACCATTGGCTAAGGCATAGACAAAGGTCGCGACGTAAAGCGTGCGAAAATCATTTGCCATAATTGTAAGGACGACCGAAACAAGGTGACCAATAAAAGCAAACACTAAAATGCGGCCATATCCAATGCGATCAACAACCAGGCTCAGCAAGATGATGGAGATTGCAAATGGGAATAGTCCAACGCCTATCAATGTGCCGATCTGTTCTTCCGTGAGATCAAACGATTTTTGCCAACTTTCAATCACTTGTGGTGAGTTGCGAACAGCAAACCCGAATGCCGTGGCCACGAGTGCCATAAAACAGCCGAGAAAAAGTCGCTTTTGATCGCTTGACTGGGTCATAAAGATTCTCGCCAAAAAAAGAGGAGTCGATTTCAATTGAAGAGATAGGCTGAAAAGATGTAAGAGTTAAAGAGTGAAGTTTGCTAGGGAGATAGGGTCATAACGCTCCAGCGGTATTTATTTTTGACGAGACAACCGACTGCGCTTGCGATAGTTCCGCGGCGTCATTTGCATGAAATTCTTAAACGCCACAGAAAAGTAATCGGGATTGGCGAAGCCAGATCGACTGGTAATCTCGGAAAGAGAAAGGTCCGTTTCGCGTAATAGACGGCACGCTCGTTCCATACGAATGCGAATAATCTCCGCATGAGGGGTGCGTCGCACAAGTTTCTGAAAACGATGTTCCAGCATGCGACGTGAAAGCGGCACGGCTTTAAGAACGTCGGCTACTCCAATTCCTTTGCAGGCATTTTCTCGAATAAATCTCAGGGCGGTAACAATGTCATTATCGTCCAAGGCGTAAACGTCGCTCGATTGACGCTCCGCTATTCCCGACGGAGGAACCAAAATACATTCCTCTGATTTTTTTAAACTGTGCATCAATTGGTCCAGCAATTGTGCAGCTTCGTAACCCGTGCGGTGCGTGTCAGGTATGACACTCGAAAGTGGCGGGGTGCAGAGTCGGCACAGACGCGCGTCGTTATCAACGCCAATCACAGCCACTTGCTCTGGTACAGCGACATCGAGTTCGCGACAGACGTCTAATAGCTGTTGTCCCGCAAAGTCATAGCATGCCATGACCCCTATGGGTTTGGGAAGCTTTTGCACCCAGGCTTTGAGGCGTTTGCGTTCGGTCGTCCATGAATAGTCGATGTCGCTGCGACTTTTGCCGTCGAAGATAAAGCATTCACAGTCTGCTTCGGCGGCCGATGTTACGAAATGCTGTTGCCGCCACTGGGACCAGTTGAATTTCGGTTCGCCATAGAACGCAAGCTTTTCAAATCCACGCTCAATCAAATGCTGGGCTGCTAAACGAGCGATCTCGCGGTCATCGGTTTCGACCCAGGGAATGTTTTTAATTAAGCGTGCTGCGCTTACATCAACCATAGGGAGACGTGTTCGTCTCACCGCGGAAGCAATAGCTTCGGTTTCAATACGAGCGATGATGCCATCGCCCTTCCAATTCTTGACCCAGGTTGGCGGCTGCGCGCCACGCCCCTGCTCGCCGACGTAGATTGACCAGGGATCATGCTCGCGTTGATAGGCAATAATCCCGTCAAGCAATCCTCGCGCGTAAGCGTTGGAAGTTTCGATCAAAAGAGCTACAGACTTTCGGCCGTGCATGCGTCTGTCACCTCGTTGGAGGGCAAGTTGATGAGTATCGCAACCTTGATCATTAGACGAGCATGTAATAAATCACAGGTGTTATGCGCTTTTCTCCATACTACATTACTGACTCGTGGCTAAAATAAAAGAGTGAAATCATTTTAAAAGGCGGTATTTTCCGCTGCTTATGAAGTGCTGAGGAAACTCAGCGCCGCATCTTTTCTATTGCGCAGGAACAACGAAAGTGGTTAGAGAAACACAAGTGTTGAATGCCGCTCTTGTCGGACTCGGTTTTGGCGCCGAGTTCATTCCCATCTATCAGAAGCACCCGATGGTGAACATTGCGGCGGCCTGTCGCCGTAATGAAGCTGAGCTAAATAAGATTGGCGATGCCTTTGGTATCCCAAAGCGTTACACCAAGTTTGCCGATGTACTTGCCGATCCAGAGATCGACTTCGTGCACATTAATAGCCCTATTGGTGATCACGCGCGCATGAGCATTGCCGCTCTAGAAGCTGGCAAGCATGTCATGTGTACCGTTCCGATGGCGACGACGGTTGAAGAATGTGAGAAGATTTGTGACCTTGTCGCCGAGACGGGGCTAAAATACATGATGGCTGAAACGGTGGTTTATAGCCGCGAGTTTCTGTTTATCAAGGATATGTACGAACGAGGCGAGTTCGGAAAGGTTCAATACCTGCAGGCATCTCATCCTCAGGATATGGATGGTTGGCCTGAGTATTGGCAACGCATGATTCCCATGCACTACGCCACGCATGTTGTCAGCCCCGTCTTGGGGTTGATGAACAGTCGTGCCGAATGTGTTTCGTGTTTCGGTTCTGGAAGTGTACGCGACGATATCCGGCAAAAGAGCGGCAGCCCCTTTGCCGTCGAGTCGTGTCATATCAAACTCGCCGATAGCGATGTTTCTGCGCATATTTGGCGGTTTTTGTACGATACGGCACGGCAGTATCGCGAGAGTTTTGACGTTTATGGGTCCAAAAAATCGTTTGAGTGGACGCTCGTCGAAGGCGAATCACATATCCTGCATACGGCCAAGCGGCCTGAGCACGAAATCGCTGAGCGGATCGCGATTCCTGACTTTGCCCACCTTTTGCCGGAAGAAATCCAGCAGTTTACCCGGTCAATTGTCGACGCCGACCATTTATCCTTCCTGCAAGGTTCCGGCCACGGCGGCTCGCATCCCCATTTGGTAAACGAGTTTGTGCAGGCCTTGGTCGAAGATCGCGATCCTTGGCCGAATGCCGAGACTAGTGCCAACTGGACGTGTGTTGGTATTCTGGCTCATGAGTCGGCAATGTCGGGGGGTGAAATTCGCTGGTTACCCGATTTTACAAAAAGCTCGGCAACCCGCATGGACCCGCAAGAAGACGTTAAACGTACTCATCACAAGGCACGTCAAGTCGTGTCCGCCGGTCAAAACGGCGATTCATTGAGCTAATCGCACTCATCGCGTGCGTAAGGGAATTGAATTATGACCGCCAGGAATTTTCTGGTTGGCTGGGTGCTGGCCGTTTGTTTAAGTGCCACTGCATGCGCCGAAGACAAGCATTTCGTCCACTCGTTTGAACGACGACAGCTCAGCGATCAATTTACATGCGAAGGCGCTACAGCTGCCGATCTGAATCGAGATGGCCATCCTGACCTGATTGCCGGACCATATTGGTATGCAGGTCCAGAGTTTACGGAGCGCACCGAACTCTACGCTCCACAGGCTTTTTCCATTGACGGCTATTCAGACAACTTCTTTGCCTTCGCACATGACTTCAATAATGACGAATGGCTTGATGTACTTGTCATTGGTTTTCCGGGCAAGGAAGCTGTTTGGTACCAGAATCCACGCGGGAAGTCTGGCCACTGGCAGAAGCATTTGGCTTTCCCGACCGTTGATAATGAATCTCCCACATTCGGCGATATCAATGGCGATGGCAAACCAGAGATAATATGTCACACCAATGGCCAACTCGGATATGCGGAGTACGACGCCAACAAGCCGGCGCAACCATGGTCGTTTCATGCGATTTCGCCCGATCGTGGCTACGATCACTTCTATCATGGGCTAGGTATTGGCGACGTTAATAACGATGACCGGGTCGATCTGCTGGAGAAGCAAGGTTGGTGGGAACAGCCAGCGACTCTTACTAAGGGTGAGAGTTGGAAATTTCATCCGGTTCCGTTTGCTGACGCCGGTGGGGCGCAAATGTATGCCTATGACTTTGACGCCGATGGCGATAACGATGTTGTCACAAGCAAGGCTGCTCACGCCTATGGATTGTCCTGGTTCGAAAATGTTGCCACGAATTCCGAAGGGGAAATTGAGTTTCGTGAACATGTCATCATGGGCGAGCGGCCTGAAGATAATGAGTATGGAGTTGCTTTCTCACAACTTCATGCGTTGGCACTCGCCGATATGAATGGCGATGGTGTGCTGGACATTATCACCGGCAAGCGATTTTGGGCTCACAAGGACCAAGATCCGGGTTCTCTTGATCCCGCGGTGAACTATTGGTTCGAGACAGTTCGTGAAGGTGGAACAGTACGCTTTGTTCCTCATCTAATTAACAGATCGTCTGGTGTTGGAACGCAGGTCGTTGTTGCCGATCTCAACGGCGACCAATGGCTCGACTTGGTTGTCGGCAATAAGAAGGGAACTTTTGCATTACTACATCATGCTAAGCCAGTGGATCACGCTGCATGGCAAAAAGCCCAGCCTCGCCCTACGGCCGACGTCAAGTTGGTCGCTACTCAACGGCAAGGCAACAAAAAACAGCCAAAAGATGGCTATCTCGCGCAAGATGCAAACGGCAGAGTCATTAATCTCGACTTTGAAGCTGGTGACGCCCGCGATTGGACGGCCACGGGGACGGCTTTTGAAAAACAGCCTGTTTGGGGAGATACCGTTCATACGCGACGCGGTGACATGATTAGCGGCCACCGCGGCGATCGTTGGGTTGGCAGCTTCGAGATTGGTGGTGACGAACCTCAAGGAACTTTTACATCCGCGAATTTCATAGTTTCTCATCCCTTCGCAACGCTCTTGGTGGGTGGTGGTTCACAGAACTCAACTCGGGTGGAAATAGTGCGAGCGGATACTGATGAGATCATTTTTACAGCCAGCGGTCGAGATAACGAGCAGATGAATCCTGTGGTGGCTGATCTTAGCAACCATGTCGGTAAAGAAATCTTCTTGCGAATTGTCGATGAATCAAGCGTCCCTTGGGGGCACGTCAACTACGACCATTTTCGCTTTTGGGATACCAGGCCACAGATCTCAGTTCTCGAATCAAATGTATTGCAACTCGATGAATATCCGCACAGTGGTCTATCACCGGATGAATCCGTTGCCGAAATGATTTTGCCGGATGGATTTGTAGCAAAGGTATTCGCTGCGGAGCCAGACATTAAGCAGCCCATTGCCATGGCCCTCGACGACCGTGGGCGAGTTTGGGTGGCCGAGGCGTATGAATACCCAAATCGTGCTCCCGAAGGTGAAGGACAAGACCGCCTGCTGATCTTTGAGGATACAGATGGCGACGGGCGTTTTGATAAGCGGAATGTCTTCGCGGAAGGCTTGAATCTCGTCAGCGGTTTTGAAGTTGGATTCGGTGGGGTCTGGGTTGGTGCCGCGCCTTATTTACTTTTTATTCCCGACAAGGATGGCGATGATGTACCTGACGGTAAGCCTGAAATCCTGCTAGATGGCTGGGGATTTCAAGACACGCATGAAACTCTAAACACTTTCACTTGGGGGCCGGACGGTTGGCTCTATGGGTGCCACGGTGTATTCACACATTCTCTCGTTGGTAAGCCAGGAAGCTTGCCGAAAGATCGCGTGCCGCTCAACGCGGCGATTTGGCGGTATCATCCCACGCGACATAAGTTTGAAGTTTTTGCTAACGGGACGAGCAATCCCTGGGGAATCGATTTCAACGATCATGGGCAAGCGGTTGTCACAGCTTGTGTGATTCCTCATTTGTTTCACATCATCCAAGGGGGCCGCTACCATCGCCAAGCCGGTGAGCATTTCAATCGTTTCACTTATGACGATATCAAAACGATTGCAGATCACTTTCATTATCTCGGGGATACACCTCACTCGGGGAATGCGAAGTCCAATGAAGCCGGCGGAGGCCACGCGCACGCTGGTGCCATGTTTTACTTGGGAGGAGCTTGGCCCGAGAAATATCGAAATGCGATCGTGATGAACAACATTCACGGCCAACGTTTGAACACCGACATCGTCAAGCCTCACGGTTCTGGACTTGTGGGGAGCCATGGTCCCGATTTCCTGCTGACGCAAGATCGAGCTTCGCAGATGCTCAACTTTCGTTACGGTCCTGATGGGCAAGTTTATGTTATCGATTGGTACGACATGCAGGCCTGTCACGATGGCAATCGAGATTTGCATGATCGGAGTAATGGTCGCATTTATAAAATCGTTTATGGTGATTCAGAGCCTGTTGTAGTTGACCTCAAGTCGTGGAGTGATTTGGAGCTGGCCGAGGCCATGCTGAATAACAATAATTGGTATGTTCGCCATGCCCGTCGCATTCTTCAGGAACGTGTTGGTGATCGCGAGATCGATAACAAAGCTATAGAAAAACTCATCGAGATCGCCACAACGAATGAAGACGATACTCGCCGACTGCGAGCGATTTGGGCATTGCATGGGATCGGCAAGATTGACGCGGCCTTATCTCAGGAATTCTTAGGCGATGAAAGTCCTTATGTCCGTGGCTGGGCAATTCAGCTCGCGCTCGATGGCGGTTCTGCTCTCGATGATGATTCTGCCAGTCCAGAGTTTTTGACAAAGCTTGCAGAACTTGCTCATCACGATCCTTCGCCCGTGGTGCGGTTGTACCTTGCCTCCGCTCTTCAACGCCTTCCGCTTGAGAGTCGCTGGGAAATCCTTGCGGGATTGGCGAGCCATAGTGAAGACGCGGGAGATCAGAATTTATCGCTCATGGTGTGGTATGCGGCTGAGCCGCTGGCGGAGGCCGATCCAAGGCGTGCACTAGAATTCGGCCTTTCCTGCGGCAAGAACTTGCCAAAGGTTCGTGATTTTATGCTTCGACGTGTGGCAAGTTTGGATTCACCGGAAGTTTTAGCATCTTTAGTTGTTGCGTTGGGCAAATCAACACAGCTCGATGAGCAGTTGGCGGTTATCGCGGCGATGCGACAAGCCCTTGAAGGGCAGCGGCTTGTCAATTCGCCCGATGAGTGGTCGAGCGTTTATCAAGCATTAGTTAAGTCAACGGATGAAAGCCTGCGCACGCAGGCGACTGCTCTCGGGATCAAATTCGGTGATGTGAATGCTTTTGCTGCGTTTCGTGAGTTGATCGAATCGAAAGATTCGGACCTTAATAAACGCCGTGAAGCTCTTAAAGCCTTATTGGCTGCTAAAGATCCTGAGTTGGTAAAAACTTTGCAGAAGCTGCTTGCTGAGGCTTCAATGAGAGACGTCGCGCTCAATGGTTTAGCGCTCTACGATGATCCAGCAACACCACAAGCGGTTTTAGCGGCTTACCGAGACTACTCGCTCGGAGAAAAACAAAAGGCGATTTCCACGTTGTCTTCACGAGCAGAATATGCCGTCGCACTACTGCAAGCTATTCAAGAGGGCCAAATTCCTAAATCTGATCTGTCAGCGGATCTCGTTCGTCAATTGCACAATCTTGAAAATGAGAAAATTAGCAAACTGCTGACAGAGATTTGGGGACAAGTTCGCACGACCGCCGCCGACAAGCTAAAATTGATGGCTGACTACAGGAAATTACTTGCTTCAGCAAAAGCGACTCAGGCTGATTCCGAATTAGGGCGAGCAGTCTTCAACCGAACGTGCCAACAGTGTCATACCCTTTACGGCGCGGGCAACAATATAGGGCCAGATCTAACGGGTTCCAATCGAGCCGACGCCGAATATCTCTTGACCAATATCGTGGATCCCAGCTCCTTGATTTCCAAGGAGTATCAAACTTCAGTCCTCATCACTGATACCGGGCGCGTGATCACGGGTATCGTCATTGCCGAAAATGACAAATCGGTGACTATCCGCAGCACTGCAGAGACATTAATTGTCCCCAAGGAAGAAATTGAAGAGCGGATGCTTAGCGAATCTTCGATGATGCCGGAGAATCAACTCGCTCAATTCACTGAGGACGAGATTCTGGCGCTCTTCGCATACTTGCGAGGTAAAAAACAAGTTCCTCTGTTGGCCGCCGAGAACAATGCGGGCCTGATTTTTAATGGCCAAGATTTAACTGGCTGGCAAGGCGACGAAAAATTATGGTCGGTTGAAAATGGTGAAATCGTCGGTAGGAGTGAAGGTCTTGAGCAGAATTCGTTTTTGCTTAGCGACTTAAGTGCCAAGGATTTTCATTTGTCCGTTGAAGTGATGCTAAAGGACAACGCTGGCAACAGCGGGATACAGTTTCGCAGCCAACCGATTAAGGGGTTCACAAAAGTTGCCGGCTATCAGGCGGATATCGGTCATGATTGGTGGGGCAAGCTCTACGAGGAACATGGCCGTGAGTTGTTGTGGAAAGAATCTGGCGAGCAATTCGCGCTTCATGGACAGTGGAACAAGTACGAAATCCGTGCAGAAGGTGCACATATCCAAACCTGGATTAATGGCAACCTGTGCGTGGATTTAGAGGATCCCGAAGGTAAGCGACGCGGCATCTTTGCCTTGCAGCTACACTCAGGTGGTCCCACGGAAGTGCGATTCCGCAATTTCAAGCTCGAGATACTACCAGACACAACCCCACAGATCCCAGTGGCTCAATAGCAGTAAGTGGCAGAAGACACTTAAAGGGAAGAGTTGCTTACTTGTCGTAGGTCAAGCCATAGCCAAAAGGAAACAGTGGGTCATATTCATCGTCGCCGACATTAATTGGCTCTTGTGCGGCGGACTTAGGCCAAGTGAAGGAGAGCTTGCCCGTCGGTGAGTAGTCTCCCAGGAGCACGTCCACGATGCCGGCTCCTTCAGTTCCCGGCAACCAAGCAGCGACGAAGGCATCAGCTTGTCCAATGACATCACTGATATCCAATGGCCGGCCTGAATAAAGGACAACCACCGTTGGAATATTGCTCTCGCTGACTTTGGCAAGCATCGTCAGATCAGCTTTAGGAAGCTTCAAATCATCGTCGTCACCAGCCCCCTCGGCATAAGGGATTTCTCCAACCACCGCAAGAATTAGGTCGGCGCCTTCAGCACCACTGCCGTCGGTAGAAGATGTGACCTTAACATTATCGCCCAATTTTTCGCGTAAGGCGGCCAGCAATGTCGTTCCACCCGTGGTGACATCGCCTGCTTTGCCTTGCCAGTCAATCGTCCAACCACCGCATTGGATACCAATGTCGTCAGCAGCGACTCCCGCGACGTGAATATGCTTGAGGTTTTTAGAAAGCGGTAAGGTTTTTTCGTCGTTTTTCAGTAAAACGAGTGACTCGCGGACCGCTTGCCGCGCAACTTTGCGATGGGCCTCCGAACCGAACTGTTCTTGTAATGCTTTATCCGCTGTGAGCGTCACACCTGGGTCTAACAATCCCATCGCAGCTTTTACTTGAAGAATACGCAGAACGGCATCATCGATTCGTTCCAGAGGCACTTCTCCTTCGTTGACCAATTCGGTCAGTAAGGTGATAAATTCACGATATTTTCCTGGTACCATGAACATATCCATGCCCGCATTCACGGAGGTCTTGATCGCTTCCTTGTAGTCTTTCGAGATTTGATCGATGGCGTTGTAATCCGAAATGAGAAACCCTTCGAAGCCCACTTCGTCTTTCAAGATATCCGTGAGCAGCTCTTTGCTCGCCGAGCATTTCACGCCATTCCAGCTGCTGTACGAAGGCATGATCGTCCCGGCGCCTGCTTCGATCGCCGGTAGATAGGGTGCAAGATGGATTTCTCTTAACGTGATTTCATCGATATCAACATTACCCTGATCGAGACGTAGTCGCTTTTCATCTCCGAAGCCCTCCCAATCGGCTAGTCGTATTTCGGCCTTTGTTCCTCCATCGGCAACGAAATGCTTGGCGCAGGCAAGTACTCGCGTCGGGTCGCTCAGGTTGTGGCCTTGTAAACCCAATACAGCCGCCTCACCCAACCTGCCAGAAAGTTCGGGATCTTCAGAGAAGCCTTCATAGGTGCGGCCCCAGCGAATATCACGCGGCACGGCGACACAGGGTGCAAAATTCCAATTGATTGTGCTCGCCCGAATTTCGTCGGCAGTGATACGATTTACTTCGCGCACGAGATCAGCATTCCGCGTGCAACCCAAGCCAATGTTATGCGGGAAGATGACTGCATCTAACAAATTACTGTGGCCATGCACGGCATCGATGCCGTAAAGGAGTGGGATCTTGAGTGGCGTTTTGAGTGCGGCGGCCTGACAATCTTCAACGGCCGCTGTCCAAGAGGCGAGGTCGTTGCCCGCCTTGGGGTCGGAACTACCGCCACTTAGGATCGAGCCCAGGAAGAGTTCCGTGATCTCATCGTAACCCTTGAGATGACCTAACTCGGCCTGAGTCATTTGCCCAATCTTCTCGGCGAGCGACATCCTTGCCAGAAACATCCTGGCCTGCTCTTGATGAGCAGAAAAGTTTTTTAATTCTGTCCCGGTTTCAGCGAAAACCAAGGAAGGTGTTTGTATTAATGTTGTGGCAAGGAGCAAAAACGCAATAAATCGCATATTGGAAATGGGTCAAGGTTGAGAGGAAAATTGGGGATAAGGAAGAGTCACCATTTTGCCTATCTCAACAACAAAAATCCAGGGCAAGCACAGGGCTTAAACCGGTTTTCAGGTCATCACACGAAATATCAGCCAAATATCTAGCCTTTCACTTCTGCTTTGAACTATTACCAATGCACGGTGCCGTCTCATTCTTGCAGAGTAATCCATTGGAAGCGTTTTTCCGTACTTTGACTAGCTTTGTAGAACAATCGATCCCGCATCCTCGTGTAGAGACGTGAGCGCGTGTTGTCTGCTATTGAAGCGTTGTAAGTCATAATTGGGCTTGTCGTTCCAGGCAACCCAGAATCCGTCAGAGTCGATCGTCAAATGCATGTACGATCCCGTTGGCAGAGCAACTATTTCCGTCTGCTCCATCATATGCCGAGCACTCTTGTAGCCGAGATCGTGAGCCAACTCTTCCTTGGCTGCCGTTGGCAGTGACTCCCGTGCATATTGATCTGCCTCAATTGCTTGCTTGGCAATTTCAGCTGACCCTGAAACTCTTATCAAGTGCATGGGTTCTTCGCTCTCTGCTTTAGCGCTGTGCTCATGTTCACCCCACCAGTACGCAGCATTTTTTTCAGCTGGGAACTCATTAATTAATTGATCGGTATACGAGTTTTTCATAATTCGCCTCTTCGTTCTTAAATGTTCGAGGATCACTTTTTTGGAAATTCTGTCCTGCGTTTTCCAAACGCATCTGCCGTGCCAAGCAATCATTCCGCTGTAATCTGGACGCAACTAGAAAAATGTTAATTCTTAATGGCATGCGCCTTGCTGATTTACTATCTAGGAACAAATTCTCTTTTATTAATGCAACATTTCCTTAGCTTAGGCTTCATTACTATGTGTAGAGTCATCTTGTTAACGTTGCTGTTCACACTCCTGCCAATTAGACCGTTTAGCCCCCAATCTATTGCTCAGCCAGCTGCCGAGGAGCAGGATGCCTCTGAAGAGATTGAAGTTCCAAAGATCGAACTGCGTGGCGTAATGATAATGCGGGTTTCCGAGCGTTACCTCGAAGAGCTTTTCGCGCGCGACATCAATAAACGCACTCCTGTAACACGAGTTGTTCTCGGCACCCATGCCACTGGAACCGCCCATACAAAAGGGCGGGCCGACGTTGATACTAAGGCCGATCAAGATAATGCTTCGTTTAACGTGAAAATCTCTGGTTCCACGGATTCCCGCACTGTAGGTCGCAACGGACCAGCGATTATCCATTCCCGATCAATCACGACTTGGACTGCCAAGAAGATTGTCCGATTTGATGGCGAGGAATTTGTCACCACCCCCGGTACGATTGAAAGTAGTACCAAGATCATCCCTTTGGGCGCAGATTCTTCGTTGCCTGGGTTACGAGGACGGCTTGTGAGCCGAATTGCCACGCGGCGTGCGATTGAGTGCAATGCGACGGCAGAGCGAATCAGCGGCGAGCATACCGACAAACAGGTATTGGCCGACGTTAATCGAATCGTCGATCAACAGATTGCAAAACTCAACAAGCGTATCGATAATCGCCCGTTAATGTCGGTGATTTTGCCAAAATTGAACGACGCCGGTGTTCAGTTTTCAACGAGCTCGAATTGCATCAACGTCAGTTTTGCTGGTGGCGATGCATCGCCACTTGCGAAGGTTTGCCCAGTAGAAGGCATCGATCCGAGTGATACCGAGCTCTGGTTTCAAACCGCACTCATTGCCAGACCTGATGGGACTATTCCAGAGGCAATCGATAATGCGGGGGCATGGCTAGCTGAACAATTGCCGGATGTTGGTATTCCCGGTGTTGATTTAACCGGTGAAGACGGGGTTCTACCCGTCAATGTTCAGGTCATCGATGGTTGGGTGCTTATTCGCTCACAAAACCCTGATGCACAAGCAGCTGTTCAAGCGGACACAGAGGAAATTCCAGAAGCAAAGAATTGATTTAAAAAGGGGGCATTGATAGCATGCCCCGCTTTAACTGTGTTGTCGAAACGAAGTTTCAACATTCCTCAGGACCGTGCGAATCGCAGGCTTCTCCGTCTGCGGCCTTGTAGCGCACGTCACCAGCGGAACCACAATTTTCACAAGGTGGCAATTGCTCTTCGGGACCCAACAACTGAGCCACATAAGAATTGCATTTGCAGCAGCGATAACAGCCATTGCCTGGCTGTTCTCCAATAGCAAATTCTGAAGTCGCAAGCATGATCGTATCCTTCGATAAGATGGTGTTAAGAAACGTTCTCAGAGAAGATAAGTACGCTGTAGGGGGCGATGTTTACTGCACCGCTGGCGGGGAGGCCGTCGTAAGGAGCCGCTTCGGCTTGAACATCATGAGAGTTGAAGTTTTCGAAATTTTCACTATAGAATTTGGCATCACTGTTAAATCGAAGTTGCCAATGTCCCTCACGCACAAAGCCGATGCGATAGTCTTCCCATGCCTTATTGGAGAAATTGGCGACAATGATTGTATCGTCGCCCTGTCCTCCGTCTTTCCAGCGTCGGAATGCAATAAGTTTGTCACTATCATTTAGGTGATGGCATTCAATTTTTTGGCCCGTCAGTCCAGAAGTGAAACCCTTTTTATTCAGCCGTAAGCGAATTAGGTCGCGGTACAGGCGAACGATTCCTTCGCAGTCTTTCTCTTCACTCCAGTCGATCCCGCGCGAGTCATCAAACCAACCGCTACGGAGAAATTCTTGGCCTTGAAAGATCATCGGAATTCCCGGGGCCGTGAAGACCATGCAGGCCGCAAGCGTAGACCGTTTCTGTGCGTACCAACCTTTAGGATCTTTGGGATCGATTTCCGATGGGACACGAGCTTTTCCGTTGGCAACTTCGTCGTGCGATTCGCTGTAGATAACTCGCTCGAATGCGGAATAGTTGTAGCGATGGCACAGTGCATCACGGACCGCGAACATTGATCGATATTGGTCTTCCGTTTGTTGCACAACGTTGCGAATCGGATGCACGAAGCCAGCGTCCCATTGACTGGAAAAACCTGCCCCGCCCCAGTCGGCGGGTTTGGTCATCCAGTCGTTGTTTTGCAAGTCCTCAGCGATCGTGATTTTGTGCGGATATTTGAAATGGGTCTCGCGGTTAACCCACTGCGCCAACGACCAACCCTCTGGTAGCTCGCGTGCGCCGTCTACGGATCGCATGAAGAGCGTCATATCATAACGCAAACCGTCCATGTGATAATCTTCGAGCCACATCATGGCGTTATCGTGGATATAGCTACGCACTTCCGCGCGGCCGTAATCGGGGCGCGAATCTCCCCAAGGAGTGCTTGATTTCCAGTCGTTGTAGAAGTAGATACCCCCTTTGCCGTCTTGACTCCAACCATCAAATTGCCAGATATCGAGATCGCTCGGTCCGAAATGGTTGTAAACGACGTCCAAAATGACCGCGATGCCATGTTGATGGGCGCGTTTGACAAGTTCCTTCAAGCCACAGGGACCGCCATAAGCACTCTCGACCGCGTAGATATGGGCAGGATTGTAACCCCAAGAGAGATCCCCAGCAAACTCTGCCGTGGGCATGAGTTGAATGCAATTGACGCCCAAGCGCCGCAAGTAATCCAGCTTATGAGCTACTTGTTCAAAGGTGCCGGGTACATTAGGTCGGGAGCGATTGAATGTTCCGACGTGCATTTCATAGATAATGAGTTCGTTGAAAGCGGCAATCGTAAAATCGTCACTTTCCCAATCGAATTCAGGATCATGCACAACCGAGTTGCCGATCGAATTTGTCACCTCACGGCTGTAGGGGTCAATGCGACTGAGTTTTTGGTCACCATTGATAATGACGTAACGATACTCGTCGCCAATCTTTGCTTCAGGAACATTGATATACCAATGTCCGTTAGCCTCAGCTTCGAGGACATTGGCAGTCTCCTTCCATTCATTGAAAGTGCCAATCACGCTGACGCTCTCAGCGTGTGGAGCCCAAACTCTAAATGCAACACCCTCCTCGTGAAGTATGCATCCCATTCCTTCAACTTTCACGGTCTGAATTTCCTTCGTGGTCTGGCGATTGTTCGGCTCACAAACGGTTGACATTTCGCGTGCCTTTCATTTGGACTTAAGCTAACTGGACGAAGTGGAGAATCTATATACAAATATTGCATTTATTATGCCGACGTTAATATCAACCTGTTTCATGGGATATACCTGGTGATTTACTGAAGTACTGGAACATGATCTCAAAGAAGGTCATCTTTAAACCAATAGTTGGTTTCACGACGACCAGAAACTCTGCAACTTCGAGAAAAAGCCACTGTTTGCTCTCGAATATCTGACGGCATGGCATTTTCATAACAATATGAGTTATGGATAAAAACACACTTGTTATTTGGAATCCGAATGCAGGGTCAATCGAGCAAGCTGTGGCGATTCGCCAAAAATTCATCGATCATCCTGAAGTGACGATTTATGAGCCCACTTCCGCCACCGATGCTCAAGCAAAAGTGAGAATCGCCTGCGAGCAAGGAACCAAGTTGATTATCGCTGCTGGTGGTGATGGCACGGTGAATTCGGTGATCAATGGATTAAGCACAGCGCCGAATGATGTCACTCTCGGCGTCTTACCCCTTGGCACGGCCAACGATTGGTGTGCGTCACTGGCGATTTCGAACGACCCAGAATTAGCCTGGGAAACGCTGCAAAATCGCCGTGTTCAAGCTGTTGACGTGGTTGAACTGGAGACAGAATCGCTGACGACTCGCTTTGCAAACATTGCTACCGGGGGTAATAGCCATCGTGTGACTGAAGCAATCACCGCGGAGATGAAGCAACGCTGGGGAGCACTCTGTTACATCAGGGGGGCAGTGAGTATTCTCAACGATCTGAAGAGCTTTGATACGACGATAAGCATCGACGGTGCCGAGCCGCAGGACTACTCTGTGTGGAATCTCCTTGTCGCCAATGGGAAAACATCCGCTGGTCGCGTGGAAGTCGCTCCCCAGGCGCGGTTAAACGACGGTTTGCTGGACTTGGTAATCATCCAGTCGGGCACAATGATTGACCTTGCAGACTTGTCAGCTCGGTATTTGTTCGACGACTATATTGATTCCAATCAGGTCATTTACCGACAGGCCCGACATATTGCGTTGAAATCACAACCCCCTGTTAAATTCTCTTTGGATGGTGACATTGTCGATGAGCAACCGATTTCATTCCGCTGCTTGCCGGCAGCGTTGAATGTCATCGTGGGCGAGGAATTCCAGAACGGTTAAATTCTCATGCAGAAATTTATTGCTGCCGTCGTGCGCGAACCAGTGATACTGATTCTTTTGATCTTAAGTGCGGGAGGCGTGTGGACCTTTATTGAACTTGCGGATGCCGTGAACGAAGGAGATTCGCGTGAAATCGATGAATGGATCGTTTTGTCATTGCGTGATCCCATCGATAAATCAGACCCGATTGGTCCCCGCTGGTTCGAGGAAGTGATGCGGGATATTACGGCCTTGGGTGGGTATGCAATTCTTACCCCACTCACAATATCCGTCGCGATTTACGAATGGATTCGCAACCGACGTCAAACGGCCATGCTTATCATTGTGGCAACGGTGGGTGGCATTCTGCTAAGCACGGTGTTGAAATCAGCCTTCGACCGACCACGACCAGATATTGTGCCGCACGGATCATATGTGTTGACCAAAAGTTTCCCCAGTGGACACGCCATGATGGCCGCAACGACATATCTCACCTTGGGCGCTATCATGGCCCAAGCGGAGAAACTGCGCAGCTTGAAGATGTTTTTTCTAACTCTTGGCGTGTTGCTCACCGTACTCGTTGGCTTAAGCCGTGTGTACTTGGGCGTTCATTGGCCAACCGACGTTTTGGCGGGTTGGGCCGCAGGTGCCACCTGGGCATTACTTTGTTGGTCAGCAGCCCGTGCGATCGATAATTGGGTCGATTACCGCGGACAAAGCATTAGACCAACTGACTAAGTATTAGCCCACCGCATGTACCAATTCGTCATCCCACATCGGTTCTGAGGGATAAGAGTGCGATTCCAGTTCACTCCGCAAAATGCGAATGCCCCGGGGAGCTTCAATCCCAATGGACACAGCTTTGCCACGAATTTTCAGCACGCGGACAACAATGTCCAATTCGGGCAGCAAAATTTCATCACCTTCCTTGCGAGACAAAACTAACATTTTGCAGTTCTCCAAAAAGAGCGGTTTCCCCCTAAGTATGGCTCGGCATTGTGCAAATAGTGCGCCATTGAGATAACTGCCAATTTTTCACCCGCTACTTTTGTCTAATTTGTCTCATTTACCTGTTCCTCCAATAGCTTGTCTTTGTGCCATCCAACTGCATGGTGCCTAAGCTCCCAAAATGCTGTGTCAGAAATCATTATTTCTGATTGGTGTTCCAGTTATGAATTGCTTGTAATAGCAGAGTGCGATCAACAGGTTTTACTAGGTGCAAATCAAAGCCTGCGTCGTGAGCCGCATTTTTGTCCTGTGGCTGTCCGTATCCAGTCACTGCTATCAGAAGGCATCTGCCAAATTTGGCGTCAGAGCGTAGCTGGCGTGCGACTTCGTAACCATCGATCCCGGGTAAGCCAATATCGCAAACCACAACGTCAGGCTGATATTGATGAGCTGTTTGCACTCCACTTGGCCCATCAAAAGCGGTGTGAACGCGATGCCCTTCTTTTTCCAGAAACTTGATGATTGGGTAAGAAGCATCCCTGCGATCATCAATCACCAGTACTGACAATGTGCCAACAGAGGAATCGAAATTTTCATCGGGGCTAGGTGACTTCTGAGCGGGAAGTGTAGCTTCGAGCGGCAGCTCAACTTGAAAGGTGCTTCCCTGATTCAATCCGGCACTTGTAGCTTGGACTCGACCCTCATGAAGTTCAACAAGCCCTTTGACGATCGCTAGCCCCAGACCGAGCCCTCCCCTGCCTCTTTCCAACGAAATGTCAGCTTGAACGAAGGGGTGGAAGATGCTGTTGAGCGTTGTTGGGGACATGCCAATACCGGTATCCACAACTTTTATGACACCGTTGTTTGCGGACTTATCAACGACAACCTCTATTCCGCCCCCCGGCTCGGTGAATTTGCCAGCATTGTGAATTAGATTGGTAAAGACTTGGCGTAAGCGTTCCCGGTCTCCGTTGATTGGTAACGGTTCACTTTCAATCGACAGCGTTATAGTCAGGCCTTTCTCATCCATTTCGCGGCGACAGTCAAAAATCACTTCGCGAATTAACAGCGTGAGATCAAAGGTGCTTTTGTCGAGCGTCACTTTGCCACGAACTATGCGTGAAACGTCGAGCAAATCGTCGATTAAGCGTTGCATAAACCGAGATTGCCGCCCGATGATTCTTTGCGCTTCAATTTGATCTTCTGCATCATGTGTGGGCGACTCAAGGATTTCGATGCCTCCTAAAATGCCAGCGAGCGGATTACGAAGCTCGTGTCCTAGCGTGGCCAGGAATTGATCTTTACGTTGATCAGCCTCGAGCAAAGCATTCTCGAGCTCTCGTAGTTCCGAAATATCCGTGTTGGTTCCAAACCAGCGGACAATTTTGCCGTCCGAGTTGTGAATCGGCCGGGCACGCGAAAGGAACCAGCGATATTGTCCATCTTGGCCACGCAGAGGGAACGTATCCTCCCAGAATTCGCCCGTTACCAGAGCTTGCTTGAATTTTTCGGTGACTCGATCGACATGGTCAGGATGATGGATGGTTTGCCATCCCCAGCCTTTCATGTCCGCGAGTGTCGTTCCCGTATACTCTAACCATTGACGGTTGTACCAGAAGATATAACCTGTCTCATCGGTCATCCAGGCGAGCTGCGAAATATTGTCGGCCAGACTACGGAAGTTTTCCTCGCTCTCACGCACATTGGCTTCGGCCTCTACGCGCGAGGTAATATTTTCATGGGATATAATTGCCCTCGGGCCGTCACCAGACTCGAACCGATTCACCCGCATCAAAAACCAGCGTGAGGCATCCGGACTGTGGCATGGATACTCCATTTCAAAATAAGAGGTTTTCTTTGCAAGGACATCCCGGATGGCTTGTGCGGCGATAGCTCCATCTTGGCAACCTTCGCCATGGCCGTAGCTTTCGCAAGCCTGTAAGTAATTTGTGCCTACACCATAGTCAGCATCAATAGTTTGATTCTGCTTCGCAAACTGTTGCCAGGCATCATTGACCAACAGGATCGTGCCTGCCTTGTCGACCACAGCAATGTGAGCCGGTAACGCATCTAAGGATTCCACAAGAAACTGCCGCGATTCCTGAAGTTCTGTTTCGGCACGCCGACGTTCAGCGACGTCTCGGAAGACCACCACAACTCCCAAGATTTCGCCCTCTACGAGGATCGGAGCGCCGCTATCGTCAATCGGATGTCTCTGGCCATCCTTCGCAACAAGAATAGTGTGGTTCGCAAGACCAACGATGACTCCTTCACGAAGCACCTTGTCAACAGGACTTTCTACAAGTTCGCTGGAAGTCTCGTTAATAATATGGAATACGTGGTTAGCGAGTTGGCCAGCTGCTTCCTCTTGGGTCCACCCGGTCAGTTGTTGCGCAACGCTGTTTAGGAAGGTAACACGCCCTTCGGCATCAGTCGTCATGACTGCATCACCGATACTTGTGAGTGTTACTTCCAGCAACTTGCGATTCTCAGCCAGCAATTGGATCCGTTCAGCAAGTTCGGCTTTCGCTTTCTTTTCCTGAGTTATGTCGCGTAGGTAGGCCGTAAATCGAGGCAAGCCATCGCCTTGAATTCGCGTGATCGCCAGTTCGACGGGGAATTCAGTTCCATCAGCTCGTAATGCGGTTAGTTCCAATCTTTTGTTCAGAATCGACGATTGGCCTGTTTCAAGATGGCGAATCATACCCTGCTTATGGCGATCTCGAAGACTGGGCGGGACAATCAGGTCGCCGAGTTCTTTTCCCATTGCTACATCACGTGAATAGCCAAAGATTTGCTCGGCGGCCGGATTGAATTCGATGACGCGGCCTTCATGGTCGCAGGTGATCATGGCGTCCAAAGCCGTATTGAGAATAGCGCTTTTAAGGGCTTCACTTTCTCGCAACGCCTTTTCCGACTGGCGATCTTCGGAAACGTCACGAAAGACCAGCACGGCTCCATGAATTTCTCCGCTTAAACCGCGTATGGGAGAGGCGCTGTCGGCAATCGCGCACCGTCTGCCATCTTTGGCAATCAATTCCGTGTGATTAGCTAAGCCAACGATCGTGCCCTGCTCAAGCGCCCGTAGGGCCGGATTATCAACGACTTCCCCTGTGGTTTCGTTGACGATATTAAAAACGGTGGTCAAATCTTGGCCGGCCGCGTCTTCTTGCGTCCAGCCCGTCAATTCCACGGCAATCGGATTGAGCATCGTCACACGTCCCTGCGGATCGGTGGCAATGACGCCATCGCCGATGCTTGTAAGGGTGATTTCGAGTTGCTCCCGCTCACGGTGAATAATTTCGGCCGCTCGATCACGATCGCTCATACTGCGAGAGACAAAATAAAACAGCATGCCGATGGCAAGAACTCCCAACAGCGAGGAAATAGCACCGCTAGTGACTGCTGTCCGGTAGCTATTGCGACTTTCCTGGGACCGACGGAACAGCAGAGCATGTTCTGCTTCCAGCATCTCGCTAATCTGCATCCGCAGCAGATCCATTTGTTCTTTACCGCGATCTCCCTTGAGATCCTCTTGCGCAGCTTCAAATCCCTCTAAATTGCGCTTGTCGAGCACATCCTTCAAAATTGCGAGACGACCATGGAGCGAAGTGTTGATGTCGGCAACACGCTTTTGTTGCCGCTCATTGTCCGACGTCAGCTTTTCTAGATCCTCCATTCGGTCATGGATCACGGACAAAGCTGACTGGTAGGGTTCAAGATAGCTTTCCTTGCCAGTAATAATAAATCCGCGTTGGCCGGTCTCAGCATCAACCGCCGAGGCCAGTAGGCTATCCAAGGCGGCGATCACTTCGTGGGTGTGAGCCACCCACTTAGAATCTTCATACAGCTGTTGCGTGTTCAAATAACTCACGACGGCACTGACAAGTAACAAAACGACAATCAGTCCAAAGGCCGCAAATAGCCGATTGTCCAAGGGGAGTCGATGCCGCTGCAAGTCACGTAATCCTTCTGCGAATGAAAAAAAAATGAATGACTGAACGAAATCAATCCAGTGTGATTTTATCGAAGTTATTTCTGAGCGATTACAAACCAACCCTATCAATTAGTAACAGTATGTTCACTATGGGTTTGCCGTAGCAAGTGGCTCAGTTTGGGATTTGCCGTAAAAGGCACAACTGATCGTCTAGAAGCAGGGTTTTGCTGCTCCATCATACTGCGGGATGGTTTGTAAACGTCCAATAGCGGACTCATTCGCTTTTGATTCATAACAATTCTTAGTTGAGTTCCTTAGTGTTTACTAAGGAGCGATGATCGGCATAGCCTTTGCAACTCAAGAAGTCCATCGCTTTCCAGAGAATGTCTGGGGAGAAACACTTCGGACGTTAGTCGCTCTGACGCCGATCTACTCGAATATGGCCTTTCAAGGCCGCAATAAGGAGAAAAAAGATGTCTGTCACAAAACTGTTTGGCGCACTTGCGATTGTGTTCGCCTGTGTTGGGCTTAGCCAGGCCCAAGAAGTACAAACCATTGACCCGAGTTTACAGAAACCAGCAGACCAGCAGCATTCGGCGAACTATCGTGGCGATGTTAACTCGGCTGCCAGCAAGATTCATCGCGCGAGTGAAGTCCTAGGTCTTAATGTCATGTCTCCGAACAATGAAGACACGATTGGCGAAGTTGATGATCTAGTTCTCGATGCCGAGAACGGAACTATTCGCTATGCGGCAGTCTCTGTCGGCGGTTTCCTGGGCATTGGCGATAAGATGGTTGCTGTACCCTGGAAGGCTTTTGAATGCCGCAAGGACGAAGATGGCAATTCTTACCTTTCGTTAAACACAACCAAGGAAAAGCTCGAAAAAGCCCCTGGTTTTGATCAAGACCACTGGCCAGATTTTGGCAATGAGAAGTGGTCGACAGACAACGACCGTCATTATGGCGTGAGTGTCAACGTCAATACCAATCGATAATGAGTGAGTAATTGCTCACTCGCCGATGCCGTTCCACGGGGCAAGCCGTGGGGCGGCTATTTTTTTCAATTTTTTACGAGGGAGAATAACAATGAACTGGGATCAAATTCAAGGCAATTGGAAACAGATGAAGGGTAAAGCCAAGCAGCAATGGGGAAAGCTCACCGACGTCGATCTGGATCGCGTTGAAGGCAAGCGCGAAGAGCTTGCCGGCCGTATTCAAGAGCGTTATGGCTACGCAAAGGAAAAGGTTGATCAAGAAATGGAGCAGTTCGCTAAAAGCTGCAATTGCTGATCGGATAATGGTAACCACGAGCGGCGGTATTGCTCAATGTCCGTGAAACGTATGAGTTTCACAACATCTGTAATACGGCCGCTTTTTTTGTATAATTCGCTTGTTCAATTAATAACATTTCACGTAAGAGTCGATTCGGTATATGCGTACTTTTTCCTGCCAGTGTGGTATCCGCTTGTTCTTTGAGAACACTCAATGTTTAGCGTGCGGCCGCGATGTGGGGTGGTGCGAAGCTTGCGGTCAGATTGCTTCTTTTTTGAATGATAACGATCACTTTGTATGTGATAACTGTGGCCAAGTCGCACAGAAGTGCCATAACTTTAGCGTTGAGCAAGTTTGCAATCGGTTTGTCGCGGCTGACCCCGAGCTCTCCCAAGATGCACTTTGCACTTCGTGCGTGCTAACGGAAACAATTCCTGATCTCGCCATTGAAATCAATCGCGTTAAGTGGCGTCGGTTGGAACAAGCCAAGCGGCGACTTCTCTACCAACTGGATTTGCTTAATCTTCCCTATGGCGGTGTCGTGCCAGCACTAAGTTTTGACTTCAAAGGCAACGTTCTCGCCGACAATTGCGTCTATCGTAAAGGAGAAGAAACAGAGTACGTCTATACAGGACATGCTGACGGAAAAATTACGATCAATATCGACGAGGCCGACGATGTCAAGCGGGAGCAACTTCGTGTTGATATGAACGAAGCCCAGCGCACTTTAATCGGCCATTTTCGGCACGAAGTCGGGCACTACTATTGGCAATTGCTTGTGCAAGACACAGATGAAGAAGCTTTCATGGCCATATTTGGAGACCATAATAATCCTGACTACGGAACGGCACTCACCCAATATTATGCCAAAGGTCCACGTCCTGACTGGGCCCTAAATTACGTCAGCGCTTATTCGACGGCACACCCTTGGGAGGATTTTGCCGAAACATTCGCACTTTATCTTGATATACGCTCCGTGCTTGATACGGCTCAACATCTTAAATTGCCCTTGCCAGCTATGAAGATGAACGATGAATGCACGAAATACATTACCGCCTATCAAAAGCTGGGCATCATCGTGAACGAGATTAATCGATGTTTAGGAATCTTTGATCTTGTGCCCGAGATTATTGCCGATCCGGTCGTCAAGAAACTTACTTACATTCATCAACTCATCCTCAATCCCGTGATCGATGAATCTAGAAAGTTGACCAATATTCCCGAGATAGAACCTCTTTCAGAAGCACTTACGGCGTCACAGGACTCGTAACTGGCGTTTCAGTGGGCGTAGTCGTGACAGGTTCCGTATCTCTGGAGTGGGGTTCTAATTCGGCGGAAGCGGTGCTTGGAGCAACCGGTTGCTCTTGGACTGTATTGTCGTCATTCGAAATGGCACGAGCCCCGGACTTGATCACCTCTTCCGTCTTTTCCAAGGCATCTTCGGTGTCACGCCGGATCTCATCCGTTTCAATTGTGATGCTTGTTTTGCCTGGGACACTTCCGAAGGTTAACCAGCCGGCGAATCCCATAAGCAACACAATTAAAGCAAGAACAATGATAGCTCTCATGTTAAATACCTTAAATCAAGTAAACATTATCGCATAAAAAAACCGCCGCTAGCCTCATGAGTTCTAGCGGCGGAGTTTGCCTGTTCCACTATTTCAGCGCGTGATGTCCACTATACGGAATTTCGTAACCGTGGAACCACCAAGCTGATCAGAAACAGGACTATAAAGACAAAGAACAATATTTTGGCAATGCCTGTCGCAGCTCCGGCAACACCACCAAAACCGAGAGCAGCTGCGATCAAAGCAACAATCAAAAACGTTAGCGCCCAACTCAACATCTCACACCTCAACTTTCCACAAGTGAATCTAAGATTTCGCCGCTTGACCCAATGTAAGTCGGCTTGAGACGTTCGAGTGAGCTCTTGCGTCTCGACGTTCTAAGTGGATGCAATCACTATGCCAAAACAAAATCAGGCTTCGTTTTGTAGGCAATTTAATTGTCTCATTGATTTCTGCACTTAAATTTGCCAGAGCAAGGTTGAAGCGTTTGATGAAGTGCTGGTCGTTTATCGATCACCCTGGTCCAGGAGCATGCCGATGCATTTGCTTCATTGCAGTTTAAGACGCGGCATACAAATTGCGACCGAGTTGGTCAACAAGTTTGCATTTCGATCACTGAGAAAGGGACTGCTATGTTGCAAAATGAAAAAACACAATCTACCAACATGATTGTTGGTGTCTTCTCGACGCTACATGACGCTGAAGCCGCTGTTCGAGGGCTTGAGAATATCGGGCTCACTCAAGAGCAGATTACTGTCATTAGTTCCAGCGACGTGGTTCGACAGCATTTTCCAGAATATCGCCCAGATGTTGATTCTGAAGATTGGAAGAGTGCAGCCGTGCTAGGAGGTACCACAGGTGCTGTACTTGCAGGTTTGACCTCAGTCGCAGCTATAGTGACGGGAGCAGGAGTGCCAATTCTACTTGCAGGTGGTTTAGCAAGCTTTCTAACCGGTGGAGTCGTGGGTGGTCTAGCCGGTGCAATGGCCGAACGTGGCTTCGAAACGGAAGCCGCAGATTACTATGAACTCGCTGTGGCCGACGGCAAGACTCTTGTAGCTGTTGATTTCTCGAATCTCGAGCACACCGATTCAATGCAAGTTGACGCTGCTGGAGTGCTCGAAGCGGCCGGCGCAGAACCTTTAGAACTCAACAAGAACCCTGATTTTTCCTCGAAATAGCTGCCGTTGTTGACTTGTCGTCTCGTTAAGTGGAAGAATCAATAAATGGGAAAAATTCGATTTTCCTCGGAAAAGCGGCCACTCAAATTACGACGTACAATTTTGTTGATTGGCACAACGGTTGCTTCTGTTAATTGCATATGTGCGTCAACCTAATTAGATGACCTTACCTTAATACTCTTACTCAAAGGGAGTCTTACTATGCTTACCAAAGAAGAACTAACCGGCACTTGGAACGATATCAAAGGTCGCGTCAAGCAGGAATGGGGCAACATCAGTGATGATGACCTCAAGCAAGTGGAAGGAAGCATTGACCGTTTGGTCGGTGTCATTCAGAAAAAGACAGGTGTTGCTCGTACAGAAATCGAGAACACTTTGAAATCTCTCTCGGAACAGTCCTCGAGTATGCTCGGCAATGCTTCACAAGCCGTGCAAGGAGCGACCCAGGCTGCACAGGAGTATGCGAATCAAGCATCTGACATGGCCAAGGAACAATATGGTCGTGCTCAGGATATGGTCCGGCAACGCCCTGCGGAATCGGTCATTGTTTCGTTCGGCACGGGTTTGCTTGTGGGGGTTGTCGTCGGTTTGATGTTCCGCTCCAAATAAGGCAATGCCTGCTTTGATATAAGGAGATTAATCATGATTGCTGAAAAATACGAAGATATGGCGAACTGTGCTGACGATTGTTTGTCGTCAGTTAATAATTATGTTCATCGAGGCACGGAGCAAATTTCACAGCTTATACAGGACCGCCCTGCTCGATCGCTGATGGTGACCTGTCTTGCTGGCTTTGGGGTGGGGCTATTGTTGAGTCGTCTGTTGACCCACGAAGAGCCACGACGTTCGTATGGCGCATTTGATCGCCATACTGCAGAACGATTTGGCCGTAACTTGCTAGAACGGGTCGAACAAGTGATGCCAACTATGTTACGCGATCGGTTGGGGAAATAGCCTAATTTGCTAAAGGTGAAAAGATGTACGTCAATGGCCGGCAAAATATCGACGAGGTACTTGCACGCATGGAAGTGGTGCGGGGCCGTCTAGATCGAGATGCACAGGCTACGAAGCAATCAGTCCAAAATATGACGGATTGGCGGTACATTGTCAGAAAGAATCCATTAGCGACGGTAGCAATTGCCGCCGTGGCAGGGTTTCTACTTGTTCCAAAGAAACGTCAACCGGCACCTGCGTTAACTAGTGCCGATATTGAGAGGCTTGCTAAGGAACACACGGTAATTGTGGCAAAAGAGGCGTCGGCCTCCCCCGGTTTAGTAGGTACAGTTGCCGCGATTGCCGGCGCAGCGCTCACTCGGGCCGCCACAAACTTCCTGGCCACTAAGGTGAGTGAGTTTTCTAAGTTTTCAGAGCGGGAGGAGGTTGATCATGCCTAGTCCTGTCTACACAGAGCGTGAAAATGAGACGATCGAATTGCAGGAGCGAGCGCAACATCTCGTGGCAACTTCCGTCGACGCTCTCAAAAAGTCGATCCATAATCACCCGGGAATGGCCCTACTCGTTTCCGCCAGCATAGGAGTGGTCCTAGCATGGTTGACCAAACGCCGATAAACCGTTTTCACGGTTACAGCTGGGAAAAAGTTTCCCACGATAATCAGGATGCAGAGAATCAGCAGATGAGCGGATTTAAACAACTATTGAGTGATGTTGCTGAGTTGGCGGAACTACAAGCTCGCTTGATAGTTAACGATGTACGCAAATCGACAGTGGCAACGATTCAGCCCACAGTGTTTGTGATTGTGTCAACGACTCTGCTATTGGGGGCGATGCCAATTTTGCTCTTTGGCATCTCCTCACTCCTTGTTGAGGAACTGCAGTGGCAGCCACACGTCGCCCAGTTAAGCTGTGCGGGAGGGGCTTTATTGGTTGCCATGGGGCTAGGTGCCCTGGCGATTAAAAAATTTAAGCAATGTACGAATCCCCTGCAGCGATCGCTTAGCGAACTCGAGAAGAACTTTGAAACTTTGCGCGTGATGCTTGGGAAGACCAGCCAACCGACTGCCGATCACCAGCTCTAGTCCCACACGCTCGAAATACAGAAACCGTCAACCTCAAGGAGTTTTCCATGTCAAACCAAAGTGGCTCTGCCGGAACGGCCTATTCGCAAACAACGACGCCTGCTAACTCATCGAAACTGGGAGCAGATTTGCAGCCCGCCCAGGACGCAATTGATTATCTGAAGGCTTATGCTCGTGAACGGCCCGAAGTTGCGGCCTTGTGGTGTTTTGGCATAGGCTTTGTCCTTGGTTGGAAGCTAAAGCCTTGGTAAAGCGACATACTCACTAGTCCGTCGATTGCGCATTTATCGAAAGAGCCGACTCTATGTCGGCTCTTTTTCTTTTGATCCCAAACTCACTAACTACACTGGCAAAAATCAGCCATACTGATCGTTCTCAGTCCACCCCTATGGGTGGTGTATTTGGGCGGCTATATAAAATGCCTTATAAACAGGGCTTTTTTTCACATTGGTTGTTTGGAACGCATGTTGCTTTTGATGTCTACCACATAGGCTTTCGTTTGACTTGTTCGCGTTTTCGGAATTGAGCAAGCAAATTACGCAACAAAATAACTCACTTTTTGGATATGGCATGAGAAGCATACTAACCATCGATGACGACCGTTCGGTTCACCACATGATCAAGAAGAGCTTGGAATCACTCGATGCCGAAATGATCAGCGCGTTTTCGGCAGAAGAAGGCCTTGCGAAGATCGACGAGTATAAGCCCGATGCCATTTTGCTTGATGTGATGCTGCCTGATATGTCGGGACTTGAAGCATTCGGCATGATTCGTGACAAAGACAGTCGCCTGCCCGTGATTGTTGTTACGGGCTCTGGCTCGAGCGATACAGCAATTCAAGCCATGAAGCTTGGGGCCTTTGATTATGTCAATAAACCCATCGAAGTGGCTCGGCTACAAGAATTAGTCAGTCATGCCTTGGAATCTCGACGGATATCCAATGTACCAGTTGGTATGCAAGGGATGCTCAAGCCCGACGAAAAGGGTGATGCATTCATCGGTCGTTGCGGGGCGATGGAAGAGGTATTCAAAGCCATTGGCCGCGTTGCACCACAGAATGTGACCGTTCTTGTCCGCGGCGAGAGTGGTACAGGCAAGGAATTGGTCGCACGCGCCATCTATCAATACAGCTCTCGAGCAAATGGACCATTTTTGGCCGTGAACTGTGCGGCACTTTCTGAAACATTGCTGGAAAGTGAACTGTTCGGTCATGAAAAGGGGGCATTCACGGGCGCTCACAGTCGACGTATCGGCAAGTTTGAACAGTGTTCCGGCGGTACGATTTTTCTCGACGAAGTGGGCGACATGTCGCCTCTGGTTCAGGGAAAAGTTTTACGCTTACTACAAGAGCAGAAGTTTGAACGCGTGGGCGGCAACGAAACGATTCAAACCGATGTAAGAATTATTTCGGCGACAAATCGCGACCTCGAGCAAATGGCTGAGGAAGGTACCTTCCGAAGTGATTTATATTACCGACTCAACGGCTACACAATCACACTTCCTCCACTACGCGATCGCGAGGGAGATGTGGTTCTGCTGCTAGAGCATTTTCTGGCACTTCTCAATCGTCAGCTTGGGAAACAAGTCAAGGGAATTGCGCCGGCCGCGCTACAGCGTTTGTTGGATTATGAATGGCCTGGAAACATCCGCGAACTCCAAGGCATTTTACGGCAAGGGATGCTGCAATGTTCGGGCGAAGTTTTGCTTGAATCTTCGCTTCCTACGGAACTAAAGCCATCGTTAGTACAACATGGCCGAGAAAAGACCGTGGAGAGTTCTACCGCAAAATCTGCGGTCGGATTGTCTCAATTTATCAACGAACGACTCGGTTCTCTCTCTAAGGATCTCTATGCTGAGACTTTGGCTCAGATGGAGACTGAATTGCTCACGATGGTCCTGCAACACGCGGGTGGCAATCAGTCCGAGGCATCCAGAATTTTGGGCATTACTCGTGGCAGCTTGCGAAACAAAATTCGTACTCACGGCATTTCTATCGATCAGGTCGTCACCTTGGAAAATTGACCAGATAGCCTAATTGCCAGCTTTTTGGCGATAACGCTCAAGATTTACGGCAAGTTCGCTTGCTGCCGATTTGAGATCATTGATCAAGTTGCTAATGCCATGCAATTCTCTCTGCTTGGCGGCTGTCTCAATTTGCTGCGCAATATCTCGGGCTATGCTTGCATCGAAATTGGCGACCAATCCTTTCATGCTATGTGCAGCACGCTCAAGCGAAGGCGCGTCGTTGGCAGTAGCCGACTCTTCCATTTTCACGACGAGAGACGGGTAGTCTTCCAAAAAGAATCCTATGAGATCCACCAGAAGTCCTTCGTCTCCATCGAGCCGACGCAGGGCCCGATCGAGATCCATGATGTCGCTTGAGTCGTTTGGCCGATAAGCCGGCATCGATGCTGATTGGTTATCGTTCATGCTTTGCTCGGATTGAGGTTGAATGCTTTGTCGCTTTTGTCCATGACTTTCCACAATTTCGATCAGCCGACGGATATTAATCGGCTTTGAAATATAGTCATCCATTCCCGCCGCTAGGCAACGATGGCGGTCACCAACCATGGCATGGGCCGTCATGGCAATAATCGGAATTCGTTCGCTTAATTCATGCTCTACTTCACATGCTCGAATTGCTTCGGTCGCCTGCAAGCCATCCATACTAGGCATTTGCACGTCCATGAGAATAACGTCATAGGAGTGCAGCCGAAACTGATCTACTGCTTCTCGTCCATTGCCAGCGGAGACAACATTGTGACCCCGTTTGTTCAAGACACGTTCAACAACTTTACGATTCGCTGGCGTATCTTCGGCCAGCAAAACGTTGAGAGTACGCTCCGGGGGACGACTGTGCTTCAAATCGCCAGGCGGCATGGGGTCAATCGTGGCCACTCCCATCGCCGTGACGATGGCGTCAAATAGATTGGATTGAGAGATGGGTTTTTCGAGTACCCCATCAAACGACAGTTCTTGACAACGCTCTTTAAATGCGAGCCGATCGGCCGCGGAGAGCATCAGAATCGTTTTTGTGCCAGCCTTGGTTCTCGCTCTTATTTCCTCGACCAACTGAAAACCATCATGCTCTGGCATAATGGCATCCACCACGGCCAAAGGGATTGGCTTGCCGTCTGTAAGTGAGGATTCGATTTTCTCAAGTGCCGTTCGCGCATCAGCCGTTACCACCGGCATCATCTGCCAGTCGGCCAGTAGCCGCGCGATGATTTCGCGATTCGTTTCGTTGTCATCGGCAACAAGCACGGGCAAGTTGCGAAGCTGCGAGATATTAGAGCGTTTTGTTTTTTGCTCGACGACAATTTCGTCAGCTAGAGCGAAGCGAGTTGTGAAGTAAAATCTGCTGCCTGAGCCCAATTCACTTTCAACCCAGAATTGACCACGGAAGCAATTGATTAGGTGAGTTGCGATCGCCAAACCGAGTCCCGTTCCCGCAAAACGGCGAGTTGAGGATGCATCGGCTTGGGTGAATGGCGCAAAGATACGCTGTTGATCTTCCTGGGAGATACCAATGCCGGTATCAGAAACACAAAATCGCAGCACACAGCTCCGCCCCGAGCTGCTATCGACATTAACTTCAACGACGATTTCGCCTTCATCGGTGAACTTAATTGCGTTGCCGACAAGGTTGGTAAGAATTTGGCGTAAGCGTAGCGAGTCACCATGAAGTGCATCAGGAACATCGTTGTTCACGCGGCAGGCAATTTCCAGTCCTTTCCGATAGGCTCTTGAACCGATGCTCCGCAAGGATTCATCAATGAGTTCCCGCAGACTGAAGTTGACCTCCTCGAGAACGAACTTGCCCGATTCAAGTTTTGAAATATCAAGAACGTCGTTAACCAGCGTAAGTAAAAGATCGGCCGACTCGCGTGTGGTTTCCAAATAGTCGCGCAGTTCGGGGGAAAGTTCCTCATCCAAGGCCAATTCCGTCATGCCGATAATTGCGTTCATTGGTGTGCGTAGTTCGTGGCTCACGTTCGCCAGAAACTCCGATTTCGCTCGGCTTGCGCGTTCCGCTTCCTCCAAGGCATCTCGCAATGCCTCCGCGGCACGTACGCGATCGGAGATATCACGAGCAATCGAAACATAGCCCTTCAATTGATCGTTCTTGTCACGAATCGGTGATGCGGTAATGGACACAGACACGTCTGTACCATCGGCGCGTCTACGTATCGTGTCGAAGGGAGGAACATCACGGCCCGCTTTCAGCATCGCAATGCAGCGGTCAAATTCGAGTTGACGATCAGGGGGTAAAATCGTGCTGATATGGCTGCCAAGGATACTCGTAGCCTTATAGCCATAGATATTCTCAGCGCCATGGTTCCAATGCAAAATGATGCCATCAAGAGATAACTCGATGACGGCATCATTGCTGCTATCCAGAAGCCCATTCAGGATTGGGGCGCCCTCGCGTTGTTTTTCTTCAAGATTTCTGTAGGAAAGAAAGCTTCGTATCGCAGAAACGCTTGCGTCTTGTAACAATTTGGTCAGATTTTGAGTTTCTTCGCAAGTCAACTCTCGCGGGAGTTGGTCTCGTAGGACGTTCATGATGGCATGAAGGAGTAATTGATAGTCGCGGATGACAAGTTCTAGTTCCCATCCTTGCTGCCAACGCTGTATACCATGTTCTCTTGCAGCAGGTTGGGTCTTAGAATTTCGACCAGAGCGGCCTGCGATAAGATCCTGCGATAGCCGAGTTATAAACTGAGGAAGATGATCTCGAAGTTCAGCTCGATGAGCTGTGCGACTAGAAGAAGGTAAACGTTGCTCAACTAACCTTTCCCAAAACTTCAGAATCGCCACAGAATGCGCATTGACAGCCTTCCCCAATTCAGGCAATTGGTCAGGCCATTCGTCAAACGTCATTTCATACATTGCCGATGCATCTCTTAAGTCGGTCGAGCATATGTTCGTCAAGCATCGTTAACTATCAAGTCATGGCGTACGAGTTACGGGGGGGAATCTGTGCATACCCCGAGACTTAACACATATTGGTTGTTGCTAGTTGGCTCGGATACACGGTAAGCGAGCCACTTATGATTAGATGGCAATCATCGTGCCACGTTATCATGCGATTGCAATTTGCGTTAAATGGCTCGAAGTGAATGCGAATTCGCCAATTTAACGCATCAATTGCCCGATAGATTCGGTTTATCCGAGGCCAGGGTGGTTCGTGTAAAACCACACCGTGAACGAATCGTCTTTTTACATGCTCTTCAGATTCAAGACCGTCTCTCGCGTGGCACATAACATGTGTGTTATTTGGTACAGCCCGCGTTGATGTCCCGGAACAAAATCGCTAGTGCCAAACGACTTTGGGCTAAGTTGGCTCTCAACTCCCGCATCTTCTTCTCTGAATCACTCCAGCTTTGGCGGATTTGCTTACACTTTGCCGTCAAACGTGATTCCATGCCGGTTGCTTTTGCTTGTGAAGTCATTTGGTAACTCCTTTCGAATGAAAAATGCTCAATAACGTAACGGCCCTGAAGTTAGCGAATTATATGCCAGAAAGTTTGTTCGCTGACTGGGCTTTCATACGTTAGTATCTTTCCCGAAGTTCATTTCACTTCTTGTCCGCTTCTGGCCGCGAAAAGTTCGAATTGGGCGATTGGTAGCCAGTTGAATCAGGACTCGAACCTTTAACGAGTAGTTTTTGACGATTATTCATTGGCACGTTATTAGCTAAATCGCATTTCGTACTATTTTGAGACTTATCCGGAGGAATGACCGATGAAATGCGAATTTCTTGAAGGCTTGTCGAGCGTGTTGACTTCGCTGCTGTTTTCTCTTGTTTTGATCATGCCGGCGACTTTTGTAGGGTGTGCTGAAAAGGAAAAGGTTTTAGACATCGAAACACCCAACGCAGATATCGAAGTGGAACGAGATGTCGACACAGGTGAAACCGATGTCGAGGTCAATCGTGAAACCCCAGCCCCTTAAAGCGACAAATTATTTTTCGTGACTTAAGGGCGCAAGGATCTGCCTAGATAGACGGGGCGATTGTTCATCCTAATTTTTGAAAGCTATTAAGAATGACAGAGACTGTTCTTGAGTCTTCAACTTCGGTGGCACCGACCATAGAAGACGTATATGACCATTTCAATTCCAGTCCTTATCCCCATTTAGTCGCTTTTGTCAGCAGTGTAGAAAACGCAGAAGTAATTCTTAGCGGAGTCGCTATCTCTTTCCATTCCAAGCAATTAGCGCAAAACGTTGCTGCCCATTGTCCTGGAATTACTAGGGTCAATAACTTGATCCGGGTGGATTACGCAAGCAACTATCGGCGAGTCGATACATACTCGAATGCATAAGAAAAGAAGTCGGGCCGACAAGATTTGAACTTGCGACCTTTTGACCCCCAGTCAAACGCGCTACCAGACTGCGCCACGGCCCGATTCGAAGAAAACTCTTTTAGAGAGTCGCGAACGATCTGTTCACGACGCGGGGGGAATTGAGAAACAGCCAGTATTTCAGATTCACCCGCCCTTTGCAACGCCTGAATTTTTGGCCCATTGAGCCCTACTTAACCCTGCTATTATCATGCGGCTATGAAATTGGTCGCTATTGTTAGTTCGGGAGTAAGGCGTTGAAGCAATTTGGAGATCTGTTGGCGGAGGCCATTCGGCGTCGGGGCAATCCTGTAGTGGTAGGACTTGATCCGCGGTGGGAACAATTGCCAGCAGGTCATCGGCAGGTTTCGATTAATAACTCAACGGCCCGCGCTCAAGCTTACGAGCGGTTCTGTTGCGACATTATCGATGCGGTTGCATCGCTTGTTCCCGCGGTCAAACCGCAGGCGGCGTTTTTTGAGGAACTTGGGCCTGCGGGATTGGTTGCGTTGGGTAATATCGTTACGTATGCCCGCCAGCAAGGCCTGCTCGTAATCATGGATGGCAAGCGCAACGACATTGGTTCGACGGCCGAAGCCTATGCCCGTGGGTATTTGGGGCGTGAGGGGAGCGGTTGGGGTTGCGATGCTCTGACGATCAGTCCTTATCTTGGTGCCGATAGTTTGGAGCCGTTTATACATGTTGCCCATGAACGTGGCGCGGGGTTGTTCGTGCTTGTGAAGACCTCGAACCCTGGTAGTGGCATGCTGCAGGATCGGCTGATCGACGGCGAACCGCTGTATCGGGTTGTCGCCATATATGTCGAAGAGCAATCCGCGGCACATGTGGGCGAATCTGGATATGGTAGTGTTGGTGCTGTAGTTGGTGCGACTTATCCTGAACAACTGGTCGAGCTGCGTGCCGCGATGCCGCACACTTGGTTCCTGGTCCCGGGTTATGGCAGCCAGGGCGGCACAGCCAAGGACGTCGCTCCTGCCTTCGATGCCAACGGCCTTGGCGCCGTGATTAACAACTCACGCGGGATCATCTTTGCTCACCAACGCCCCGAGTATAAGGACCGCTTCGGCGAAGCTCGGTGGCAGGAAGCCGTTGCCGCGGCGACGACCGACATGATCGCCCAACTGCATGCCGAGACTTCGGTCAGCAAGCTGTAACTCTGTGGCTGAGGTCTTCGACCTCGGATCCGACCTCAAAGAGGTCAGCCACACAATTTAATTGAGCCGTTGTTGCGTCACTTCAATAGCTTTGAGCATTCCACGGGCCTTGTTCATCGTTTCCTGAAATTCCATCTCGGGAACGCTATCCGCGACGATCCCCGCGCCAACTTGCAGGTACGCGGTATCGTTATGAATGATGACCGTTCGGAGCGCGATGCAGGTATCCATGTTACCGGCGAAGTCGATGTAACCCACGGCCCCCGCGTAAGGACCGCGTCGCGTGGGCTCGATTTCGTCGATGATTTCCATCGCCCGCACTTTGGGCGCGCCGGAAACGGTTCCCGCTGGCAAGCACGCGGCCAGCGCGTCGAACGCATCACAGCCTTCGCGTAGCTGGCCGGTCACATTCGATGTGATATGCATCACGTGACTGTAACGCTCGATCACCATCACGTCGGCAATCTCCACCGAACCATACTGCGCGACGCGGCCAACGTCGTTGCGGCCCAGGTCAACGAGCATCACATGCTCGGCACATTCCTTGGGATCCGCCAGCAGTTCTTCGGCCAGCCGTTTGTCTTCGGCTTCGTCGCGGCCTCGTTTGCGCGTGCCGGCCAAAGGTCGCACGGTGACTTGGCCATCGACTACGCGGACCAATATCTCCGGCGAGCTGCCCACGAGCGTCACTTCCGGCGTGCGGAGATAGAACATGAACGGGCTGGGATTGACCACCCGCAACGTGCGATACAACTCGAATGGCGGAGCGGCGAACTTGGTTTGCAAACGCTGGCTGATGACGACCTGAAAAATGTCGCCCGCGCGGATGTATTCGACGCACTTGCGGACCGAATCCTCGAACTGTGCTTGCGTGAGGTTCGATTCCGTTTTCAACGTCACGTCGCCATCGGTCCGGATGTCGGCGATTTTCAGCGAATCGCTCGACGTCGCCAACTGTTCGACCAAATGATCGACTCGCCGACAGGCCGTTTCGTAGGATTGCTTCAACGCGGCAGTGCTTTTGTCCCGAACATCCGCGAGTGCCAACACGATGACAGTCTTCTGCACGTGATCGAACACAACCATATGGTCGTAGAGCGCAAACCATAAGTCGGGCAGATGCCGGTCGTCCTGGGGAGCGTTCGGCAAGTTTTCCACATAGCGAACCGTGTCATACCCCGCGTAGCCGATGGCACCGCCAATAAATGGAGGCAACTCCTTGAGATGGGCGACGTTCATCGCGTGAACATGTTTGCGAAGCGTTTCAAACGGGTTGTCGACTTGGCTGGACTGAGTTTCCCACTGCGGTTTCTCGGTGGCCGTTTTGCCGGTTGGCCTAGTCAGTTGCGACACGGTTACGTCGTTACCGTAGGCTTTGATCCACAGAAAAGGGTCGCTGGCCAAGAAGCTATAACGGCCAACTTTCTCGCCGCCGATGACGCTTTCAAACAAACAAGCCGCGGTCGTGCTGTCCAAACGCTGGAACGCCTGCACGGGGGTCAGAACGTCGCTGACCAGTTGCCGGAAGATGGGGACAAAGTCGGCACCGGCGGCCAGTTCCGCGAATCGGTCAAAGTCGGGGGAGTAAATCATAAGAGAAACAGTGTTCCTAAATGGCCGATTGACTGTGCCCCGCGAGATCCCAACAGACAGGGCAGTGCCAGCTTATCACCCGGAATGGCCCCCAACAACAGCGTTCTTACTTCTGGGCGGGTGGTTCCATCTCGTGATGCAGCAAATAGTTAGAGGGATGAGGCTTCGCTTGACACTAGGCCTACCGGGGCTAGAATCCCCCGTACTTAAGAGGTCGAACCTTAGAGCGAGGTTCGGCCTTGCCCTGCGGCTGATTGCGTCAATGATTAAGAGAAGAATCGATGCCAGGCCGACGGGCGGAAAGTTGCGAGGGATACCATGTTGAAGTGCCAAAAATGCGATAAACAAGCGACCTTTCATATCACCGATCTGATCGATGGTAAGCCGAAGGAATTGCACCTTTGCGAAGAGTGTGCCCAGAAATTCCTGACTCCCAGCGAGGAAGATGCCGCGGAAGTGATGCCCGCCATGGCCGGTTTGTTGGCTCAGCATTTGGCGGTGGGCGAAACGGCCGATCAGCTGGCGCGGCTCGATCAACGCCGCTGCCCGGTTTGCTCGATCACATTTTTGGAGTTTCGCAAGCAGGGTCGGTTGGGTTGCCCGCACGATTACGAGTTCTTTGCCGAGGAGCTTGAACCTCTGCTCATGAACATCCACGACCAGACTCATCATATTGGTAAGGTGCCCAAGCGTTGCCCTCAGGGAGCCGATCAGCAAACGCAGTTGATTCGGCTGCGGCGCGAAATGAAGGAAGCGATCGCTTCGGAGAATTACGAACGGGCGTCGCAGCTGCGCGACGAAATTCGTGCCACCGAAGCCCAGGTTCGTACCAAGGAACCGACGCCTGGGGAAAGTTCCTAACACTTTCTGGCGTGCCATCAGGTGAGGCTTTTCTGCGGCGCTTTTCCCCTCACAATTCTGGAGGGATTTCGTAGAATAGCGGGTGTTGGTCATCAGGGAACGACGAGACGCAAGTGGAACATGGAATTTAACGATCTGACCAGTTCGAGCGGTGAATGGTTGCGCGGTGCCGGCCCCGAGTCGGATATCGTCATTAGCAGTCGCATTCGCCTTGCGCGGAATTTGGCGGATTTCCCTTTCCTTTCCCGCGCCACGGATTCGGATCGTGCCGCGATCGAAGCAAGCCTGCGTGCGAGCGTCACGAGTTTGATGTCGTCGCATCGGCTCAACGAAGGGACGTTGTATATCGACGTCGGAAATCTCGAGCATCTGGATCGGCAGTTTCTCGTCGAGCGCCAATTGATCAGCCGCGAACTGGCCGATGCGAGTGGTGCGCGGGCCGTGGTGATTGATCCGGGCGAGAAGTTCAGCTTGATGATCAACGAAGAAGATCATTTGCGTCTGCAAGTCATGCAGAGCGGTTTGAATCTGCAAACGGCTTGGGAGCAGATGACTCAGCTTGACGACCTGATTGAAGAGCAAGTGACTTACGCCTTCAGCGAACGCTTGGGTTATCTGACCGCTTGCCCCACGAACGTCGGCACGGGCATTCGTGTGAGCGTTATGCTCCACCTGCCGGGGTTGGTGATCACGCGGCAGATCGAAAAAGTCTTCAAGAGCTTGCAGAAGATCAATCTGGCCGTGCGGGGTTTGTATGGTGAAGGTTCGCAGGCGATGGGCGACTTCTATCAAATCAGCAATCAGATCACGCTTGGCCAAACCGAAGAAGAATTGATCACCAAGGTTGCAGATATCGTGCCGGTGTTGATTGAGTACGAACGACAAGCCCGTGATTTCCTGATCCGCGAAAGTCACGAAACGCTGCACGACCGCGTGAGCCGCGCGTTTGGCATTTTGCGGACCGCGCAGACGATCAGCTCCGAAGAGACCATGCATTTGCTTTCGAGTGTGCGCATGGGCGTGAATCTGGGCCTCATCGGTGAGTTGCAAATTCCCACGATCAATAAGTTGTTCATTCATACGCAACCTGCTCACTTGCAGAAGATCACGGGCAGCGAGCTCGATTCCAACGATCGGAATATCGAGCGAGCCACTTATCTGCGTCGGCATCTCAACGCCGACGGCGGCAACGGCTCGGGTAAAAACTGAGCCGCAACGCGCTAGCGTCGGTTTCTTCAACCTCGGTTTAGCACGGATTCTCATTTCAAGACTTCCAAGTTGTCTAACTTTTCCAACTTGTCGGGCATCATTCGCAAATCATTTTGTGATGAAATTTTTTTTTCGACCACATCGATTTCTTGTTCCAAAACTGTCGGTAGTGACCAAATCCAGAGACCTGTTGAGCCTTTTTGAGTGGTTCCGCCAATTTCACGCAATGCTAGTCGCAACGAGCGTTTGCCAATTCTTGCCACCGTGGCGGCGGCGAGGACTTCTTGCGCGAAGCGTTCGCCGTCGTTGAGTTGTTGACGGAGCCACTCGCGAATCATTTTGCGATGAACTTCGTAACTGTTGGGCAGCTCGGGCGATTCGGGCTTGAACTTCGAGCGCTCGACCGCGATCTCCAGCGGTTGGTGCGCCCATGCAATTCTTGGCGTCTCGCCCTGCTGTTCCGCCTCGATGCTAAATTCCAGCCCGAGCCAATCGTTTCCCAGATTGTTTTTCATAGGGAGTAGTACACGACGATCGCGATGATCGCCGTCGCCCAGGATCTTCCAGACCGACCGCGCGCTGGCCACAAATCGCGAATTGGCCTGCGAACCGTAATGAAACAACGCGTGGCTGCCGCGGCTGAAATGGCTGACCACGAGGATCGCGACTCCATGCTTTACGGCGATCTCGACCAGTTCTTGCAGCAATGCCGAGAGTTCTCGCCGGGTGTAGTTGGTTTCGACATAAGCCGAGAGCGGATCAATGATGATCAGCCGGCAATTGGGGAGCCGCTTTACACAATCTCCAAGCATGTCGAGCTTACCCCCCACGGAGAACGGCAAATTATCGCTGTGCATAAAATCATTAGCACGGATAAACGAACGAACCAACGTGATGCGATCTAAATCGGCCCCCGCGGCTAAGAGTCGCGGGCGGATCGTATCGTCGACGTCGTCGAATTCCGCCAGCAACAGCACGTCGCCCGGCTCGCGGGGTTCAGCATCAGCGGGTTCATCCGGCCAAGGGCGACCGGTCGAAACCCGCGCCGCGATGTCGAGCGCCACGAGACTTTTGCCGACGCCAGGATCACCGACCAGCATCGTGAGTTTGTCGGCGGCGATGCGGCTCGGCCAGAGCCACTCGATCGCGCACTCCTTAGCTTCAGAGAGTGGTTCGAGCACGATGTGCGATTGATGCCGTTGGAAGTTCCAACGCTCTTCATTCAAAAGCTGGTGAATCCAATTCTGAAGATCGAGCTGCTCCTCGCCCGGGATGTAGAGCTTCTGCACGGCCGCGTCGATGAAGTCCTTGGTTTCTTCGTGGTCTTCGAGGTAGAAGAATCGCTCGAGGCGAACACTTCCGCGACGAAGTTCCACGCAGTGTTGCCCGGCAACGTCGATGAGCTCGGTTTTGATTTTGATCGGAGGAAGCGTAGGGGTGTCGGGAATCTCTTCGGTAGACTTATTGGTCATAATGTGTTCCTGGTGTTTTTACATTTTGTAGGCCGGACCGAGTAACACGAGTTCCGGCAAAGTTTGTCATTCCCGCGCAGGCAGGAAACCAGTGGCCCATATTTATGCATCCAGGATTAGCACAAGTCGTGGCACAATTTCTACAAGAAAGTTTGGGGAAGGAATAATTTTCCAAGCAGGGGCGCTGAGGCCGCGGGGGGAAGAAAATGGGTGGTGGCCACGAATGGTGGTTGACGGTGAGAAGGGTAATCACGGAGGGCGTGGCCCTCCGGCTAAGGACACCCGCTAGCATGCGAAACGTCTCTTATCTTGTTGCGTGGGATTGAACTGGCTATGATTCGCGCTCGCATATCCCTCGCGCGCTGGTTAGGAGAAAGTGGTCATGTTGCTACGAATGGTTGTTCTGAGTGTGATGTTGCTTGCCATGCAGACCGCGCGGGCGGAAGAGACGCAAAGCGACCAGCAGCTTCTGAAGCAGAAATCGGCGGAACTTGATGTGTTGCAACGCGAGGTGCAGCGTTTACGCGAAGTGACCGGCACCGAGCAACAGATCGTTGTGAAAGTGCAAATGCTGGAAGTCGACTTGTCGAAACTCCGCAATCGAGGTTTGGATACGGATTGGTTTTCTGACGGTTACGTGAAGCCAACCAAATTGCAGCAGTTGTTGGAAGCGACGGGCCAATCTGCTCATGCCATAGCGAATGAATCTGCTGATGAAGCTGAATCCAACGAGAATCTGCGATTCGTGGAATGGCTTAAACAAAAAAATATTGCCAAGGTCTTGGCTGATCCCACGATCGTGGCCACGAGTGGAAAGCCGGCTTCCATGTTTGTCGGGGGCCAATTCCCGTTGCCGAGCAACGAAGAGTCGGCAACGGCTGTTGCGTTTCGATCCTTCGGAACAGAGCTAAACGTCATGGCCGAGGCAGTGGGAGACAATCGGGTGCGTTTGGAAGTGAATGCGAACGTGAGTGCCCTTGACCAGAATCATGCCATTGAGATTCACGGCGTCAGTATACCGGGATTAAAAGTTCGCCAATGCGATACAGGCTGCGAATTGTCGTTCGGAGAAACGGTGGTCATCACTGGGCACGTTGAGAAACGCGTGGAGGCCATTCAGGGGCAAGATGGCGAAATCAAAGAGGTCACGGTCGACATCGGTTATATGGTCGTGGTGACGCCGGAGATTGCGCAGCCGATTGAACGCAGCGCGGCGGGGGCGAAACGTCCCGGCAGTGAATCCATTAGAAAATGATGCACGGCAGCGGGACGCTGCCGGCTAACGACATCTATTCGACGACGATGCCGTCGAGGTTGGTTGCTGGGACTGGAAACTGGGGGTTGAGTTTTTCTAACGTCTCGCGGAGGATTTTGCTCACCACGAGATTGCGATACCACTTGCGGTCGGCGGGGATGATGTGCCACGGGGCATGGGACGTGTTGCACTGGGTCAGTGCATCTTCGTAGGCGCGTTGATATTCGTCCCAGAGTTTGCGCTCCTCGAGATCGCCCATGTTGAATTTCCAACGCTTATTGGGATTGTCCAGGCGTGCTTGTAGTCGTTCGCGCTGTTCGTCTTTGCTGATGTGCAGAAAGCACTTCACGATGGTCACACCGCCATCGACGAGGAGCTCTTCAAATTCGTTGATCCGATCGTAGCGGCTCCGCCATTCTTTTTCGGGAACCAAATTGTGTACGCGGACGATCAGCACGTCTTCGTAGTGGGAACGATTGAAGATGCCGATTTCGCCACGCCGAGGGACGGCGTGGTGGATCCGCCACAGGAAGTCGTGATCGAGCTCCACCGAACTGGGTGTTTTGAATGACGTGATCTGAAAGCTTTGCGGATTGACGCCGCTCATCACCGTACGGATCGTGCCGTCTTTGCCCGCGGTGTCCATCCCTTGCAGGACTAACAAAATCGCGCGGCGGTCTTCGGCGTAAAGCTTGTAGGCCAAGTCGGAGCTAACAGCTGTGTTGTCTTTGATTTGGGCCGAGGCGGATTGTTTGTCCCAATCGGGAGCGAGATAGCGGGTGTCGTAATCGGCGAGAACGATTTTTTCGCCGATGGGTGGGATGAGTGGTTGGGTCATGCGAGTGGTTTACCTGTGGCTGACCTCTGCGAGGTCGGACGTTCTAGGACCGAGGTCATAGACCCCGGCTACAGAAATTGAACCCTCTTTATTCTAATTCGCTCCAAACTTGGCTGTGTCCAGTTTCGTCAACTTCGATGCGAATCACGTTCGGGCAGCAGCAGACGGGGCAATCTTCGATGTACTCCTGCAAGCTGCCCTGCGAATAATCGAGCGGGATGACGACTTCCTCGCCGCAACTGCCGCAGATATAGCTGATTTCGTCTTCCATGGTTTGTGGCAGCCTGCTTCTTGGGCGTTAAATTGTGCTAGAATTGCTGGTTGTCTGAATTGTAACTGGTAGGGATTGTTCTGTGCTCGAACTATCGCAACTCTCTGGAACACGCAAATCGCTCGCCGGTGCGATCACCGGCTTGGCTGTGATCGCCTTGGGCGTTGCGTTGTATTTAACTTGGGTGACCTGGCAGCAGTCAACGGTCGTGGGCTGCACGGGTGGGACCACAGTCGATTGCGACGAAGTTCTGAGCAGCTCCGGCTCGAAATGGCTGGGCATTCCCGTGAGCCTGCTGGGGGCACTCACTTATGCCGGTATTCTAGCCCTGGTTTGGCCCGCCGTGTTGCTGGGTGGCTGGGCGATGACGGGATTGTTGACGCTGGCGATGATGGCCGCGGGAGCGGGCGTGTGGTTCATCGGCACGCAAGCGATCGTGGTCGAGCATTTTTGTCTGTATTGTCTTGTTGTCCACGCTTGTGGTTTGGCGATTTGTACGCTGTCGGTGCTGCTCTTGCGCGACAGTATGACGGGTTCGAACCGCAATCACATGCAAGGGTATTTCGGTGGCGAGCAATCATACGATGACGATGAAGGGCAAGTTTCTGTTTATCAACCGCTGATTGCCGCCGGGGTGGCGAGCGTGGGACTACTCGCTTTGATTGGCGGGCAGCTTTTCTTTTCGCATGACACGATGGAAGTTGTCGACATACCTTTGGAGGTGGTGCAGACCTCGGCGGAAACGAGTACTGTTGAAGAGCCAGTTCAAGAGAGTACGGGCCCCACTGCTGATGAAGGGGCTGCTGACGAAGAGGTCGAGGTTGCGGAAGAAACTCCCGCCGAGAAATTAGAAATTATTAGCGGCGGCGAAGCAACGGCGACCGCACCGAGCAGTGACGCCGCACCGCGTTATTTTACGTTTAAGTATCTCGCTCGCGAGGTCGACGCGGCGGGGAATCCGGTGGTGGGGAATCCTTACGCACCGCATCGCTTCGTGGAGATGATGGACTACACGTGTCCGCATTGCCGCAAACTTCATCCACACATCAAAGCGGCGGTGGAGCGATATGGCGATCAACTAGGCTTTGTGATTTATCACGTGCCACTGAGCCGCAAGTGCAATCCGCTGGTGAAGCTCGACCAATCAAGCCACCAAAATGCTTGCGAATACGCCAAGTTGGCTTATGGCGTGTGGAAACTGGCGCCTGATCGGTTTGCCGAGTTTCACGAATGGCTGCTCGAAGGTAAACGCGCGCCGGCGATTCATGAGGCCAAGAAAAAGGCTCGTGAAATGGCAGGGGATGCGATCTTTTTTGATAAGACGATCGCCACAGAATCGAGCCGACGGATAGGCGAAGCGGCGAAGGAATTTGAGAGACTGCAAGTGGGGCTGCCCCTGTTGATTTTCGAGAACGGCGTGATTCGCGGAATGCCCGACACCGATGAGAAGTGGTTTGAGCTTTTGGAAGAGAAGATTGGTGTGACGTCGCCGGAATAATTTTTTCCGGATCGGGACGATCCGGCTATTTAGTCTTCCGCTTGGCTGCCGTCGCCGCACATTTTGACGATCCTTGGGTCGAAGCGGGCGACGGTCTCGACCAAATCTTGTTGGGCGGCCATCACTTCCAGGATGTTTTTATAAACGCCGGGGACTTCATCCGATCCGGCGGAGAGGATTTCGATGCCGCGCTCGGCGAGTTCTTGCCGCACGTGGCTGAAGCGAAACGTGTTGTGCGCCTGCTTGCGCGACATCCGCCGCCCTGCCCCGTGCGAGGCGGAGTTCAAGCTCGTGGTATTCCCCAAGCCGCGCACGATAAATGCGGGATCGGCCATCGAGCCGGGAATCACTCCCAGCACCCCCTGCCCTGCCGGGGTGGCGCCCTTGCGATGAACGACGACTTGCTTGCCGTTGTGCCATTCGAGCCAGGCGAAGTTGTGATGATTCTCCACGCCAGCCACGATATGCGCGCCGAGCAGCTTGCTCACGAGTTTGTGAATGACTTCATGATTGGCCGCGGCGTAATCACCCATCAGATTCATGGCGGCCCAATATTCCTGGCCAGCTTCGCTCTGGAGATCGAGCCAAGCGAGCCGGCCCAGAGATTTAAGGCGTTGGGGGAGCAACTGCTGCGCGATGCGGCTGTAGGTGTCGCACACGGCGGCGCCTGTGCCGCGTGATCCGCTGTGACTCAGGAGCGCCGTGTATTCCCCAGGGTCGAGCGATAACTCCTCGCACCGGGTGGCGAGTGTGAGCGTGCCGAATTCGACGAAGTGATTGCCGGAGCCCGATGTGCCGAGCTGCTTCCAGGCGGTGTCTTTTTTTTCACGCGTGATGCGGGTGACCGACCAATCTTCGTCGAGCACGGCGTGCGACTGCGGTGGTTGGTGCGTGCAGCCGACGCCGAAGCGGGTTCCTTTTTCCAGGGCTTCGCGAAACCGCAAGCGATTCCCAGAGAGTTTCTCAGGGCTAATGTCTAAAACGGAGAGCTTCATGCGGCAGGCGATGTCGACCCCCACGGCGTAGGGAATCACGGCCCCTTCGCAGGCGAGCACGCCGCCGATGGGGAGGCCGTAGCCCACGTGGGCGTCGGGCATCAGCGCGGCGGCGATGGCATTCGGCACCTGGCAGGCGACTTCCATCTGGGCGTGCGCGCCGGCATCGATGTCGGTGCCCCAGGTTTGGTAGCTGATCGGTTCTTGCTCGACGAAGTTTCTTTCGCCCAAAAGTTCTGTGGCAAATGTGGCCCAAATCGGATCGGCGAGAAAATCCTCCGGCTTCTCGACGACCTGAGCGACCAACTGTTTGGCGCGATTGCCTTTGAGTCCCATGCCGAGACCTTGTCCGGCGGCGGTGCACAGCGCGTCGATGGCAGCCTTGGCGCAGGTGGGTGGGACACCGAGTTTTTGAAGTTGGCGGCGGTTCATAAAACTAAGGCGGAAGGCGGAGGGAGGAAGGGGGAAAATACTTGCGAACCTTGGGACACATTGTTGCGTCATCGGGTTATCTGCAAAATGACGGCAAATTTGAGTTCAGGAATTGATCTTGCTGGCCAAAATCAATATTTGACTCTCAAAGTTCGTGGTTATAATGCAGCTATGGGTCGTGGGACCGCACCACGACGGGCCCCTTTGGCCGCGCGAGTGACCTCTGGCAGCGTTGCTCCGCCGCCGTGACATTGATTGAAAGGAGGTGGTTTTTTGAACGATTATCATATACGCCAGTGGGGTGGTGCAAACCGTTGACCGCCGGCGGGTTGTCTACGGAGACAGCCACCACCTGCTTGTGAGTGCCCGCTTTACCAGGGAACTCGAGATACCTGACTAAAGCCTGTTCTTCAAGCAACATTATCCAGCCCGGTCGTCCTTGTGACGGCCGGGCTGCTTTTTTGCGCGATTGGTTTTTTGGTGAACTTTGTTTTTGGTGGAGTGCTAAGCCGCGAGCGGCGGGGAGATTACTTGGGACTTGGCAGGGGGCAAACTTGGCCCTCTGGGATGGGGAAGGCTGGTTCACCTTCCATGCCATAGCGAGAGTATTCCCCAGTAATCGTGTTTGAGATGAGATCGCCTTTTACTAGGCCAATTGCTTCCAGCATGAATTCATTCTCCATGGGAACGTTGATTTCGTTAGTTGTCCAAGTAATTGTGCGGACGCTTCTCGATAATTCAGTGCCTGCTTTTTGGTCGCCACCAGCTCTGGCAAACTCAAACTTACTTATCGTCAAATTTGCCGGCAACCAAACACCATCAAGCTGCTCGTACTTCCATACCCAATGGCCTTTTGAGACCACGACCGAGTCTTCTCTTTCTTCCGCTTCGTAAGAAACGAGATTGCCCCCTTTGGAAAGGTCTGCCGTATAGCAATTCAGCAAAGTAGGACTCACGAACGAAAGAATAAATAAGTCGCCTTTTTGCGAAACGTCCCAACCTTTCAGTTCGGCAGGGTCTAATTTTTCAAACCAGCCGGCTACGTGATCAAACCAATCGGCGAGATTATCGCCCCTGTAGCCTGTGAAATACATCGGGCTAAACATTTGTCCGTGAGGCCCTAACCCAAGCGATTCCAGATCGAGGATACGCACGTCTCTACGTTCCTTTGTTTCACCCTTTGGTGTGTGGACTTCGAGTACAGTTGCCACTTCATCTTTGATTAACCCATTTGAAATCGGTATAGGAATCTCAGCATTCTCGGATTTAACCATCCGCCAGTTCCAACGAACTAAGTGCGGTGACGCTTGATAGGCGAATGAGACCTTGCTCCACCACTTCGCATCTTTAAATCTGACAGCAGGGTCTGTATTCTCATCCACAATTTCGACTTCGCCGCGCCAGCTTTGGACGGCGTTCCAATTTTCTCTGTGGCGTTTGCTAACCTCGTGTAAGAGTGCATCGTCGGCGCGTGATTGGGCTGCTACGAGCGAACCGACTAGGGCTACACAGAGCAATGTACGGATGAGTGTTTGCATCTAAGAATTCTGGCACGGCGTTGTTGTTGATGCAACAGACGCTCGTTATTTGCGTAGTTTGTTTACATTGAGTGCTAAGCCGCGAGCGGCTAGACTTTGGGGATGACACATAAATGGTTGCTGTATGGTGCGAATGGATATACGGGCGAACTGATCGCGCGGGCGGCGGTTAAGCGGGGGTTGCTGCCGATATTGGCGGGGCGGAATCGCGAGAAGATTGAGCCGTTGGCGCGGGAATTGGGGTTGGAGTGTTCCGCGTTTGGGCTCGACAATCCCGCGCAGGTTGCCGAGGGATTGGACGGCGTAAAACTTGTTCTGCATTGTGCGGGGCCGTTTTCGCGGACGAGCGCGCCGATGATAGAAGGTTGTTTGCGCGTGGGGGCGCATTACCTCGATATCACGGGTGAGATTGCGGTTTTGGAGCATACGCACGCTAAGCCGCAAGCGGCTAGAGCGCGGGAAGTTGGTGTGGTGCTTTGTTCGGGGGTGGGGTTTGATGTGGTGCCGACGGATTGCGTGGCGCTGCGACTGAAGGAATTGCTACCCGATGCCACGCGGTTGTCGTTGGGGTTTGAAACCGATTCGGCCGCTTCGCCGGGAACACTCAAAACGGCGCTCGAAAGTTTGGGCAACGGGATGCTACGCCGGCGGGAGGGGGCGATTGTGAAAACCCCCGCCGAGGAGACTTCGCGTGAGATTGATTTTGGCCGTGGCGAAGTGCCGGCGATGGCGATCTCCTGGGGGGATGTGTCGAGCGCGTATTACACGACGGGCATACCGAACATCGACACGTGGATTCCCGTACCGGGCAAGCGGACCGGTGTGTTGAAAGTGCTCAATGCCGCGCGGCCGGTGTTGGCGACGAGTTTTATGCAGAGCTTACTTAAAAAACTGGTGACCAAGTTTGTGAAAGGCCCCACGACCACCCAGCGCCGGAAATCCCACACGTGGGTGTGGGGCAAAGCGGTGAATGCCGCGGGAGAGAGTAAAACCGTACGGATCGAGATCGGCAACGTCTATGACGTGACGGTCGATACGGCGCTGACCGTGGTGGAGCATCTGTTGGACACGCCGCCCGAGGGGGGAAGTTGTACCCCGGCGATGTTGTTGGGGAGTGGTGCGGTGGAGCGGTTGGCGGGGGCGGGGAAATTTGAGGTTCAAAATGAAACCGATCGATGAGTATCATCGCTGGGTCGAATGGAGTGATGAAGATCAGATTTACATCGGTAAGTGCCCTGACTTGATTACGGGGATTCACGGAGATGATCCGGTGGCCGTTTATTCCGAGCTGAATGAAATAGTGCAGGAAGTGATCGATGAGTTCAAGCGAACTGGCCGTGAGCTGCCGTCGCCTCGGACTCGTCCGATGATGGAAGTGAGTTAGCAGCCTGCGCAACCCGGCGACCACAGCTTTGTTTTTGCCGCTAAGCCGCGAGCGGCTGGGATTTGTATTTTGCCGAAACGCGATATAATGCTTGTCGTTTTCTGTTCAACTTAAAGGAGTTACCGACATGGGTGCTAAAGACAAAGGTAAGAAAGAAACTAAAAAAGAGCCGCAAAAGTCCACCAAGGAAAAGCGGGCCGAGAAGAACGCCAAGAAGAATTCCAAGTCGTATGAGTGATGCGCGCGAGGCTGCCGAGGGGTTCGATCCCCTCGAAGCCCAGCAGATGTTATTGGAAAGCAGCTTGGAGCTGGCGTTTGACGCTTATGATGAAGCGTTGCGTGACAAGCTGCGCGATCCGGTCGTGTTTCTGTTGGATTGCGAAGACGAAATCGGCGGTGAGATCGCGCGGAGTTGGCTCGGCGTGGAAACGATCGCCGATGCGATCGCTGACCGCGCCGCGAGCGACGACGAAGCCGAAACGACCGTGTTTGCCCACGCCTTCCCGTTCGCGAAATGCCGAACGGAGGTGCCCGCCGTGTTCCCCTACCTTGAGCCCGCCTTGAAGTCGCCCCCCGCGGATGGGTTTTTGGCGATCTCCGTCACGTGTGGCGGAGCGTCGGCCTTGACCGTGCCGTTTGCAGCGCGTCCGTAAAAAAACTTGGGCGTCCGTAAGAAATTTTTTTTTTACAGGAGGGAGCGGAGAGAGCAGAGTTTTGTGTGTGTCATCCTGAGGGAGCCTAGGCGACAGAAGGATCTGGATTGAAGCACTTCCAGGCTTCGAAGGCGTATGAAGTTGGAAGCTAGATTCTTCGGTCGGCGAGCCTCCCTCAGAATGATAACGATTAACACTCTCTGCTACCTCTGCACGCTCCTGTAAAATTCCTGGAGAGTGAATCATGAGTTATCGCATTGTGTTGATCCCTGGTGACGGCATCGGTCCCGAGGTATGCGCGGCGGCGCGGGCGATACTCGACGCGAGTGGCGTGGCAATCGAATGGCAAGAGGAGCCGGCGGGGCAGATTGCGCTCGACACGTTGGGCGATCCGATGCCCCAATCGACACTCGACGCGGTGGGGAACGCCGATGCCACGCTCAAGGGTCCGACGGCGACGCCCAAGAGTGGCGGTTTTCGCAGCGTGAATGTCGCACTGCGGCAAAAGTTAAATCTTTATGCCAACTATCGCCCTGCCCGTTCGCTCCCCGGCGTGAAGACGCGCTTCGAGAACGTCGACCTCATCGTGATTCGCGAAAACACTGAGGGACTTTACAGCGGCTTGGAACATATCGTTGTGCCGGGGGTGGTGGAAAGTTTGCGCGTGATCACCAAAGTGGCTTCCGATCGAATTGCCAAATTCGCGTTTGAGACTGCTCGTCGTCAGGGCCGCAAGCGAGTTACGTGCGTTCACAAGGCGAATATCCTGAAGTTGAGCGACGGGCTCTTCGTGAAATGCTGCCAGGAAGTGGCGGCCCAGTATCCCGATATCGCGTTCGATGATTGGATTGTCGATGCCGCGGCGATGAAATTGGTGAGCGATCCGCAGGCCTTTGATGTGCTGGTGATGGAGAATCTGTTCGGCGATATTCTTTCGGATCTGACCAGCGGTTTGGTGGGTGGGTTGGGAATTACCCCCAGTGCCAACGTGGGCGAGAAACTGGCCGTGTTTGAAGCGGTCCACGGCACGGCTCCCGATATCGCGGGCAAGGGATTGGCCAACCCAACGGCCTTGGTGCTGAGCGGCGTTTTGATGCTGCGGTTTCTAGGGGAAAAGGATGCGGCAGACCGCGTCGAAAACGCCGTACGGAACGTGCTGGCCGAGGGAAAAGTCCGCACGGGCGACCTGGGGGGGAAATCGTCGACGAGCGAGTACACCCAGGCGGTGATGGATCGGTTGGGGTAATAGCCGCGATTCGTTCAAGGCATCGGGACGATGCCGGCTAACGTTTTGGTAATTCCCCCTTGGGGTGGCTATAATCAAGGGTTGGAACTTCTCCCCTTTTTCTGCGGGTTTTCGTGCCATGAGATTTCTCACGAAACGCTGTTCGATCTGTTTATTCGCGATGCTCGTGTTTGCTTCCGCGGCGAGCGTCCTGGCGCAGGAAATTCAATTCCCGCCGGATATGCCTCCTGAGCAACGGGCCAAGATCATGGAACGGATGAAGCGGCGTGGAATGCCGCCGGGAGCCATGCCGGGACAGCCTGCGACTCCCCCGGACGACAAAAAGCCGGAAGAGAAAAAAGAGGGCGAAGGCGAGAAGAAGCCCGAGGGCGAAGGTGACGCCAAGACCATCAAGCGACCGACCGACAAGCCGCCGACGGTTGATCCGAATCGGCCGAAGCTCACGCCCGACAAGAACGGCCTTGTGCAGTTCAATTACATGGGGCAGCCTTGGGCCGAGGTGCTACAAGATTATGCCGATGCGGCGAAGCTGAGTTTCGATTGGCAGGAGCTGCCGGCGGACTTTCTGAATCTCACGACGCAGCGCAAATACACGCTGCCCGAAGCGCTCGATTTGTTGAACCGGCATTTGATCGCGCGGGGGTTCACGATCATCAAGCAAGGTGAAGTGCTGAGCGTGGTGAAGGTGGCGAATCTCGATTCGAGTTTGGTTCCCGAAGTGAGCGCCGACGATTTAGATACTTTAATGCCGCATGAGTTTGTGCGGGTCCGTTTCAACTTGCCAGCGGGGCTGGACCCCGCCAAGGCGGCTGAAGATGTGAAGGCCTTGCTGCGGCCCGATGCGAAAGTCACGCCGTTGTTGGAAACGAAGCGGTTACTGGTGATTGATACGGTTGGGAATCTGCGGAACGTCCGCGGCTTGATTTATTCTGAGGAAATAGCGGCGAGCCAGTTTCTTAAACCGAAGGTGTATCAGATTCGGCATCGCCGGGCGGATTATATTGCCGATCAGGTGATGATCGTGTTGGGCTTGGACAAAGACAAACGGCAGTCGCCGCAAGAACAGATGATGGCTCAGCAACAGCAGATGCAACAAATGCAGCAGATGCAAGAGATGATGCAGCGCGGCGGGGGGAATAAACAGGACCTTGCCAAGATGTTCCAAAAAGACGAGCCGAAGGTTTACATCACGGTCGATCGCCGGCAGAACACGCTGTTGGTGAATGCCCCGCCCGATTTGATTCCGGTGATCGATCGCACGATCGCGGAACTCGACGTCGAAGAGCAGGAATTCGCGGTGGGTGCCTCAGGGCAAGAGAGTGGCGCACGGTACATGGAAAAATACAGCACGATCACGGCCAGCCCGGACAAAGTTGTGAGCACGCTGCAAGACATCGGCAATTTGAATCCGCTCACGCAGTTGCAAAGTGACGGCCAGGGCAAAACGATTTATGCCTACGCCACGGCGGAAGACCACGCGACGATCAAGCGGATGATCTCGACGCTCGACGGTTCGGGACGGCGGCCGGAAGTGATTTGGCTGCCCAAGCGTTTGCCGGCGGATCAGGTGGCGGGCTCGATCATGGAATTGATTTCCGGCGAAGGAGAAAAGAAAGACGATGACAATGGTTTTCCCTTCTTCTTTTTCCGCCGCAACAACAATGACGATGACAAGCCAAAGACCGCATTTCGCGTGCTGCCCGATGTCGAGAACAATCGGATCCTGTTGTGGGCGACCGACAACGAGATGAACGAGGTGCGCAATCTGATCGCGAAGCTCAGTGAAAGTGCCGACGGCACGCTCGTGGGTGCGGACCGCGTGCGGGTGCTCGAGCAACGGAGCCCCGAGGCGACGCAGCGGTTGCTGGAACGGCTTAAGGATTCTTGGTCAGGCGAGAACGAGCTGGAGATTGAAATCCCCGAGGGGGGCGTTGCTCCGGCTGAGGAAAAAGAGGAACCGGCGGAGGAAGCCGAAGCGGATAAGATTACTGAGCAGCCCTTGGCGGGGCGGGCGCGGTTTCAGTTTGCGCAGTTGAGTGATGAAGCCAAGGTGGAGGAGAGCGCTAAGCTGCAAGCGGCTGCGGTTAAGCCTAAGGTGAAGGTGACTGTGAATGATGATGGGCAGTTGGTGATTATTTCGGATGATCCGCTGGCGGCGGATCGGATGCAGGAGCTCATTGATCAGTTGGCCCCGCCGCAACCGGAATTTCGCCACTACCGGCTTGTCCACGTGATGGCAGAGGATATGAAGGACATTCTGGAAACATACTTTCGTGATATTATTGCGGACGATGCCGAGCCGATCTTGGATTGGTGGGGTCGCGTGCGGCGTGGGGATAACGATGAAAATAAAGAAGTGGCTACTTTGGGTAAGGCCCGTAAGCTTAGGTTTATCGACGATTACTATTCAAACACGCTGATTGTTTCCAACGCCAGTTCAAGCCAATTGCGGATCATCGAAAAGATGATTGGGCTGTACGATATCGAGCCCGAGCCGAAGGGATTTCCCGAACGGCAGACGATCACCGTGAAGGTCAAGTATTCGCGAGCCCAGGATATCGCCAAATCACTCAAAGAAGTTTATGCGGACTTGCTGAGTTCCAAGGACAAGGAATTTCAAAATCGCGAGCGGCAGCAGAGTTCCGGCCGTTCGACGCGGTATATGTTTGGTGCCCCTGCCGAGGAAGAAGGCGGCAAAGGGGGCGTGTTGATTTCGTTTGAGGGCGCGCTATCGATTGGGGTTGATGAAGTCTCGAATTCTTTAATCGTGTCGGCTCCGGCGGGGGTGTTGAATAGCATCAAAGATACGATCAACGTGCTGGATCAAGCGGCCGAGCCCAATACGGTGGTGCGCGTGCATGAAATTCGCGGGATGATTGAGCCGGAACGGTTGCAGCGGGCCGTGATGCAGGCGATGGCCGAGCCGTGGGTGGGTGGCAAGCCAGTGAGCCAACTCAACGCGAATCAGCCGAATCAAAACCAAGAGCGCCGCGACGGTTGGCGGGAGCGGGGTCGCGATCGTGGTCGGCGTGGTGGCGGCCGGGGTGGAAATAATTGATCTTAAGACTTCTAGTACTGACCTTTATAGTCGTCGATGACATTTTGATTGTTCAGGCTAGATCCCTCGGTCGCCAAGGCTCTCTCAGGATGACTTGATTTCGGCCAATGCTCGGTCGATGCGGGCGAGGCAGCGCTCGCGGCCTAGGATGGCGAGTGTTTCGAAGAGCCCGAAGCCAACTCCTTTGCCGGTGACTGCCACGCGGACTGCGTGAACGATATCGCCGATCTTGATGCCCTTTTGTTCGACGAACGATTTGAGCGCGTGTTCCAAGGTTGCTGCGTCGTAAGGTTCAACGGTTGCGAGCACTTCGCGGAACTCGGCCAAAAGTTGCGGTGCGCCAGCGGCGTTTTTCAGACGCTTATCAAGCGTCTTCTCATCGTACGTGAGTTTGTCGTCGGTGGTGTAGAAATCGTCGTAATCGAGAATATCCCCCGCGACTTTGATACGGTCGCCGGCGGCTTCGACGATTTGCGATAAATACGGCGCAGTCTCGCACGGCGGCGGGCTGGAGACGAAGCCTGCTTGTTGCAAGTAAGGAAGCACGAGCGCGACCTTTTGCTTAAGCGGTAGCTTTTGCATCGCGCGATCTTGAAACGCGAAAAGCTTTTGCGGATCGAAACTCGCGGGGGCTTTGTTCACTCGTTCCAGTGAGAAATGCTCGATCATTGCGGCGCGGGTGAACTCGTCGGTTTTGTCGTCGAGCGACCAGCCGAGCAGTACGAGATAATTGAGAATCGCGTCGGGCAGGAAACCGATTTGCTCGTAGAAATCGACGATCACCGGGTTGAAGGTGTCGCTCTCAACGGTGAGCCCCAGGCGGTCGGCGATGCGTTGGCCGTGGTCTTTGAGTGAGGCGAAATCTTTGTTCTTAAGATACTTATCGAGCTTGCGCTTGCTGAGTTTGTTTTTGCTGCCGGGTTCGGCGACATAGGGCAAGTGGGCATACTCGGGAAGCGAGTAGCCGAGCGATTGGGCGATAAAGATTTGCCGGGGCGTGTTGGAAAGATGCTCTTCGGCGCGGATCACGTGCGAAATCTGCATGTCGTGGTCGTCGACCACCGAAGCGAGGTGATACAGGCAGGTGCCGTCGGCGCGTTGAACGACGTGATCTTGTTCGCCCGCCCAGGGGAAGCGGACCTCGCCGCGGATGAGGTCGTTGATCATAAGCTCGCCCTCACGCGGCATCTTCAAACGCACGACCCCTTGCCGACCTTCGGCGGCAAAGCGCGCCGCATCGGCCTCGGTTTCCGCCATCCAGCGCCGGCTGTAAGTGAATTGTTTGCCGGAAGCTTGGGCCGCTTCGCGTTCGGCTTGAATTTCTTCGGTCGTGGCGAAGTCGCGATAGGCATGGCCACTGGCCAGCAATTGCGCGGCTGCGGCTTGATACTTCTCGCCCCGCTGCGATTGATAATAGGGGGCGTGTGGACCGCCCACTTCGGGGCCTTCATCCCAATCGAGCCCCAGCCATTCGAAGCCGTGTAAAATCGGGGCCAGCGCGGCCTCGACGTTGCGTTGTTGATCGGTATCGTCGACGCGCAGCAGGAATTGGCCGCCATGCTTGCGGGCAAAGAGCCAATTGAACAGGGCCGTGCGGACCCCACCGATATGGAGGTAGCCGGTGGGGCTGGGAGCAAAACGCGTGCGAACAGTCATGGCATTCAATTGAGTTGAGAATTGTGGCTAAGCAACCACTATCTCTCACGAAAGCGAGACTGTCTACCGCGGACTTCCGTCGGCGGCTAGGACAGGATTTCAACCGAATCAAGCGGCACGGAAGCGGCCTTTGCGGAGCCGTTTGCGGTCGGCCTTGCTCAGCGGACGGTCGTCGTCGGAGTAGTCGTCCTCGGGCTCACTGCCGTCGGTCCAAGCGACTTCCTGTTCGTCGTCAGTTGACGAATGGCTGCTGGATGAACTGGAATTCCGCGACGATGAATTAGCATCGCTCGCGGGCTTAGCAACTTCAACTTCGTGCTCGATGAGGCCCTGGACGTCGAGTACCACGTAGCGAGCGGTCAGCAATGTTCCCGCCAACGCACACATGCAGCCGATGAGCGGCAAGGAACGGGTGAGCGTGTCGGCCCACAGAGCTGAGCTTATTGGCGACCAACCGGCCGCACAGATGGCAGCGATAGTAAAGCTCGCAGCCGACAGGGCGAACATCATGAGTGCCGTGCGACATTCGGCGGCATCGCGAATCAAACGTGCGAAAATCCAACCACCAACAAGTGCCGTCGGCACGAGCCACCAAGCGGCATCGCCCCCGAGCGGATGAAAGCCAGTGACGTGGCCCGCCGCGTGAGCCAGCAAGCTATGGAGCGCGATGACGCAATTCGCGCTCAGCACAATGGCCAGCAAGCTGGCATGATGCCAAACACGATAACGCCCGCGCAAGTCGTCCAGGCGGTGACGTTTGAGTATAAAAATTACGCGAGCGTAAGCTGCCGCGACGACCAGGGCGATTGCGCTGGTCCAGCCGACGAGCCGGTCGGACATCGTGGCGGTGAGTTCTGTTGGTGTCACGCCGAGCATGCTGCTCAAGGCGTCGGCGTTGTGAGCGATAGTTTCGGCTAAGATGCCTAAGCCCGCGCCGCCGGCCAGGACCAAGCCCATGATGCGGAAGCGGCGGGGAACATAGTCGGTGACTTGAGGATGATTTTCGATGTTCGCACCGGCACCATACCGCGGCGTGTCGCCGGGGGTGCGGTCAACGTCCGTCCCGCCATAGATGACGGTCGACGTGGAGAGATCTTCATTCAGGACGCGACGCAGGCGTCCCCACCGTCCGTTATTGCGTGCCATAAGTCCGCTTAGATGTGATTGCCTGGGAATGCCAATTCAGAAGGATTGAGAAGGGAATCAAAAGATCCCAAGAACTAGCTGCCAAACGATTGGCGCAGTTCGAGAGCGATTCCCTTCCGCACAATCGGAATCGGCATTTTGACTGCACCAGCCGCTACGAACGTGCGCGTGTGCCCGTTGTAGCGATTAGGCAAGATAGTTCGGCGTTTGGTAGCTAGCGTCGTGAGTGTGGGACAATCTGCAGTCGGAAGGTGCGGTGTATCCGCTTCACGCGACCCTGGACGGCTTCGTCTGGGGAAAATGCCAGCCTTAGTGGTAAATCCTGAGATTATTGTGGCTAAAAGTAACCTAGTTTTTGAGTGACAACTGCAATGCCCCCGAAGCGTGCGTAACCACGCTTTTGCACTTTGCCACCACGCACAATCCATGGCTGATACCACAATCCCCGCCGCTGCTCTCGATCCAGCCGCGCTCGCGCTGCTCAATGACGAGAATGAGAATCGCTCGCCTCGTCTTTCTTCCACGGAGACACGTGTTGCGGAAATCAGTTCGTTGCTTCACGCCCTGGAAGAAGTCGCGGGTGGGAATGGTTTGGCACCGCGGAAGGACGTTCCGCAGCCCCGGCCGTCTTCGAAATATGAAAACAAACTCGTGCAAGTGCGGCTCGGCATGGCGAGCAGCTTGTTCGTGGCTTTGAGACAAAAGCACCCACAATCTGCCGAACATTCGCTGCGAGTGGCGCTGGGTTGTAGTTCCTGGGCTTTGCATGCAGGGCTCGATGATGAATCACGCGATATCGTGGAAGTCGCCGCTCTGCTGCATGACGTGGGGAAAGTCGGCGTGCCCGATGCGATCCTGACGAAGCCGAGCCGGTTAACCTCTGATGAAGAAACACTCGTGCGACAGCAAGGGGAATTGGGGAGCATGATCCTCGCCGAATGCTGCAGCGACGAACGTGTGCTCAACGCCGTGCGATATGCCCATTTGCGTTACGATGGTCAGGGCGCCGAAGGGGTCCTCATCGCCGAAGCCATTCCGCTGGAAGCGCGGATGATTGCGATCGTTGATGCGTTTGATTCCATGACGACCGATCAAGTTTATCGGCCTGCATGGTCACGAGACCGTGCCCTGCACGAACTATTCGAGTTCGCGGGAACGCAATTCGATCCGCAGTTGGTGAAAGAATTTCAAGACGTATTGGCCCAGCAGCAGGACGTGCTCTCCAGCCGCGTTGCCGCGCGGTGGCTCAATGATTTGCAGGTTCGCCAGGAACAATTGCCCTGGCAGAACGTCGGACATTCTCAGGGATCGACGACCGACAAAACCAGCAAGTCGGTCAGCAAGGGCCGGTCGCTGTTCGAGCAGAAACTTATCGACACGATGCACGACGGCGTCGTGTTCGTTGATACCCAAGCCAAAATCACGCTCTGGAACAAAGGAGCGGAACAACTCACCGGCATTAGCCGGGGTGCCGCGACGGGCCGCACATTTGCCCCCAGCTTGCTGGAGATGTGCAATCACGGCAACCGGCGGATTCATGACGGTTCGTGCCCTGTGACGCGGGCGTTGCGAACCAATTCGCAGATTCGCCAACGGCTGTTGATTCTGGGTCGACAAGGGAATTTGGTGCCGATCGATTTGCACGCGATTCCCGTGGTTGGCCCGGACGGGGGCATTCAAGGCGCAACGATTCTGCTGCACGATGCCCAGCCGGAAGCCACGCTCGAAGAACGCTGCGAAGCTTTGCATGCCGAAGTGACCCGCGATCCCTTGACCCGAGTGGCCAATCGGGCGGAGTTTGACCGGATGCAGGCGCTCTTTATTGAAGCGCACGAACAAGCCAAGCAACCTTGCAGCTTGATTATGATCGATATCGATCATTTCAAATCAATCAACGACACGTTTGGTCATCAGGCCGGCGACGAAGCGATCATCATGGTCGCCAATTTGCTAGCCACGATGTGTCGGGCGGGCGATCTGGTCGCTCGGTATGGCGGTGAAGAATTCTCCGTGCTGTGTGCTGACTGCAACAATGCCGATGCGGCGCGACGGGCCGAAGAAATTCGCACCAAACTTTCGGATACACCGCACTCGTATTTAGGCAATAAACGAATCACGGCGAGCTTCGGCGTGACCGAACTGCAAGCTGGTGACAACTGTGAAACGATGCTCCGACGCGCGGACCGCGCACTTCTCATGGCCAAAGAGCAAGGCCGCAACCAAGTTGTGCAATTGGGGAATGGTATTGTAAAGCAAGCCGAGAAAAAACGCTGGTGGTGGTTTGGGAGTTTGACGGCCCAACCGGTGATTGAAACCGAGTTAACCACCGCCGTGCCGATCGACATCGCAATTGCGAAGTTGCGGGGCTTCGTTTCGGATCACCAAGCGAAAGTGATTTCCACGCACGAGAATTCGGTGGAGCTGGAGATTTCGAGCGAGAAGGTTTCGTTCGATCGCCGCAAAAGCGATCGCAACGTCGACTTCCGCATCGAGATGGAATTCAGCGAACGCCGTGAAGAACGCAGAAACAACAGTGGGCTAGCCTCGGGCGAATACGCTTCAACGCATATCGAAGTGAAGATTCGTCCCCGCCGGGCCACGAATCGGCGCCGTGGTGAAATTGCCGAACGCGCACGATTGATTCTGCAAAGCGTGAAGGCTTATCTGATGGCCAAGGAATCGGCCGAGCGCGAAGCCGAAGCGGCCGAAGCAACTAAAACGTCTTAAACCCGTAAATTGTGTCCCTTCGACGAGATTGTGTCATGAGAAGTGAAATTTCCGAAATCAAGCGTGCCGTGAAAGTAATTTGCGCGAATGAAATGCGCATGAAGCGGCGACCCTCGATGAATGCACAGAATGCTCCCGCGGAGATGCGTGTGAACACATCTCTGACCACGGCGACGGTTGATGCTGTGTTTGAGGAAGAGATGGTTAGTTTTGTTGGTGAGGGACAGGACGCTAAGCCGCAAGCGGCTCGGGTGGAAAGCTTGGCCGCGCAGTTGGCGGCGCTGGAAAGTCAGTGCCAGAATTTGCGCCAGTTGTTGGCGTTGGCGCCGGCGCAATCTCATAGCTGAGAGCAAATAGTCCAGAGACAAGAGCCAGTTTCTGCTGGTCGTACAAAAAAATTTGATAGTGGCCCCTCTGAATGACTTCTCTCGAGCCAACGTGCGCATTCGTTGGCCGGCTCGCCCATTCTTGGGCCGATTGCCGGTGCAGTCTCAATCCGGTATGCTGCCATAAGAGCGTGACGCGGCGCTTACCGCTGTTGCACTCTTAATACGCAACAGAATGCTTTAACAGACAATATAGAAGGAGGTTTGCGATGGCTTATACTCTTCCCGATCTGCCGTATCCGAAGGATGCTTTGGAACCGCACATTGATGCCAAGACTATGGAAATCCACCATGACAAGCATCACAACGCTTACGTGACGAATCTGAACGCGGCACTTGACGGTGCTGGCGTGGCCGAGCAGTCGATCGAAGATCTTTGCCGCAATATCGAGGGCGTCCCCGAGAAGATTCGCACGGCTGTGCGCAACAACGGTGGCGGTCATGCGAATCACTCGATGTTCTGGCTGATTATGAGCCCCAAGGGTGGCGGCGAACCGACCGGCGATTTGGCCAAGGCCATCGAGAGCGAACTCGGCGGCTTCGCCAAGTTCAAGGAAGACTTCACTAAGGCCGCGACCACGCGATTTGGCAGCGGTTGGGCTTGGCTGAGCGTAACCCCCGCCGGCAAGTTGGTGATCGAAAGCACTCCCAATCAAGACAACCCTTATATGACCGGCAACACGCCGATCTTGGGCCTCGACGTTTGGGAGCACGCCTACTATTTGAACTACCAGAATCGCCGTCCCGATTACATCACCGCGTTTTACAACGTGATCGATTGGAACGCCGTGGGTGATCGCTATGCGAAAGCCAAGGGTTGATTGCTAGCATGTTTGGACACTGCTGGGCAAGCCAGCAGTGGCACCCTTGCTTAGACCAATGGTTAAAGCCTGCCACGGAAGTGGCAGGCTTTTTTTCGTAACGGTGGCTCCCAGCTGCTGAGCTGGCAGAGTGAGCAGCGGCTGGAAGCCACTGATACCAAAATGCCGTTGACCCCGGTTGTGGGTTTTCTATAATCCGCCGCGCGCTGTGCTATCGGACTTTGTGCTCAAGAATTGAAATGATTTTCTGTTCGGCGAGGCAGCGACTTGCCGACATAGTCCAATAGTGCGGGTTATAGCACTCGTGTCGGTGGTAATCCCTGGCACGAATAGCGTGACCTGATGCCCCGCGATTGAGCGCCAGGATGGCGCGAAGCAAAAACACAAATCACTTTGAAGGCACGGATGCCATGCGAGTCAGCATTCTTTCGATTGGGCTAGCCTTAGCAATTTGCTGCGGTTCAGTTGGCTGCAAATCAGCTCCTAAGCTGCCCTGGGCGAAAACAGCGAGTACAACCGATGCCGAGAAGGCCAGCACGGTGGCTGGTGCTCCTCAGTTGCCCTCGGAAATCGCGAAACAAGCGGAAGCCTTGGCAGGTGCCGATCCCGTGAAAATCACAACGCCAGTCGTTGCGGCAACGGCTCCGGTGGTGAAATCCGCCAAGGCGGCGGCGACGGCGGCAACCACGGCTCCTGCTTATTCAGCCAGTACGGCTGCTCCGAGCAGTTATCCCACTACCGGTGTGCAAGGTTATTCTGCCGCGGCCACTACCGCCCCGGCTGCTACGACGACGGCAACCACAAGCAGTGCCCCGGCCGCTTCAAAGGCAATGCCATACAACCCTGCAGCGGTTCCACCTGCAGCGAGCCTTGCCTCGACACCGGCAACAACCACTCCGGCCGCTCAGACGGATCGTTATGGTATGTCGGCACAAGATCGCTACGCCAGCACTTATCCAACGACAACTGCGCCTACGAGCACGCCAGCCAGTTATCCGACGACAACTCCGGCTGCTACGCCCAGCATCTATCCAACCACCACCAATCTAGCTGCTACTGCACCATCCGCTGCGAGTACGCCGGTGAATGCCACAACACCAGCCAACTCCAGCGCACCGTTTGCGTCGAATCCAAGTTCACCCGTGTTGGGTGATCGTTACGCGACACAGACGCCAACGACGGCATCGCCCGTCAGCACCTCCATGCCGGCCAGTGCACCCGTGCAGCCAGCTTCTGCGGTAGTGAGTGTACAGCCCTATCGTCCCGGTGGCACAAGCTCTTATCCGGGAACGTCGGCAAATTATGAAGTCGCCACCCGGCCTAGCACGACGACCTCGACAACACCAAGCAGCTATCCCAGCACGGGTGGCGTGCAGTATCGCTAAACGTGGATCGCGTTCTTAGCGTGTGGAAACACTGCTGGGTAAGCCAGCAGTGGCACCCCATGATGCAACGACAAGGTCAGATGCTGGTTCTTACCAGCCCATGACCATGTTGGATTCGATCACTTTGCGAGCTTGCTCGAGGTCAGAGCCTGTTTCGTGCATATAAAGACGAATGGCATGCACCTTGTCTCCTTCGGCCTTCGATAAGCAGTCGCGCGCGGTGTGACAAATGTCGAACGAGCCCGACAGGCCTAGCGCGCTCTTGGAGATGACCCACGTATCGCGGGGTCGCTTCGTCATGCGAATGACAGAATCATTGGGATAGGCATCGGTCACGACGGCCGAAGCTTCGTCGTTGTCCTGGGCCCAAGTGATAATGATGTGACTATCCGTTTCAACCTCAAAGAGTGGCATGGCGATCTCCTTTGCATACGGACTTGAGAAGGGAAACAGAACGGCTTAGCTTGTCGGACATCCTAGCGAAGGGCCGACTCAGCGGTCGCGAAGGATGTCTCGCCCACGCTCCAAGTAAGTTTAATTCATTGCCACAATGACCGTCAACTTGCTGGAGAAATTCACGCTATTTCTGACAAGATTGATTGTGGAAAAATAAGTAAGTTGCTGTTGGGCTTGCTTACTGGATGGCGAGATTTGTGATGAGAAAGCCGCGAATTAGTACGTAATTTCAACCGGTTCCTGTAATTCGGCAGGAGCGCCAATAGATAGGTCGGCGGTGTCGATAGCGGGTTTGGTATCGTAGGGACGAATCGACTTGCCGGTGTGCTGGTAAAGGCAGCTTTCGCCTTCGCTGCGAGCGCTATACAAGGCCGAATCAGCGCGGCTCAAAAGTTTTTCGGGCGCGTCTTCCTCTTGCGCTTCGACGATCCCGCCGAACACAAGCAGGCCAAGTTCTTGATGGGCTACGTCGAGCAGGCGTTGTGCGAAAATCGTCGCCCCGGCGAGACTCGTTTGTGGCATCAGCACGACGAACTCGTCGGGACTGTAGCGGGCCACGACGTCGGTATCACGGGCTGTATTTTCTAACAATCCGGCCATCGCGCCGATTTGGGCTTTGGTCACTTCGTGAGCGGCATTGCCGACGCAAAAGAGCGCAATCGCAAAGCGGTTAGAATCCACGGAGTGATTTGACAGTAAAACGGAAAGCTGTTCTTCCATCGCGCGGCGATTGCGTAAGCCAGTTTCCTGGTCAGTGCGTGAGCCGGTAAACACCATCAGTTGCGATGTTTGCTTGCGGAGATCGTCATAGGCGAGCGATAAATTCGTGGCGAGCTTCATCGTCGGCGTGAGCAGCGTTTCGGCTTCTTGGCTAAGAATTTGCCAGCCGGAATTCGTCGTGCCGTGCTGCACGTCATCAAGCCGCGATTTGAACTGCGCGATATTAGTTTGATGGTTCGCGACGTCATCGAGAATGCGGTTGGCAATTTGTTGCATTTCCCGTGCGATTTGCGAGGCTCGCGAGAGTTCGAGTTGTAGTTGATTATCAATCGGTTGCTCAGCCGTGGCACGGGTGCGATGGCCGAAGAGGTAGCCAATCAGAGCAATCGCGGCGAGCGCGCCGGTGTCGACGAGCCCCCAGTGCAGAGTTTCGAGGAACGCGAAGTGAATGGGCGGGACTGTCAACATAGTGTTGTCCTAAAGCGTGCCACGTTGGCTGAAGCCCCGCATACAAAAAAAGCCGAGGACGCAGACAATTCCCAGGACGACCATCCATTCTTGTTGGCTGAGTCCGGAGAACCATTGCCACGTTTCACCTTTGATAGAAACCAGCCAGGCTTGTGCTTCGTAGATGTATTTCATGGAATATTCCTCGTATCAAGGAAACGGACGCGCGCAATGCTCTCCAGGTAAACGATAGGTCGCGATCGCGCAGACTGTGGAGAAGTGGTGCGAAGATGCCCGGCGGCATGGTCGGACTTATCGGTACAATCGGCTGGTGGGAGCGACTAAGGAGTGGTGGGATAGCCGCTCAAGGCGCTGTCGGTGGCGAACGGCGGGGGTAGCACCAATTCCACAGGGGCATCGGGATCGACTGGGGCTGCGGGGTCGGCGTCCTGGGCTTTCATCACATTGTCGACAAATTCCTTGGGAACATTCACGCCCACGACCAGCCAATCCTGGTCGGCCTGCACGCCCAGGAATTGCAGTGTGCTGAGCGAACCGAGTGAACCCCCTTCAGGGATGGAAACGCCGCCCGCATCGAGCACAGGGGCGAAGAAGGCACTCAACTTCTTATGCAAGAATTCGCGTTGGGCCGTCGGTAAGCTGGAATCGAGCTGCACGTCGGCCGTGCGTTCTAAATAGTATTCATCGAATTCATTCTTCACGAGCTCGTAGCGAACCGTGGCAGTAGTGGGTTCGTTGAACTTTTCGCCATCGACTTCGAGTGAAGCAATGTTGAGCGCGAACTGAAATTGATTCGGTGCCGGAATGCTCAATTCGAGGGGACGCGGCTTGGCGGCAATGATTGCCCAACGTGGCGTACGGGCATGGACCATCAAGTCGAGCGGCAACGTCGGTTGCAGGACTTTGGCGTACTGCATGAAGTACTGGTCGGTGAACATTTTTCCCGCCATGATGGTTTCCATCATGTTGTTGAGAAACGACACGTGCATGCGGAAACGAACGTCGCCTTCAGTAAAGTCGAGCGGGCATGGCGTGGCCGCGCCGAATTGCTCGCGGCGTTGCGACATGATATTCGCGGCAATCGCATCGGGCGCGGAAGCCGTGCTATGGAAAAAGGGGCGGGCCCCTTCGCGAACCACGGGAGCAAAGACGTCGCCAAATTCGCTGGCGTTGCCCTGCATGCGGGCGATCTCGGCCTTGATTTCGTCGATGGCCTCGCCGACCTTCTCGTCCATTTCGTTTTCCAGCACCTGGACGGCCTTTTGGCGGGCCCGTTTGCTGATGTGCGTTTTATTCTCGGGATCGTTAATGCGACGTTCGCCCATTCGTTGAATGAGGAAATTATCGGCGTTGATATTCGTGACGCGGGTTCGCACGCGGGGGTGAATGGATGTTTCGCCCATTTCGATTCCCGTGGGTCCGAAGGTGACCGGCTTGCTGGCCTTCATCGGGCCGATCGTGCGGATGTTAAACGTCACTGGCCCCGCATCGGCATGGCAATGCGAATCGACTTCGCCGTTGTAAACGATGCTGAGCTCCGCTTGGAGATCATTGGGGACGAGTTCCAGCGAGATCTCCCCCACGGTGTGGGCCGTGCCGCGGACATGAACCATGCGCGGGATTTGAAACCGCCGCGTGGGGGGCGCTTCGCCGCTGTCGGCCACGGGCAGGGATTGCTTGACCTCGGGGCTTTGCGTCGACATGAAATTGAAGACCAAATTTTTGCCGACAAGAACCTGTGCGTTGGGGTGCGAAAGCTGGGCCCGCAAAGCGGCCACTTCGGTCGTGAGTTGTTTCGTTCGTTCCAGCCATCCCAACGTGCGTCCCAAGGCCGCGGCTTCGGCGTCGGTTGGATTGTCCAACAAGTCGGAAATTTGCTGGCGAGCGGTCGCAACTTGGGCATTGAATTGCTGCTGTAAGTCGGATTGCGACAGGGTATAAGCCGCATCGAGATAGGCGTCGGTTTTTTCGCGCAAATTAGCGTAAAACGGAAGTTCCATCCCTTTGCGGTTGGAATACATCCACCGGCGGGCGAGCTCAATTTCTGCGAGATTGATCTGGCTGAGCGGCACTAAGTTCTTTTCTAGCAACGACCAGCGGAGATGCTCTTTCCAGGGATCCGCATAGGCCGAGCCCTGGGCTTCGAGCGCGGCGGCGACGGTTTGCATTTCGGCCTGGAGAGCATCTTGGGTTTCGTAGAACCACGAAACTGGGGGGGCGGCGAACTTTTCTTCCGCACCGTCGAGAATGGCGCGCGGATCGCTGAGTTCTTGAGCCAGAGACTGGCCCCCGAAAATTATTGTGCCAAGAATGAGAAGGAGGGAGCTTCTCATGAGCAGGCGGGCAATGGTGCAATACATATCAATGAGTTCCAAGCGGCGTGCTGGTTAGGTTTCGTTTTTCCTGTCCAGCTAGGTACTGGTGGCCGGCATGAGTCAACTCTGGTTGTCCAGCCACCAATTAAGTGATTCCTCCGCTATCAACTGCGATGTTTAGCATTACATCGGCAGTTGGCTCCTTGTGTCCTTGGCATTTGCGACATATGGCACCTAAGTGGTCAATTCCACAAAAACATTCGAATCCAACTTGCGTTTAAGATTCGGCACTTCCCGTGCCGTATGTTTTTCTGTTGCAGATACCCTGATCACAATGACCGCGGTACGTTTTCTTGTGGAAACATAGGTTGCAATTAATCTTCATTGTGATTAGCGGGAACACGCAGTGCTAATAAGGTTGGCCAAAAATGAGTAAGAAATTCCTTCTACGACATGCCATACCGCTTCTGACGATTGTGATGGTTTTCACAATCGCAAGGACGCAGGCGGCTGCCCCCCCCGAACTCACGGGTCGGTGGGGCGACACCCGCGTGCCGGAGCAGTTGACCTACAACTACCCCAGCAAGAAGAACCAGGCGCTGGTGGTGGTGACCTTTTCGACGCAGTGCCCACTCGTGCGGAGGTTGGTCCCCAACCTGAACGAGCTGCAAAAGCAGTACGACGAGGCGGGGATCCAATTCATCGGGCTGTTCACCAACGGTAACGACGAAATCGCGAAAATCGCCGAGTACGCGCTCGACAACGAGTTGATGTTTCCCGTGTTCAAAGACGACGAAGCGAACCCCTGGCACGAACAGTTGGGGCTAACAAAAACCCCCCAAGTGGTGGTGCTCGATACCCGCGAAGGTTTTGATCCCAACAAAATCTTTTACCGCGGGCAGGTCAACGGCATGTGGTTCGGGGGCGGGAGTTCGCAGAGCAAGCAGAATTATCTTGCCGACGCCTTGGCTGCATTTGTGAAAAACGAAAAAGCTCCGATCGCTGAAACCGCGGCCTCGGGTTGCGACATCGCCAAGAAGACGGTCCGCGATTTGAGCAAACATGCTGGGGTTACCTATCACAAAGAAATTGCCCGGCTGGTGCAAGACAACTGTGTGAGTTGCCACCGGGCAGGCGAGTCGGGGGCGGAGTTGTTCAGCGCTTTCGATTCTTATGAAACCGTCGCGGGGATGAGCCAGGTCATGCTGAGCCGGATCGAGAATCGGATCATGCCCCCCTGGCATGGCATTACCGATCCCAACAACGGCGGCTTTCAACACGACGTCCGTTTGACGGACGACCAGATCAACATGTTCCGGGCCTGGGTCGCGGCGGATTGCCCCGCGGGTGATCCGGCCGATGCCCCAGAACCACGTAAGTGGCCGAGCCCCGACGAATGGGCCATCGGGACACCCGACTTCGTGTTTGAGATGGAAGAACCGTATGTCGTGCCGCGATTCCGCTTAGACGAATACCAGTTCTATCGCATCAAAGCCAACTTTGCTGAAGATCGCTACATTCAAGCGATCGAGCTGAAGCCGGGGAATAAAGCCGTCGTGCACCATATCGGCGCGATCGTCGGTCCGCATAGCGACAAGCAGTTAGAAGCCACCAAGGCGATGTTCGAGTTGTATGGACTCACCGGCGACAAGGTAAAGAAGATTGGAGACTACGTTGCCGGCGATCCGTTCAACTCGCGGATCTACCCAGAAGGTTATGCCTTGCGGCTGCCGGCGGGGCACGATTTGTTCTTCGAGATGCACTACACCCCCACTGGGCAGGCCGAGGAATCCGACGTTTCGCGGATGAGCATCAAATGGGCCGAGCAAAAGCCCGAGCACGTGTTAGAGACCAAGGTTTTCAATCGCAAGGACATCCGCCTGCGGCCACATGACATGCACTACGGAAAGGCGAATTATTATCAGTTCCCCACCGACGTCTTGATTCATGCCTTGGCCCCGCACATGCACTTCCGAGGCAAGGACTTTTTGCTCTACAAAGCGACCAATCCGGGTACCCCCGAGGAAAAACGGGAGCTGATTTTGAAGGTCCCCGCGTACGACACCAACTGGCAGCGGACGTATGAGTTCGTGAACCCGATCCGGCTCAAGGCGGGAGATGCGCTGTACTCGGTGACGCACTTCGACAATTCGCACTACAACCCCAACAACCCCGACCCCGAAAAGTTAGTGCGGTTTGGATTGAAGTCCGAGCAAGAAATGCTCAACCTGCGGGTGAAATACGAAGAAGTCGACTTCGGTAAGACTTATTGATCACTCGGTGTTCGCAAGTGTTTGGCTAGCGGCAATTTGAGGCGTTGGATTTCTTCGACAGCGAGTTTAGCAACCCTCCGCGCCCCGAATTCCGAGTAATGCGTATCGTCGGCTAGCCCCTGGGGAAGTTCCGGATGCTCACCGGGTGAAAACCAGAGATGCAGCTGCTTGGACTTTGCTTCGCCCAGCTGCGACTCAATTTCGGCGGTCCGTCGCATGAGTTCGAGCAGTGGCACAGCTTCTTCATATGCAATCTTACGCATTGCCGCGGGATAATCGCCATGCGTCGGGACCAGTTTGCCGTCGAGCCACTTACGACGCGCGACGGGCGTTGCCAATACGGGTGTTGCACCCCCTGCCCTGGCTTCGCGGAGGAATTGGCGTAAGTTGTCGCTGTATTCCTTATGCGGGCGAGTAAAACGGGTGGGATCCAACTCTTTTTCGTCGTTGTGCCCGAACTGAAAAATCACCCAATCGCCCGGTTTGATCCGATCGGCGACTTTCTGCCAACGCCCTTCATCGATAAAAGATTTTGTGCTCCGCCCGTTGACCGCATGGTTTTCGATGTTGGCCGACGGCAAAACAAACTCGCGAAACAGTTGTCCCCATCCCCGTTCAGGAAGTTCCAGCTTAGGTTTGTCGGCCATCGTCGAATCGCCAACAAGGTGAATTGTCGGTTTGGGTTCGTCGGCATGTACGACAAAGCAGACAAAAAATTGAATTGCGATCGCCAACAACATTCCCAAGCGATTCACGCCATTCGTCTCCGCATGGCGGCCAGCGAACTCAAAGCCAGTACCAGTAAGGCGATGCTGCCGGGTTCCGGCACGGCCGTCACGCCCGAGACTTCCGGCGGATTGCCAAACTGATCGTGCCAGATTGCCAGATCGAGCTCATTCACCTGGCCGTCGCTGTTGGCATCGCCGGTGGCGAGTGTGGCGAGGCCGCCGAAGCCGCGTTGCCAGATGAGAAAATCACGGCCGTCGACGTCGCCATCGCCATCGAAGTCGGCGTTGTTGGGAACAATGGGTGAAGTTTCAAACGCTCCCAAATCCGGCGCGATGCCATTGAAAGGTAGCCCCACGTCGATGCCGGCATCGATCAAATTGCTGTCTGAGGAGAGACGCAAGAAGTTGCTGATCGGCAAGCTACCGTCGGGATTTCTAGGACCACGGGCAATGGAATCGTCCAAAGACAAAAAATCCGCGGCGTTGACGGGAATGCCGTTCCAAGTGTTGTGCGAAGAAGTCACCCCCGACTGAAACGTATCCGAAGAACTTCCTGCGAACGAGATGTTGTTCGTGAGCACATGCTGATTGAGAGTTTCAGCCGAAGTTTCATCAAACAGCCAGTTGCGCGTGTTGTCATAGCCGACGGAATTGTTAACCGTCACTCCATTACCATTGCCGTTGACGTCGATGCCGTTCCGATTGTCCCAGGCCAACACGCGATTGAGGATATGGCGACCGCCGTCCTGGCCCAACTTGAAGCCAGTCCCGTCGCCGTTGAAATTCGAGGCGTTCAGATTGTTGGCTTCCAGCGCGTCGGCGGCGAGAAATCGCGGTAACAATTTGCCGTTGTCGAAGCTCCAAGAATCTTCGACCAATACACCGCCAATTGTGCTCTCCCACATATCCCAACCATCGTCGGAGTTCCCCCAGGCGCGACTGCCGCGGACGACATTGCCGGGGCCGAGTTCCGCGAATTTGACCGCGAAGCCGTCGGCGTTTTCACCGTTAGCTGAAGGGTCGTAGTTTTCATACGAATCGGAGTTGAGAACGATGTTGTATGAGGATGAACCGTCAATCTGCAATCCACTGTCGCCGTTCCAGCGGGTGGTCATGCGCTCGAAGATACTGTTGTCGCTCTGGCTTTGCAGCCCATTATCGCGGGCGTTCTGAATTGTGAGCCCTTTGATGTGGACCCAATCGATGCCATCGTTGACCTGAATGCCGCGCCCACCAGATTGCCCCCAGAGCGAATTCGACATCCCAGCAAAATCGAGAATCGGCGTTTCCATCACTCCGGCTGTTTCGTAAGCCCAAATGTTCACACGGTTGTTGAGAGTTCCGCCGTCGCCGGAACTAAGAGTGATTCGATTAGATAAGTTGTAAGTGCCGCCCCGTACAAACAGTGTGTCACCGGGATTCAGTTGATCGATGGCAAAGTCGAAAGTTCCCCATGGACTTGCGATCGAGCCACCGTTGGAATTGCTGCCCCCTGGGGCGATGAAGTATTCCGCTGCCTGCGTGTGGCCTGCTGCTAAGACGATGCCAATAGTGCATGCCGTGATTACCGCTTGATTCCAACTTTGCATACTCTGTTCCATCCGAAATCGATTGCTCATGCCTAATTGGTACGTCGGAATAGCAAGCCGCAGACGGCCAAGCTGACTAAAACCAAGCTGCCGGGTTCAGGCACGGCCGTCACGCCCGAGACTTCCGGCGGATTGCCATACTGATCGTGCCAAATCGCGAGATCGAGTTCGTTCACTTGGCCGTCGTTGTTGGCATCTCCCGTGGCGAGTGAGGCCGGGCCACCGAAGCCGCGTTGCCAGATGAGAAAATCACGGCCGTCGACGTCGCCATCACCGTCGAAGTCGGCGTTTTCTTCAATGGCCCCCGTGATGACACTCAACTCGCCGGTTTGTAGCAGGTTGCTGGCGTCCCAAATCAATCCGCTGGTGAGAGCGGGGAGATCGAGCGTAAAGGAACCGAGTGACGATGCGAAATCGAACAGATCAAAAGAATCGCCCGCCGACGGCATGAAGCTCAGCAAGTCGATATCGAGTGTGCCGCCCGCCATCAACGCCCCGCCGATGAGCAGTTTGTCGAAGCTGGAGGTGGAGGCGATTTCCATTTTCAAAATACCGCCAGCGTTCTGGGCGAAGTTCCCGGAGACGTCAAGCGTACCCGGAGAATTTCCCGGGGAAACAACCCCTTCGTTGAGCACATTGCCGATGATTTCGCCAGTACCGCTGAGTGTGCCTTGGGCACCGACGGCCACGATTGGTGCGAAGAGTGTTCCCGCGGATGCGATTGTGAGCTGACCTGTGCCACTGGCCGAGCCGACTTCCACCCCTTCGGCCGCTTTGAGCCAGCCGCCGGTGATGTTGAGTGTGGCGTTGTTCCCCGCCTCGGGGGCGATCTGCAAAATGCCTGCGTGTTGGCCCACGGCGTCGACAACGACTGTTCCATTTTCGATCACAGCGAGATCATATTTCGAGGGTTGCCAATTCGAGCCCGTGGTGATGCCGCCATCGTCGGTCTTCCAATTCATGATGTGGGCATAGCGATTGTTAAGGCCACCATTAAAAACAATTGGCGCGGGGGCGGGGAACTCCCCTTTCTCGTTGATGAATTCGATGAGATTGATGTACCCGTCGTTATCGAAGTCGGCGTTCCACACCAAATTGCCACCGTGGAGCGTTTCCCAAGCGTCGGACATGGCGTCGTTATCAACGTCGTAGCCCACGGGGTGAGTCGTCATAGGGGTGGCAAGCAATGCATTTAATTCGCTGGCGATCGGAGCGGCCGCACCGATGGGTACGCCGGTGAAGTCGGTGACGTTGCCAATCACGCGCGAATCGATGGCATCGCGGGCCCACCACCAGTTGCCGACGTAGTCAACGATTTGTTCGTAGGCCTCGGGGGCGGTTTGGGTGGTGACCGGGGATGTGGCAAACGGCGATGCCATCTGTGTGAGAGTTTGGTCGGTCACCGGTGGAGAAACCAGGAACATCCCCCAACCTGTGTTCGAGCCATCGAGCGTTGTGTTCTTATTGGGATCGATATAATTGCCGGATTGATAAACACGGGCGTCCATGTTTTTGTCGACACTAAAGGCGATATTCGCATTGCCGGTCGTGCCTGGGCCCGCGATGACGTAGTTTCCGACATAGTTGATGTCGGCATACTCTTGTTCCGATTCGCTGCTGCCACCGGCATAGCTGGCGCGGTCGCGGAAGTTGTAAACGACGTTATTGCGGAAGTCAGCTGTGAGTGTTTCGCCGTTGTAGGTGCCAAACCGAGCCTGGCGGCTGGCGTTGTTGGCATACAGGTTGTGGTGAAACGACACTTGCGAATCGATCCGTGGGCGAATCAACGAACCATAGGCATGGCCGTTCACGAGCGCGTCGTGAATCATCGAGTATTGGACCGTGACGTTGGTATTGTTGTTGGCGACCGAGAGGATTTCGTCTTCTGACCAAGAACCAGTGACGTGGTCGAGCATCAAATTGGTGCCCAATCCGCTACCTGCCAAAGTGATCGAGTCGGAGTTGTCGGCCGTTCCCTTGCGAAATGTCAAATAGCGCAGCACGACGTTGCGGTTCTCTTTGCCACCGCTGTGGGTGAGCTGCACCATGTCGCCGTAGATCGTGACGGGTCCTGGGGCGGTTTGGCCGGCAATGTAATAATTCGAGAGGTTTTTGATATCGAGATTGTCGGTGGTGAGGTTAATTACCCCAGCGACATCGAACACGATAATCTTGTTGGAGCTGTTTTCCTGAAACGCGCCGCGCAGCGATCCCGCGCCGCTGTCGTTGAGATTGGTTACGCGATAGACCGATGCGTTAGATAACCAACCACCAGCTGGGGCCGTGCCTGACCAGTTGCCGCCGTAGCCTTCCGCACCCGGGAAGAATGGAAGCTGGGCCTGTGCCTGGGAGCAAACAACAACGGCCAAACAAAGAACAACGAGCCTAACGAACTTGCGCATGACGGGTTTCCACTTGGAAGCGTAGAAAAAAGGCGGTGTCCCGTCTGAGGAACACCGCCTGAATCAAATTGAAAAGTACAAAATCTTAGCGCTGACGACGCAGCAGCAAAGCCAGTCCACTCATTCCGAACAGAGCCAATGAAGCTGGTTCGGGAACCGCGGGAATAAACTCGACGCGGAACAACGAAGTGTCAAACGTCGTGGCCGTCGTGGCGGCATTCGAAGGACGCAACGCGAACGTGTCGAAAGCAAATGAACTTGGTGAAGGATCGTTGACGCTAACGGTCGCGAATCCTGCGTTGTTCAAGTTGCCACCGGTCATCGTGGAAACAATGTCCAGCGACGTTCCATTTCGCGTCATGGTCAATTCGTAGGTGTAAGTCGTGCCTTCCGCGTATCCAGCGGCGCCAGTCGTGGCACCGTTTGCCAGCGAGGACCAGTTGCCAGACGAACTAAGCAAATCACCCGCCCCACCGCGTTCGCGCAGTTGGAAGGGATTGGAATTTCCCAAGGTCGGGCTCATGTTCATGAACATGGAATAGCCAGTGTAGACTGCATTTCCTGGCGCGGCATTCGTGTCGATGCGAGAAGCAGCAGGTGAATCAACAACTGCTAAACGATGGTTTTGGCTAGTATTGCCAGCACCAAGACCACTGATGCTATATGCCCAGGTGACTTTGATTGCGTCACCATCATTTGCAAGGTTAATTTCCGAGCCTTCAGCCGTGAAATAGGTCGTCCAGGAAGACGAAGAGGCGATAACTTCGCCTCGCAAGGGGCCGCCGGGGCCGACCGGGTTGAGCGTGCCACCGCCACCTTGGAACCAAGCCGATTCGAGATCGCCGTCGGAGTCGGAATCGACGCCATTTTCAGAAAAGATCGGACCCGCTGGGTCGTCATCGGTGCCATCGATCCAGGTGTCGTTCACAACGACGCCCGCAACAGCAGGTGTGTGAATCGAGAAAAGCGCAAGTGCGCACACAAGACATGCAAGCCACGAACATTTCATTAGACAGTCCCTCCCGGTTAGTGAAAAACTCGCTGTAGTAGTCGATAAGAATAGTTGTCGGTAATCAAGATAAGTGGGCTAGTAACTTGCCCGGGCTAGTAACTTGCCCGGGTATGTGCGTTAGCTGGGGAGCGAAACGCACATTTGATTATCGAGAAAAGGTTACTGACATCGCCGCCGCGATGCCTTGTTCATATCACTCTAATTGACCATTTCCTTTTTGGCCTGCATTTACACTAACTCCGCGTGAAATTGCGCACAAGGAGCAGTTTTTGCATTCAATTCTCATTTTGCGCAAAGGTCGTGATTGCGTAATTAATGTTGTTGATCATTACGGTTTGGTCACCTCGCCGTGATGAGCGCGGCGGTATTCGCGCGGGCTCATGCCGAAGCTTTGACGAAAGGCAGTCATGAATCGCTTCGCGGAATTGAAGCCCGTGCGCTGAGCAATTTGGTAAATCTTGATAGCTGGGCTTTCCGCCAACAATCGCCGCGCATGCTCGAGTTGCTGTCGGCGGATGTATTTGTAAGGGCTCTCTCCGACTGTTTCGCGGAAGCTGTATTCCAACCAGCGGCGCGACACGCCCACATGCAAGGCCAGTTCTTGTACTCCGAACGGCTGCTCGATGTGCTGGAAGATGTAGTTGATGGCTTCGCGGATACGGCTATCAGACACGGCGATGACTCGTGTGGATTCGCGTTCGACGATTCCCGCGGGCGGGATCGTTGTGAACTGGCTGGCAGTTTTACCCTGCAAAAGATTGTGCAAAACGGCCGCGGCTTGATAGCCTTCCAAGCGGTCGTTACGGGCGATGCTGCTCAGCTGCGGCTGGATGTGTTGGCAGATGACTTCCTCGTTATCGACCCCCAACACGGCGATATCTTGAGGGACGTTAATTCCACTTTCCCTGCATACGTCAAGTACTTGCCTGGCTCGGTAGTCAGAGACGGCGAACAGCGCAACGGGAGCGGACAGATATCCGAGCCACTCGGCCAGGGCCTGATATTGCTCCTGCCAATGCAGCTCCTGCACGCCAAAAGTGGGGGCGGCGAGCAGAACATTGCAGCGAAATCCGGCCGCCGCGAGCCGCGATTCAAAACCTTCCTGGCGTAGTTGGGAATAACCAACCTTCGTGAGACCGTAGTAGGCGAAATTCGAGAAGCCGCGCTGGATCAAATGATCGGCGGCCATTTTGCCCAACAGCAGATTATCGATGTTCACCCGGGGGACGGGGGACTCGACCATCGCGCTTGAGATGTTGACCATCGGCACCCCCAAGCGTTGGGCACAGGCCACTTCTTCGGCCGTGTTGAGCGCGGCGATCACGCCGTTGCCGCAGCGTCCTTGGAGATCGAGAATCGAGAGCGAGAGCGATTCGGGGGCAGTAATAAACGACCAACGACAGCCATGCTCGCGTGCGTATTGCAATACGCCGTCGATAAGCATTTCCTGGTGGGCCCCACGAGGAAACGCGAGCGCGATTTGATGAGCCTCGGTCATTGGATGAAAAGTGATATTTTTCGCAGAAAAGGTACGCTATCGTGCGATGCGCATTGTTGAACCATTATTGCAAGAAGTGCCTCTAGAATGCAAACCATATTCTTTTAGAATGAATGAAGAACTTTTCAAGAGGCTTGCTTGCATATTTTTTGGCAAAGCTTAATCGACCTAAAGCGGGAGTCGTTTCTGATAGACATTGTCCTGTTGGCAACGACAGGGCAGACAGGTTGATGAACGATTCGGAAGAACGCTGCGTGATTCAGTCTGCCAAAAAGCTGTACCAGGAGCACATTTAAATTAGAATAAGGTCTAGCGGCAAAAACTTCTTTTCTTTTGCACTAGTCACTTATCGATTTGTTCCACGCTTGAAGATCGACGTCGAAATCTTGGCAAACCTATTGCCAAGAGATTGCTAGTTGGCTTCTGGCAGTTGGACCACTTTTCCAGAGTTGCAATCGACGGCTTGGCCGTCAGTGAAGATCGTTAGTAAGAGGAACTGCTATGAGTCGATCGGTAGTTGTTAGGGAGAGCTTTCTGGGTCAGATCCCTAATTTCGAGGGAAATGGTCCAATTCTGGAGATTTGCCCCACATCCCGCCGACGCGGTTTTACGCTCGTCGAGCTATTGGTGGTGATTGCGATCATCGGTGTGTTGGTGGCGTTGTTGTTACCCGCGATTCAAGCAGCACGCGAAGCGGCGCGGCGGACGCAATGCATCAACAACATGAAACAAATTGGCTTGGCGACACTGAATTATCACGATTCACGCCGGGAATTACCTCCCATGCGCATTGCAGACGGCAATCTGACCTATGCGGCATTGCTGCTGGATTATCTTGAGCAATCCCAAGCTAAAAAGCTGTGGGATAAGAATCGGGGTAGCTTCGGGTGCTTTTACGATCAGACCTTACAAATGAGATCGGCCACTGTGGATGCCTACTTTTGCCCTTCGATGAATCATGAATCGCGTGTGATGTTGGTTCGTAGGGCCGTAGGAGATGGTCATGGTCATCCTCATGGCGATCCCGAGCAATCGGGAACTCCACTTGGCTACTATGGCTCGATTTCAGATTACATGCCCGTGGCCGGTTCGACGTGCTCGATTTTCGACGATGGGGGTGTGCTTAGAACTTGGGAATATTTCGGTGGATTTACGACGGGTGATGCTCATCTCGTTGACGGTCCTGTGCCGCAAGTGAGGCGGGCTACTGACTTAATTAAGAATGGCAACCGTGTTATCGGATGGAAGGGATTAACAAGCCTCAAGAGTATCACCGATGGCACGACCAATACCCTTTTAGCAGGTGAAGTTGGTAAGGGCCGTTCCGAGAATGCACACGCTTTTAATGGCGATCATTCTCCATTCGAATTTGTGGGTAACCGTGCCAATAGCGGAAAAGGATTTTGTGAACGCTGTGATTTACCGCCTCGACCGCAAGGTAATACCGAGGCCGCTATCAACTTTGGTGACAGTGGATTCGGCGGAAATCATCCGGGTACTGTGGTTTTTGCAATGTGCGATGGCAGCGTTCAAGGTCTCTCCAGGGATACCGACCTAAATATGCTTGATCGCATGGCGACCCGTGATGGCGGGGAGGTCATCGACATCAATGGGTCAGCGCCAGTCTGTCCTTAATAGCAGCATTAATACTAAGGCATAAACTTTTCACCATAGCTTTTCTTTAACTTAGTCATCAAGCCAGCAAGTGTTTGGCGAACGGAATGGCATTCCACCATTTCAACTGGGAGAAACTCGATAATGATTGCTCGACTCTTTGGTGTACCTACAGTATTGAAACTTGTATCTCAAAAGTTATTGTTGCTAGCCGTTGGTCTGATGCTTTTTGCTCCCACAGCAGCAAATGCCGCTATCGTATGGGATGGAGAAAATGGAACGTCGTGGTGGTTTGATCCAGTGAATTGGAATATCAATTCCAATGCCAACAATGTTCTGCCTCCAGGTAGCGCAAGTGCAACCGATATTCAGATCAACAATGGTTATGGCATTAATGCGGAGGGCGTTGTCTACGATCCGACTAACGATCCAAATTTTGCAAATGTCGGTTCATTTACTTTTCCATCCGGATATGGCGCTCAGACTTTCGACAATCTCTATATTTCTCGAGCGACAACCAGTTCAAATTTATTGACCGTTAAAGGCGACATGAACTTTGTTGACGGGATTGTGGTCGGTCGTTCAAGCGGTGTTGATGGTGTGGCTACAACCGGTCGCATCAATCAAGTCAGTGGCAATTTTCTAATTCCATTGGATGAGTTTGATCTTGCGGGACCGGACACGTCTCAAGCGGGCATTGGGAACGGTATTTATGATTATCGCGGTGGTGTCTTCGATATTGGGTCCGTGGGTGGGCCAGGCATGAGAATGTCCCACGGAAGCGGAACGATTAATGGGACGACAGCCCAGCCAACAGGTGCAAGTGGAGTTGCTCGCTTCATCGTACATAATCCAAGTACGGGCGGTTATGCGAGAGCTTTTAACGTGGCAATTGCATCATTCGCAGGAATTGCCAACACGACCGATGGTGGAACTACCAACCGAGATCCAGACGGTATCAATCGTGGCGTTGGCATTTTCGAATTTCATTATGAAAACGGACAGACTCGTCCGTTTCAGGTACCTTTTAACCTCTCGATAAACAACGGGTTGACTTCAGCTACAGGCGGAACACGCTCGTCGAGGCTAGAACTTGTTCTCAATGAAGCGGCTTGCGTAGGTGCGGCTTGTGTTCCCAATGATATTGGGCTTTTTGACGTTGATTTCGGTGGGGTTTTCGGTGGGTTGATTTTGGGTACGGGTGACCTCAACGGCAACGGAAGTGAAGTTGATGATCGCGTTTTCTCAAGCGCCGACGGTACGACTCATTATCGTGAAGGTGATATGGTTTCTGCTGTTTTCGGTTCGACTCAATACAACTGGACTATCAGCTATACTGGAGATATCTCTTGGATCGATGCTGATAATAGCGTAGTGGACACCATCCTTGGTGCGGGTAATGGTAAAGACGTTGTCTTGATCGGCCACAGCTCCGTCTCTGCCGGAACTCCTGGTGACTTTGACGATGACGGCGACGTCGATGGCCGTGACTTCCTCGCTTGGCAGCGTGGCAACTCGCCGGCGCCATTTAGCTCTGGCGATCTGAGCACTTGGCAAACTGCCTACAATGGTGGTGCCTTGGCGGGAATCGGTGCCGTGCCCGAGCCGACTTCGTTGGTGTTGTTGTGTCTGGCTGTTGTCCCTTTCATGGGACGCCGTCGGGCATAAGTTCAGCAACGACAAACGCCTGAAACTACAGGGGGCGGCTCGACTTTTCCAAACAATGATTGGGCAGAGTCGAGTCGTCCTTTTTTGTGTCGATGTTGTGGTTGACGCCTGAATAAACCGTGGGCTAGCGCCCTGCGGCTGATCAAATCAGCCGCCACGCGCTAGCGTCCGGTTCATCACTTTTTGTAATTGCTCTAATCTTGTGCGACCGTGGCACTGTCGACGGCTTGCCATTGTTTGAGAGGCAAGCGAACCGTCATTGTGGTCCCCTGCCCTGCGCCGCTTTGGCATTCAATCGTACCATTGTGCGCTTCGACGATAGCTTTGCAAATCGAGAGCCCCAGGCCGGTCCCTTTTTTGGCATCGCGATTCCGCGAGCGGTCAACGCGGAAGAAACGATCGAACAATTGCGGAATATCGTTGGCCGGAATTCCGGGGCCGGCGTCGGAAACAGACAGCAACGCCGAGTGGTTGGCGGCATTGAGCACGAGCCGCACGGTCACTTGGGATTGCGGTGGGGAGTATTTGATCGCGTTGTCGAGCAAGTTATTGAGCAACTGACGCAAATGGGGCTTGTTACCCAGAACAAAAATGCCACGGGCGATTTCGGACTTCAGCGCGACGTTGTTGGCTTCGGCGACACCGCTGAACATGTCGACCGACTTGGCAACGACCTCGCTGAGATTCACGTCGGCGGGTTCACCAACGTGCGGTCGCGCGGCGGCTTCGGACATCAAGAGAAGTTGATTGACTAAGACCTCAAGCGATTCTCCCTCTTCCATGACCTCTTCCAACAGCCGACGATATTCTTCCTGGGAACGGGGCTTGGCGAGCGCGACTTCAATCGAGCTGTGAATCGCCGCTAGCGGAGTTCGTAGTTCATGGGCGGCATCGGCCAAAAAATCGCGCTTTTGATTGATGTAGAGCGCGATGCGGTCGAGCAAGCGATTGATCGTCATCGCCAGTCGGTCGAACTCATCGTACGTGCCGCGAATCGGCAAACGCTCGTCGAGCGCCGCGGGCTTAAGCCGCTCGGCCGTGGCGGACATTTCCTGCACGTCCTTGGTGGCCCGACCCGCCAAGAGATAACCTAACAACGGCGAGAGCAACAAAATCGAAAAACCGGCGGTGACAACCAGCCGATCGACGCGAGCAATGTCGGCGGTGAGATTATCCATCGCCGCGCCGACGCAAATTTTAGCGACACCATGGACGTTGGAATCGACTTTCCGGCAAAGTAAACGATTTTGATCGATGGTGCGTCGCGACCGGTTGGACAGCTGCTGAAAGTCGGAGAGGTTGATGGGTAGTTTTTCGCTTTCCCAGATCACATTTCCTTGGTCGTCAATCAAAATGACAAACCAGTCATGCTCTTTGTGCCCGAGCGCTTTGCGACGAAGTTCGTCTTTGAGTTGCAGGAATTGACTCTCAGGCAGTTCCTGAAGCGCGAGTTGAATTTCTTGCGCGTCCTCGGCGAGTAGGTCGTCGGTCTCTTGGAGCATCGTCCACCATACGCCTTGGCGGACGGCAAACAATGCGGCAAGCACAATTGCCGCAACGCCGAAGGTATTCCACAGCGCGATCCGGAAGCGCGCCTTTTGAAAGAAATTGGCCATACGACTCTTGGTTCAAGGAGTGACTGACAATTCAAGTCATGATAGTCAGCGATAGAAAGAGTGCGAAAGCCGCAATTCGCAAAAGCTGGCCATTATTGAGCCGATGGAGTCAGCGCGGCTCGTAGCACATAGCCGCGGCCACGCACGGTGTGCAATAAGGGCTCGTCAAAGCCGCGGTCGATTTTGCCGCGCAGCCGGGTGACGTGGACTTCAATAACGTTGGTCACTCCCTCCCAGTCGGCTTCCCAAAGATGCTCGCAAATCATCTTGCGAGTCAGAACCTGACCGGCATTGCGCATCAGAAATTCGAGTAAACTGAATTCGGTGGGGGTGAGATCGATTTCTTTCCCTTCGCGCGTCACGCGGCGCGTAGAGAGATCGAGCTGCAGTTGTCCGACTTCCAAGTATTGGGAACTTTGATTGATTGACCGTCGCGTGATCGCCACCAAGCGGGCCAGCAGTTCAGGAAAGGCGAACGGTTTGACGAGATAATCGTCGCCGCCCGCTTCAAGCCCCGCGACGCGATCGTCGACCGAGCCCAACGAAGTCAGAATCAACACGGGGGTATCGATTCCTTGCGCACGGAGTTGTTGGAGCAACTCCATACCATTGAGTTCAGGGAGCGCTAGGTCCAACACAATTGCATCGCTGGATTGCGATTGAGCCTTGGCCAAACCCGCACGACCGTTGGCAACCAACTCGCATTCGTGGCCTGCTTCTTGGAGGCCTTGGGTAAGCGCCCGGCCAATGACCGCATCATCTTCGATAACTAAGACTTTCACGGTTGATCCGCGGGGCTGGTGGAGATGTTCAATGCAAGGTTACTGAAGTTAGCAGCTCGATATGTAATTCTAACGTTTCTATTTTAACGATTTCTGGCCGAAGGGTAAAAGGCGAGCGATTCTTACGGAATTGTAATAGCGCTCAATTTGCGATTGCAGCCACGAGAGCTTACAGGTGTCAATGGCGTGGTCGTCCTGCGATCATCGCCTTCAAGCCAAATTTCAGCCAATATCCCAGGCGATTTGACCGTGCCCGCCAGAACAGAAACCGTTTCGAAAAACGCAATCAGCCGCAGGGATTGGATGATCCGGCGGCTGATTTTAGTATTAGACGACGGTTACGTCGGACAAACATTCAAAAGTGTTTCCTACGGCAGGTTAACAATCCAAACAGCATAAAACCAACCAGTAGGCTATTTGGCTCGGGGATTGCGGTGACATCGGCTGACATTGTTATGCTGTAACTGCTTTGCCAATCGGCCAAATCGTCCACGCTGGAGGGAGCTGGTGATTCACCTCGTTGCCAGGCCAGAAAGTCCCTGCCATCGACGTCACCATCGCCATCAAAGTCACCCGGCACCAAGGGCGACGTTTGCGCTAGGATTAGGACTTCGTAGGGATCGAGCGAAAAGAGCGGAGTCAATGTCTGCGAGTCACCCGTAAATTGGTTGTACCAAGACCCTTGCCAATCGGCAGGAATTTGAATGGAACGCGCGCTATTACGCGTGTTAACCAAGATCAGCACTTGGTCATCCTCATGTTGTCGCATCAGCATCGCCACGTTGCTATTGCTTTGGTCACTCAGCGTTCCTTTTATAAGTGCCTCGTGGTCTTCTCGAATTGCGAATAGCTTTGCATACCACTCGGCTGTCTCGGCACCCGTTGTCCAATCAATTGGCGCCTTCGTGAAGAACGGAATATTTTCTTCCCAGCCGATTTCCTGACTACCGTAGATGAGTGGCGTACCACCGTAAGCGACCGTAACCGCGTAAGCGGCGAGCGAAGCTTCTAAGCTGCCAAAAAGCTCAACGGGCGTTGCATCCCACGCGCTTTCGTCGTGATTTGTCGTAAAGCGAAGCACGCTCTTGCCGGCCGGAACTCCCGAGAATATCTGTTGATGACCCGCTTGCAATGTCAACGCTGAGCCAGACGAATTAAACACGTTCTTCACTAAGTTGGAGAAACTCCAATCAAATGTCAGGTCAAAGCCGGCTGCATGGTGATCGGGTCGATCCCCCTCGGCGAGCATCAAGAGCGGGCGTTCCGTCGCCCCGCGCACGGCGGGTATGGCTTGTTGCCAGAAATCGTAAGGAACAAAGTTGGCGGCATCAGCTCGAAACCCATCAATGCCGACTTCAGTCACCCAATATTGCATCTCGCTAATCATGGCCGACCGCATAGCAGAATTCGAATAATTCAAGTCGGCTACGTCGAGCCAACCCGTTCCTGGGGGGTGAACTATCTGTCCTTGCGAGTTTTGCGTGTACCAATCGGCATTGGATATCCAGGGGTGATCCCATGCGGTGTGGTTGGCGACCCAATCGAGAATCACAGACATCCCACGTTCGTGGGCCGCATCGACGAGTGTGTTCAGCGCCGACAAACCACCGTATTCGCTGCTGACACTTCCGTAGTCTTGCACGGAGTAAGGAGATCCCAGTCCTCCGGCGCTCCGCTCTTGTCCAACGGGATGAATGGGCATCAGCCACAACACGTTGGCTCCGACCTCCTGAATCTGATCCAAACGCGCGGTCACCCCAGCTAAATTCCCTGCTTCTGAGAAAGCGCGGAGATTGACTTCATACAAGACGACGTCTTCAAGCGCGGGCAAGGCCAAGACAGTTGTGGAGTTCAGCCAGACCAAAAGTCCGGTAAGACTACTAAGCAAAGCCCGATTAAAGAGAGTCTGCCACATCCGCCAAAACCCTGGGTATCGATGAGACCCTCATTGTAACAGAAGCTGATTTACGTGTTGAGATTTTGTCGGCATTTCACCAACTGAAATCTGTCTTAAAGACAGGACAGCGGAAGAGATGGCAAGCGGGCTCGATAGGGAATAAAAAAACTCCGCACTGGCAACATCGCCAGCGCGGAGTTTTGTGATTTTCAACACTAGTTGGTGCTGCCGGGACGCATGGGAACGTCGGAACTGTCAGGAGCCAAGCTCTGGTCGGTATTCTGACCGCGGTTTTGCTCAACATCGGCGGCCGAACGTTGGTCGCCACGTTCATTGGGATTATCGCCTTGGTTAGCAGCGGGTGCCGAGTTAGCAGCCGTGGGAGGTGCGGGAACTTGGGCATTGGCCGATTCATTGGCGTACGACTGACCGTCCATCTGCGAGCTGTCGATTTTTTGCGATTGGTGTTCGTCATACGTGCTAGACGACTCATAACCGTCCATATTGCAACCACATGGTGCAGGCGCGGCCTGATGATGGCACGTCTGAGCACAAGATTGATGACGCGATCGATGTGGCCGACAACGCTTGCGGCAGCGCGCTTCGGCGCTCTCGCTCACCAAGCTAAAGAGTGAAAGTGCGATGAGAAAACTCGCAATACCTTTGAAACGACTCATTTTTGTCCCCTCTGTGAACAGGTTTAAGAGATCAGCCGAGTGCTGATTGATTCTGTTTAGAGCTAGCAACTCGCATACCGACATTTGGGAAAAGTTCGAGTACGAGATACCTGTACCGCGATGCGAGTCAGCGGGAATTCGGAAATTGGTGTTTGTGTAACCTAAGTGGCCTAGTGATGATCAGTGTATTGCGAGAAGTTGCTGTTCCGTAATCTCGAGGACCACTAATCGAGTTCATCGAGCAAACTTTGGACTTCTTCGCGGCTGGTTTTGGTCTCGAACACGATCGATGTCAGCGGTTGGCTAATCTCGTCCAAAGGTTCTTCGACCGTGTATTTCAGCCCAACACTATCAAAAAGCACCCGAATTTGAGGAACTTGGACCGGCGCGATTTCGAGGCATGGTCGACCAGTGTTATCCTCATGGACTTGGATGGGAACATTGTCGGTAGTGCTCGCGTCGCGCATGAATTGAATCCTATTTTGGGGTGTACTTGTACGAATTGCTGACTTCATAAGTAGCAAAAGAATTGCCGTGATCAGGATTGATCCGAAGCCCCAAGCTTATTCGTGTAAAATCTAAACCTCGGCGATGCTCTTTCAAATCGCAGTGAGCCCGTAAATTGGGCGCAAATAACTCAAGGCATTTTCTATGCCCTTCGTCGTATGGGAGGAGAAAGCCTGGGCGGGGATGCTGTCGGTGATGCTGGGGATCGAAGATAACACTCGCCGCGCGGCTTGCTTTCACATGGCTATGGGTTTAATGACTATCAACAAAGCGACAAACACCGATGAAATCTTCTAAATGGTCCTCTGCCGTCGCTTGAAGCAAACCGCCGTCAACCATTGAAAAAACAATTTGGCCGAGGTCATCACTGGTGAGGAGACCCATCTCGTGTAGAGCCGCTTGCCACTCAGTTCCAAATAGACTTTTAGCGTAATGGGGTATTGCTAAGCAAAGCTCTTTGGCGGAACAATGTCGCGAATCTGCTTCACAGTCACTGGGCTCTTCACCGGCGTAGAATGGTGTTACGTGCAATGCATCAATAACAAATAAAAACGTATCGACAGGAATGGCTGCTGAGATTGCCAAAGGGCTGTAGTACTCTAAGCGCGGATCGTCTGAATACCAACTCATAACTGAGCTCGAAAAATCATTTGATTAGGACTATCGATCGCCGTGGAAGGTCATCGGTCTGCAAACGCGACTAACTGTAGCTCTGGGAGCGGGCATTCCACTCGAATGCGTAAGCCACTAACCACAGAATGAAAAGTACAGGAGCGGCATAATTGCTGACGAATGCGAAGGCGATGGGACTTTGAGCGTCAGGGTGCCAGACCGTTGCATCTAAGTACACGTAGGCAAACCATGCCAAGTATGCAATGGTTGCAAACAAGCATACTAGTTGACTTCCGATCGAACGCCAGCGCATCACTACCGCCGCGATCAGCAAGTAAGGAATCATAGTAAACGGAAAGAACAGTAACAACGCATTCAGGGACATCTGGCCAATCACGATCAGGTACGTCACGAATGCTATACCAATCAACGTCAGCGTCACAAATCGCAACATAGCCTGGCATCCCATCTCGTTGCCGCCCCAACGGCGGATTAAATGATACTTACTGCTTTAGCAATTATTGCATAGGCCTGCTTGTGGCGGCAAATCCGTAGAAGAACAAACCACAATGGATCGTATTTAAATAAGGCAGAAACAACACTCTGCTGCTGAAATATCATTCAGCCAAGCACTCCTGAAATTCCCAGGAAGGCATGACCCATGACCAACTGGCATTGATCTTTCAGGATATCCGCCGCTACTCAAGCAGCAGTTCATGGCCAGAAAGTCCTAGTTCCCGAACAGATTGGAGGACCAGCGGAGGGCAGCGAAGAATTTGCATTCCAAAAGAAGAAAGCCTAACAGCCATAAGTGACTGTCAGGCTTAGCTTTTCTTTAAGCGACGCCGACGGGGCTCGAACCCGCGACCTCTGGATCGACAGTCCAGTGCTCTAACCAATTGAGCTACGGCGCCGTGTTTATGGTTTCGATTCGTTTGCTAGCAAATCCAGTGCAGGACAGGCCTTACATGGGTAGCGACTTTATCGGCAAACGAGACCCGAAAATATACTGCCAGCACCGAAGTCTGGCAAGGGGGCTTGGGGCACCTATCCACCACTGCTGGGACCTTTCGCCAGGGACCTACGTTCACTTTATTTTCCCGGCAAATGCCAGATCGCGCTGTCAGCCGTGGGTTGAGCGAGCCGAGCTTCGGCAATCCGGTGAGCTAGGGCTTCGACGGCCGCGTCGTGGGGATAATCTTCGCCCATTTTGATGACCAGATCGCCCGCGAGCGTGAGATTCTTGGTTTCGAGCGCCGTCAGAACGTCCTGATAACGCGAGCAATGTTGCTGCCAATCGGGCGGCGTACTGCGGACGATTTCATACAAATCGAGCGGTTGCTCGATGTTCACGACTTTCACCCGCGCGAGCCGCCGCGTGGCGTGGGGTTGGGAAAGTCCGCTGAGGGTTGTGCCGGTGATGAGGCATTCCGTGCCGAGATATTTGGTGGCCCCCTGCACGCGGCTGGCGATGTTGACCGTATCGCCGAGCGGACCGTATTTGAATTTTTGCTTCGAGCCGGTGTTGCCGACCCGCGCTACGCCCGAGTTGATGCCGATGCCCAGATGGACATCGCGGCCGAGTTGCCGTTTCCAGCGATTGTTGATTTCGGAAAGCGTGCCGAGCATCTTCATCGCCGTGCGGCAAGCGAGATCGGCGTGATCGGCTTGGGCGATCGGTGCCCCCCACATCGCCATCAATTCGTCCCCGAGAAAATCAACGAGCACGCCGTCGCTTTCGAGCACGCATTCGGCGAGCGAACCCATCACGTCTTGCAGCCACGTCATCGTGCGCGCGGGGCCAAGTTGCTCGCTGATTCGGCTGAAGCCACGAACATTGGCGTAGAGCGCCGTGATATTGGCATCGCGGCCAGTGAGGAGTTGCGGATCATTCTCCAATTGCATCGCCAGTTGCGGCGTAAAGAATTGCTCGAACTGCACGCGGGCCGCCATCGTTGCTTGTTCTTCCTTCACCCTCGCGAGTGCCGCGGCGATGCCAGTCGCCAAGACTTCCACGAGTTTGGCTTCAAACGGACTGATTTCGGGGATGCATCCGGATTTGTGACTACTCCTGTCACCGTAAAGGATCCCCAGCACGTTTCCTTTGCCATCGAGAATCGGTGCGGCCACAAGCGCGAAGATGTTTTTCAAACTTTGTGCGGTATCGGGGGCGTTGGCGGGAACGTTGCGAAAGGTGCGCCGCTCGCGGATGACGCGTTTGAGCAGCGTTTGATTGGGGATCCACGTAGCTTCGTTTTGTCCATCGACAATCGAATGCAGCGCGGCAACTTTCCAGCGACCGTCGGCTTCGCATTCAATCATCGCCGCGGCGTCGAGGCCGACAATTTTCACAAGTGCCTTAGCAGCAAGCACGGGGAAGTCGCGTGAGTTGGCGGCGCTTTGGAATACGCTGAGTACGGTCTCCAGCCATTTGATGAGAAGCCGTTCGTCCATTGTGCCGATGTTGAGCCGGCCCAGGCCTTGCTCGAACACTTTTGTCCCCGGCGGCATCGTGGCTTCGGGGAGCGGCTGCAGATCAAGATCCTCTTCCAGTGGCGGTTCCACGCGCACCGCATAGGTGCTGAACTGCGCGAGTAGCGGTGGGCTGGTGATTGTTTTTTGGCCCGGGTTAAGCAGGATGTCTCGCGACAACCGCACGGGCTGGGTCTTGCTCAGATTCTTGATTTCAATCTCGTTGTCGCTGATCGCGCGCAGCGAAATGTGCGAGCGCGAAATGTCGACGTCGTCGTACGGAGCGAGCACGATCCGGGCGTGGTCGGTTCGTTCGATCCGCCGCCGGGGAGCCGGTTCACCCGAGCGTTGGCGGCCGATTTCCAAACGCGTGTCGAGCGGCGTAGCGAAGACACGTTGATGGCGGTGATAGAACAAGACCGAGAGGATGGTCTTTTTGGCGGGCTGCAAAAGTTGAAGGGATGTAGTAGCCATACGGCTCGCGACCCTGGAAATCGAGAAGTTGTGGCCAGTTCCCTGCCTCTTTTATGGTAATCGACGCGGCGGGGTGAGCCTACAGCACGGGGCGTGGAGAGCACGGAATGGCTGCCTTTCTCGGCAAAATATGCGGTTTGGGGCTGTCGTGCGGGTCATGGGCACCTAGCGCGAATGCGATAAACCCCAGCGCATTCCGATGCGGCGATTTTCGCACTTGCGGCTACAATAAGCTCCGTAGGCACGGAATCGAATTCAACACATCAACAAGGTTGAGAAGATGGCTTGTTTGCGCGGTGTCGTCGTTTTGGTTGTTATCGTCATTGGTGCCTTTGCTGAACTTGCGGCTGCCCAACCCTATCTGCCGGGCATCGACGTTTCCAACTATCAGGGGAACGTCAACTGGACGTCTGTGAAAAACGCTGGGATCAAGTTCGCCTTCACCAAGGCGACTGAAGGGGTCGATTTCGTTGATGCCAAGTTCACGCAAAACATGACCAACGCGATCAATGCGGGGATGCTCATCGGGCCCTATCATTTTGGTCGTCCCGATAGCGCGGAAAGCAACCCCAACGATGCCATCGACGAAGCGAATGATTTCGTCGACGCGATTCAGGGTTATTACGCTCAACCGGGGCATGTGCTGCGACCGGTGCTTGATGTCGAACGGTTGCCCACGATTGGCGAATTTTCCGGTACGCAGAAGGCCTATGTTTCGGAATGGATTCGCGATTTCGTTTCCGTCGTTGTGAACCGAATGGGGTTCGCTCCGATCATCTATGCAAATACGAATTACGCTACAAGCTATTTTGAATCCAACATTTCACAGTACGATTTTTGGCTCGCTAACTACAATTACACACCTCCTGCAGAACCACCGGCGTCGGCCAGTGGCATTTGGAGCGATTGGGATTTCTGGCAGTTCACTGCTTCCGGAACCGTGAGCGGCATCAGCGGCGCAGTCGACCGCAACGTGTTTGAAGGAACGATGGACGATCTCTTGGAGTTTGTCCCCTTCGAACCGTCGGGCGATTTCGATCGCGATGGTGACGTCGATGGCCGCGACTTTCTCGCTTGGCAGCGTAATGTCGGATTGGCCACGGGCGTGACCTTCGCCAAGGGGGACGCCAATCACGATGGGGCGATCAATGCCACGGACCTCGCGATCTGGCAAACACAATATGCCAACGGATCGCTGGCCGGCTTGACGACCGTGCCCGAGCCGTCGACGTTGTTGCTCGTGAGCTTGTGCAGCGTGCTGGTGTTGAAGCGCCGTTCGCGGTAGCCCCTCATTCCCGCGCAGAGCCTGCCCTCACGAAGGTGAGGGCGGGAATCCAGTTTTCCTCAAATTAAGCGAACGGGCCGGCTGTAAAGTCGGCCTGATTTTAGTTTGCTGTACATCGAACTGGATCCACTGAGCAAATTCTGCTCGGCAGTAACAAACACCTTCAGGAGATTATTTCTCTTCATCTGCTTCGGGCTTGGCAGCATCTTCGGCGGCAGCTTCCTCGGGAAACAAATCTTTGTACCTGGGATTTTCCTTGAGCGCTTTAAGAAGATGCTCCGACCACTCGTCCTTGCGGGCTCCTATTGCCAGGAGCACGTCGTCGGGGGCGTTCGGGTTTTTCGCGAGCGTGATCTCCGTGCCGATTTGATAAGGCTTGCCGTGCAGGCGACGCAGAACTTCGGGGGGCGTGTTGGGATTTCCCGCCAGCCGGTTGTCGAGTTCGTAGCCCGCTTGCAGGCCCGCGAAGTTGGCGAGCGCTTTGAGTCGTTCGGATGAGGACTCCGTTGACGAAGCATCGACAAGTGCCCGTCGGGCATCGTGATAGACGAAAATTGACCAACTGAGCGCGCCGATCCAGAGCACCAGCAGCAGGCAGCCGAAGATTGACAGCCGGCTTTTCATCTCGCTGGTGTTAATCAAGGCGATGGCTGCGATACCCGTGACGAGCCAGAACAGGGTTTTCCCCACCAGATACATCAGCCAGACAGAGTGCTGCGAGTCGGCCCCGAATTCCGACATGAAGCGATAATCGGCGAAAGCTCTGACGGCAATGAGTAATAGAACGATCCCTAAAGCCAATTTTCTCACTGCGAAACCGCCTGCGCTGATTGAATCTGTATTGTCTGTACGAACACGTGGAAGTGCATTTTAGCGAAAAGGCCGAGTGGCCGGGAGTGGGCGAGCACTTACACCCACCTACACAGCTTTGTAGCTCTTCTCGCTGGCTGCGGTTATACTAGATGCTCACCCCAAGACTTCTCTGGAAACCGTCATGCAAATTTGGCTCGATTCTCGTTGGCGGCTTCTTTCTGCTCTGGCGCTAACCGTAGCCAGCTTCGCAGCTTCTGCTCACGCCCAAACGCCCCAATACCGGCATGTCGTGTTTATCACCAATAACACGTACTCAATCTCCGCAGGTGCAGAACCGCATCCCGGCGCTTCGAACTTCGGCGGTGCTTTGTCGGCTGACTTGCAGGTGAACCGACGCGCCAACGCTGCCCAACTTCTTCCCGGCTGGAATGGTAGCGATCGCATTTATAAAGCTCTGATCTCCACCAACGATGTCAACGCGCGAGATCGCATGGAGATCGTCGGTCCTGTTTACAATCGAAACGGCGATTTGTTGGCCACCGATAGTGCCGATTTTTGGGACGGTTATCTTCTCTCTCCCGTGAACTACAACGAATTTGGTACGGCGCTTCAGGCCAATTCACCTTTCTGGACAGGCTCTGATTTTAATGGGTACCAATCCTCGCAATGCTGCCAGAACTGGACTCAAACCACTTCCCAAATTGGCGCGGTCGGTTACTCCAGCGCAGCAGACTTGTGGTTCAACCAGGCACAACTCAGTTGTAGCCAGGCACGGCGGTTAATGGGAATCAGCCCACCGATTTTGCTGGGCGACTTTGATCGCGATAATGACGTGGATGGACGAGACTTTTTGATCTGGCAACGTAGCGATCCTAACTCTTCCGTGATCACGTCTGCCGGCGGCCTCGCAGGTTGGCAAACCAACTACGGCGTGGTCGTCGAACCACTGGCCGCATCAACCGCCGTGCCAGAGCCTAGTAGCATCCTTCTTGTTGGTTTGGCTTCGTTAGGTCTGCTTCGTCGGCGTTAGTCGAATGCCGGGTTATCCGCAGCAGCGAGAATATCTTCCCGTAAAACTGAGATCGTCGTACACCGGCAATGGATTCGCTCTTCTGGGGGAAGAATGTACTGGCCGGGATAGTCGCACACGCGGCCACTCGCGAAAATCCGGCCTGCCCAAAGCGTTATTTCCAGCTAGAATATCAGCACGCGCCTGTAGCTCAGCTGGATAGAGCAGCGGATTTCTAATCCGCCGGTCGCAGGTTCGAGTCCTGCCAGGCGTACTAATATCTATGCTCACTTTCACAGCCATCGCCGTTGTGTTGGCCAATCTTTCGTCCCAAATCAGTGGGCCCGCTGACGTCGCTCTCCCCGCGCATTTTGTTGATGATCCGCGGCTTTCTCGGTCTCTCGACCAAATCGTTACCGAGCTTGGCCTTGATCGCGAGTTTCCGACCGAAGATGGGCCCGAGCGGATTTCGCTCGCGGTCATTGATCTGTCGGCTGATCCGCCGCGGTTGGGGGGCGTGCATGCCGACAACTTCATTTATCCGGCGTCGGTTTACAAGATGTACGTCGCGGCGGAGGTACTGCGTCAGATTTCCGATGGCAAGGCCGAGCTTGATACGAAGTTTGTCGTGAAGGACCCCAACGTCGTCGACCGCGTGAAAGAAATCCCTACGGATCCGCGGCCGTTGATGGTGAATGGCGACGAAGTGACGTTGGGGTATCTTTTGGATCTGATGATTACGCGGAGCGACAACACGGCGGCGAATTGCCTTATCGATTTTGCCCAGCGCCCGGCGATCAATTCCTTGCTGCACGAGTATGGTTGGCAGGGGAGCGAAGTGACACGCAAGTTTCTCAAGCGAACGGTCGAGGACCCAGGTTACGCCGACGTGCCGGGGACGGAAACCTGTGCCCTGCACGCGGCGGATTTTCTGTATCGCATCCACGCCCGCAAATTGGTGAATCCCTGGGTGAGCAGGCAACTGGAAAGCTACTTGGGACGGCAACTTGATAATACGAAGCTCGCACAGGGGCTGCCCCGCGATGCGATGTTCTATCACAAGACGGGTTGGTACGCCGACTGGGCCCACGACGTGGGGATTGTCGACGATGGGAAGACAAAGTTCGTGATTGCGTGCTTTTTGCCACTCAACGAAGTAGCCGCGAAACCTAAGTTTAAGGAACTGGGCGAGCGAATCTTTGCGCTGATGGCAGCACCCGAGAGAGCAGCATCTCCGTAGCTTAACTCCTTCTCTTCATGGCGGCGGCTGCCAAAAGTATTGAAGCGAGCAACAGCGAACTGGGCTCGGGCACGGTGCCGTCAATCGTGGGATACTGCCGAATGGTAAATGCTGTGATTCCGTCGGGCACGTCGATGTGAAAATGGAGATAACCGACATAAACCAACGGTGGAACGACGCCGTTGTAGGCATCGATCGTATCTTCGCCCACGACGATGGTCGTAAAAGGTCCCATTGAAACCGGCGAATTTTGTTCTGGGAAATCGAAGTCGAGCCCATCCCCCGCTGTTGAACGAGCAAAGTCGGTCCCCATGCCAAAGCCGAGTTCCATGTGGTAGTCGGTCCAAGGAATACCCGTGCCGTTGAAGACCCCTTCGCGGAAATGATATTCGGTCACGCCGCCAGAATCAGACACGGTAAACTCGATATCGACCGGCCCGATGCCGACATAATTCTTCTGCGGGATGAACACTTCGTTGGGTGACGTGCCCACGGCGTCGTTATTATTAGGCACGATCGGCGGCACGATCGGTTGAACACCGACCGAGGCGATTCCCGACGACCACGAGAAGCCGGTGATCTCGCCGGCATGCGTGTAGGTTGCCAGGAGTACGTTCACAGCGGCCAGCATTAAAAATTGATAGCATTTCATGTTGTTGAATCCTTAAGGAATTGAGTTATCGATTTAGCGACGACGGAATGCAGAGACTGCGAGCCCACCAAGGGCGAGAACGAGAGCAGATGGTTCGGGCACGGTGCTGGTCGGATATTGTTGAATACGCAGGATTTCGCCGCCGGTAGACGAAGTCACGACGAGCGCTTGTTTGTGAATTTCAAAGATGTCGCCGGGCATCACTGGCTGGCTGAAAGCGTAGAGATCGAGTGTCTGCATGCCGAGACCCCAGGCCGAGAAGCCAATCGATGTATTGTTGACTTTCAGCCCTACGACGCTGCTCCAAGTGGCTGGCACCAAACCCACGGGCGGTGGCAGGATGATCTCATGCCAGTCGGTCCAGGGTTGAGTCCCCACGTTGACAACCGTTTCAATGAGATCCACAACTTGTAGGCCAGGTGGGATCGCGTTGAGTGGGTCGCCGATAGATTTCAGCCACGAGTTCGGCGCGGGGCCAAGTGCCACAGGAATGGGGCTTGTCGCGGTACCGATGAGGATTTGGCCGTTTGGCTGAGCAGCGTGGATTGAGAACATTGGCACAGCGGTGCCTTGCGCCCAGGCGATGCTGCTTGTGATCAAAGTGGTGAGAACGACTGCTAGGCGTATTTTGTTTTGAGACATGGTAAGGACCTTTTTGAAAGATGGAAAAATTGATTTAACGAATTCTGCAACTCGAACAGGCAATTGCGGCAAGTCCGAAGAGTAAGAGAGATGTTGGCTCGGGAACGGTCGGCGGGAGCACCGCCACACCCGAAAGCAAGAGCACGCTGGGCGGGAGGGTCGTGGTTTGCGGAGTCCAATTCACCCCTCCGTCGCCCGAGTAAAGCAGCAAGCTACTGCTACTCGACGTGGAGAAATTTAAGACCGAGCCCACGGCCCAGCCGTTATTCGCGTCTGCAAAGGCGATGTCACGGAGAACGGTGATCGTGTTGCTGCTGGAGCTGATGTTCGTCTGCGCCCAATTCGCACCGCCGTCCACCGTACGGAGGATTTGACCGCCCGTGACCGAGGTTGCCCAACCTGTTTGGGAGTCGAAGAAATTCACAGCTCCCAGTTCGAGTGTCGTACCCGAGATTTGTGCATTCCAAGATGCACCGCCATCAGTCGATTTGAGAATCTTTCCGGCCGAGCCCACAGCCCAACCCGTAAGCAGATCAGAAAAATCAACACCATTGAGAATGCCGTTGGCAATTGGACCCGGCAACGAAATCGGGGCGGACCAGTTTGTGCCATCGGTCGTTTTGCGAATGACACTGGCCGTACCGGCAATTTGCCCTCCTACGACCCAACCCGTCGTAGAGCCAGGATGAAAGTCGACATCAACAAGACTTTCATCGCTGCCGATGGTCTGCGAAGTCCAGCTCGTGCCGCCATCAGTCGTTCGGGCGATCACCCCTATGATCGGGGCTCCGACACGACGACCCACAGTCCAGCCGGAATTGGCATCTATGAAGTCGACACCCCGTAATATGTCGTTAGCTTGCAACGCAGGAACGACGTTGGTTTGCGTGGTCCAGGTGCTGCCACCGTTGGCCGTATGCACGATCCGACCCTGCTCTCCCACGGCCCAGGCGTTTAGTGCGTCCACCGCATCAACGCGAGTGAGCTCAATGTTTACACTGCTGGTCTGACTATTCCAGGGAGTGCCGCCACCATCAGTGGTGTGTGCGATCGCACCGAGCCTGCCTGTCACCCATCCGGTGACAGGCAGGGCCATCGCTGGGGTCGTTGCCGCAAACACTACGGCCGCGATTGCTAAACAAAACTTGCCATGGGTAGATAGCGTCCGACGCCACCTCGATAGTGCAAACGCGCTCTTTGTCGCAGTAGTATCCATGATGTCTCTCAGATTTGGTAGAATTTAAAGCCGAAGATGACGGTATTGTTTACATACCGATTGCCCGTCTACGAAGCGCGAACGCTGCCAAGCCAGCCATGGCCATTACTGCGGAGGCAGGTTCTGGAACGGGAAGCTTGGACCAAGTAACCGTCACGCGCAAATGTTGCTGTGGAGGAATGACCGTACTGCCCATCGTGGTGGCCGTGGAGGGAATCGCCGTATCGGCGTCGACGGCGTTTAGCACTGAGCCTGGCAAGAAGTTTGGTCCCAAGCCGACAAAGCTCGCCAACACGTCGGCGCGGAGTATGCCTGATCCAAACACCAGATCAACGGCACCCAAGTTGAGTCCGCCACCCCCGGTGGCATTGGGATAAACAGCTTCCACCGTCACATAATTGCCATTGAGATTGAAGTTGCCGTTAACGTCGGAATAGAAGACGTCGTAGTTTTCGGTGGGCAACTGAGAAAAGTCGTCGTTACCGGGGCCGAGAACGCCGACTCCCAGTTGATTTGTCATTTCCGAGCTGTTGGGGGCGAAGGTAAACGGTACGAAAGGCCCGGTCGCTTCCCAGAAACGGACGCCTATCAGACCAGGGGTGCTAATTATCGCCGCCTGTGTGAGTTGGCTGGTCGTTAGCACCGCGAACATGGCGAGTGGTAAGGTCAGATGTTGGATTGATTTGAACATGAATTAGTTTTCCTATTTGAAAGAAAGTTTGTGCAATTTATTTCGAGGCATCTAAAGCGAGATCAATCGGCGACGTGTAACGACACTGCTAACACATGCCATGATTAGGAGGCAGGAACTTGGTTCAGGCACCGTGCGAAGCCGCAGGTCAGCGAGGTCGACATAACCACCCATGCCCTGAGGCAGGGTTGAATTCACGTAGGCCAACTGAGCTTCCATGATGCGAGTGCCGACGGGAATGGAGTTCCAGGGCACGCTAAAAGGTTGCCAACTGACGGGATTCGGGTCCAAGGCGGGTGTCACGAAAGCTGACGTGCCGAGGAACGTGTTGCTCGCGGTGAAATAGCGGATGTAGAGCGCCCCTACGGATCCCAACACACCGCCACCTGTCGTGAAATTCGCCGACAGCATGGCGTCGGCGTTGCCGGCATCGATGTCGGTAGCGAACGCGGCGACGTTCACATGCTGAAAGATTTGCGTGACGACCAGTCCGTCGTCATCCATCCGCAGCATGCCGTTGCCTTCCAAGGGAGTGGCACCAAATTCGGCGCCAACAACAGTCGAGTTTTCATCGCCCCACACATTCAAAGCGTATGGCGGACCCAGGACATTCAGATAACTTGTGAGTGGATTCGTGAGTGGCGTGTTGAAACCTGGGTCGGTCAGCAGGTTGGGGGTTAGCACGGCGAACGATGGTGATGTGGCAGTTAAAAGTGCCAGGCAACTCAAGCAAGTTGAGATGAAGCGTGGTTGAAGCATGGTGTGAATTCCTGTGTGATCTGGTACTAAGTTTGGAACTGATTGAGATTCGTGTGACCCTCCCCTAGCCCCCTCCCGGCCATCGTTTGGGTTGTTGGCGTGAGGAGATTACGGACCACTAACCCCTCCCGACCCAAGGTTTAGATTGTGGGCGGGAGGGGGGATGAAAACTTAGCGACGGCGGAGGAGAGTGCCCGCGAATCCGAAGATCAGCAAGATGCCGCTCGTCGGTTCCGGCACGGTTGTGTACAACTCGAACGCGAGGTCCTTGGAGTACTGGCCGATGTTGGCACCGTTGGGTGAGATCCCTGGGCCGTCGATGCCGTCGAGGTAATTCGTCGGCTGCATGTTTTGAAAAGGTTGGAACACGGTCGGCACGGTATAGCCGGCGGTGCCGGGGAGGATGCGCACATCGCCCCGCACGGCGTCATCTTGAAAGTGCCACACGGGTGTGGGAGAAGTCGCGGGGCCAACCTGGCCGATGATCGCTTCACCTGCAGGAAACGGAGGACCGGTCACATTCGGAGAGGCGAGCGTGTTCTGCTGGGTGTAATCGCGATTATGCCAGCCCCAGCGAGTTTCTTGCGACGAGGGATTGTAAGGATCAAGCGTATAGCCCACGGGCACGTCGACCATCGCGACGATCTTCAGCCAGTACACCGTGTCGGGTTGCTGGGGGAACGGCAGATTGAGATGCAATTCGGCGTTGTATTCGTAGAGCGATTCACCCAAGATTGGATCGGGACCACGAATCACCTTTTCTGAAAACTCGCCACCGGGTGAGAGGTCATTATTAATATCACGTGTGACGACCTGGTTGAACTTGATATCGCCGGGACGACTGAAGGGATTGGTCGTGCTTTGGGGTATGTCGTTCTCGAACGAGATCAAGAACTTATTTACCGGCAGCGCGGGGTTAATGAAGTCGTTGAAATAAGAGCCCCACCATTTCACATGCACGACGGGCGAAGAAAAATTGTCCGCAAAATCGTCGGCCATGAAGCGGCCTTGGTAGACGGGGATGCCTGGAGCGGTGCCCTGAAATCCATACGCGGTGCTCAACTGGTCGTGCCCGTAGTAGGTATCGAGCAAGCCGTTGTCGTTCGGAATCTGCGTGGCGATCATCGGTTTTTGGCTGAACTTGGGGACATCGCGGCCCGGCAGCGGGTCGGCTTGTGTTTGACTGGTAATGAGTGCGACACAGCAAAGTGAATAGAGAAGCGGTCGAAACGTTTTTGTATTCATGAGATCATCTCCGTGTGAATTTGAATTGTGTTGGAATCGAGTTGAAGGAGTTTCAGGCACGTCGACGCATGACGATTCCTCCTAGACAGAGCAAAGCTAATGCGGCCGATGTTGGCTCGGGGACGTTGTAGCTACCGAAAATCTTGTCGACCCGCAGGCCCGTAGGACCACCACCCACCTGACCCACGAGGAAGTCGAGCGTGTTAAGTCCCACGTTGAACCCGCTCGTCACCGAGAAACCGACCAAGCTGCTAAAGCCAGCTGAAACTTGACTTGTAGAAATCCCATTAATAAGGATGTCGAGACCGGGGTCGTCGGTGGCCCACATGCCGGTAAGCACGACGCTGCCAAGGTTGGCGTTAGCTGGCAAGTTGAACGTTGTGCGATACAGATAGTTGCCATTCGGTCCATCGCTATACTGCGCACTGGTACCAATCCAACGCGAGAATGGTGGGTTATTGGCGATCCAGAACGACGGGAAGGGATAGACCGTGTCGTCGACGGCCGCGGGCGTGAATGATCCGAGTGGAGAACTAATAACGGTGTAGTTGCCGTCAAGGCCCAGGGTAGGCAAGTAATTGCCACTAGCATCGAGACCCGTGTTGTAGAGATTGGCGATGGGAACGGCCCAGGCCGTTAGGGAATACAGAGTTAATTGAAAACTGAGCAGACAGATGAGAAGTTTGAAAGTTCGCATGGAATTTCTCCGAGTCGTGTGTTGATTAGCAGTGCCTTGGAATGAATTGAGAGTCGATTAGAAGTTCTTGTTTGGCGACTTGCGGCCAAAATTTCGCCAACGATCATGACGTCGCGACGAGCGTGTGGCAGCCGCTGAACGACCAACGGGCATCTTGCCGTCGCGGTGATGGCGGATTCGCTCGAAGGTGACGTTCTCTTCAAAGCTGTCGTAAAGTCCGCCGAAGTTTTCCAGAATTTCAAGAGTGGACATGGGGATCGATCCTTGTGGAAAGAATATATGTGAGAGTGAATTCAAATCTTGACGTGGTCACCGCTGGCGTGGTGTGCGTTCGTCGGTGCTTGTCGAGCAAGCGTTGCTCGGCAAAGTTCCAGCCAGGTGAGGGTTACGGGCTTCGACAGATAACCAGTTGCCCCGGACGCACGCGCAGCGAGTTCGTCTTCTGCCGAGTAAGAATCACTGACTAAGTAAAATGGCGTTGTTGGCCGCTTCGCCTTGATCAATCGCAGCAATTCAATGCCGGTCATGTCGGGAAGCGACATGTTGACCACCCAGAGCCGTGGGGGTCGCCGTGAAACGAGCTGCAGGGCCTCGTGTCCGTCGTAAGCGTGGGAGAATTCTAGTCCGGCCTCCTTGGCCGCTTTCATTAACGTCGGATATTGAGTGCGATTGCCGTCGACGATCAGTAAGTCGAGTTGTTGTGTGGAGTGAAGTCGCATCGTCACCTCCTCAGTTGATAGCCTTGGCAACGTTGAGTCGTTGCTTACGCAAAGAGGACTTCGCAAGCGATGTGCCACGATAAGAAAAAAACACTCCATGAGATTGCCCATGGAACGTAAGTCTTGCTGTGCAAACAAGAAGAAAATTGCGATACGCTATTCGATCAAGGCAACGGTCATCACAGAGGAATCTTGCCCCGTCCGACTATGCGACATAAATGATCGTTATTGACTAATGTCAGTAGGGCAGTTCCGTCCGTTTGTGAACACATTTCAGTGCGCAAAATAAAGCAAGATTTGCCGAGGGGGAAAACTGAGTGCGCAGAATGCGACTTAACGGCAGAACGCCGTTGCGAAAATGTGTTGCTTAGTGATTGCTGTCAGGTGGCAAGGTATTAATACCGAGTCTGGCAATCTTGCGCAACAGGGCTTGCCGTGAAATATCAAGCAGCCGTGCGGCTGCACTTTTGTTGTAGTAAGTATGTTCGAGTGTTTGCACGATCAGACGACGTTCTTGCTCTTCGAGTTTGGGCCAATGGCCATCATCGGCCGGCAAGTTGTTGGGATGCTGTGGAAATCGTGGCTGTTGTTGAAGTGTGGGCGATGAAGGCCAAGATAATTGATAATTCCCTGCTGAAATCGGCGACAGAATCCGCAAGATCGTTTCGCTCGAGATCCAGTAATCGTCCGTATCCAACGCGGCCTGTTCGAGCAGATTTTTGAGTTCCCGCACGTTGCCCGGCCAATCGTAAAGTTCCAGTAACTCCTTGGCACCATGGGTGAGTTCGTGTCGCGGGTGGCCTTGTTCTTCAAGTTCCTTCAGGAAGTGGACCGCAAGGACACCGATGTCTTCGGGGCGTTCGCACAGTGGAACCGTCTGAATGGTCACCACACTCAGGCGGTAAAACAGATCTTCGCGGAATCGACCTGCCACCACTTCCTGACGAAGATCGCGGTTCGTGGCAGCCACCACGCGGACATCGACCGGAATCGACTCATGGCTGCCGACGGGAATGACAGCACGTTCTTGGATCACGCGCAGCAATTTCGCTTGTAAGCATAGAGGTAATTCACCGATTTCGTCGAGAAAGATCGTGCCATTATGGGCAGCGCGAAAACAGCCCAATGAGCCTTGATCGGCACTGGTAAATGCCCCTTTGACATGGCCAAAAAGTTGGCTGGCCATGAGTTCGTCGGTCATGGATGCACAATCGACAGGGACGAAAAGTGAATTCGCGCGCGGGCTCCAATCGTGAATTTGTCGGGCAACGAGTTCCTTGCCTGTGCCGCTTTTACCGCTGATGAGAACCGTTGAGCGGAACAGCGCGACGCGCGAGATGGAGTTGAGCAGTGTTTGTGAGGCGGTCGAAACGCCAACGCAACGCAAGCTTGCGGAATTTGCGCTCGAGATGTTGGTCTTGCTCATTAGCACCCCCTGCAATTGCTGGCCGACAAAGAGAAGAGTGATGCGCGGCTGACTAGCTGATCAGATCAGATGCCGAGGGAGATTCTAGGCTGGAGTGAATTCGAGAAGCAAGTATCTCGACGAAAAATCTATCAAGTTAATCTATAAAGATTCAGTTTCAGCAATTTCTCTGCTCAGAACTTGGACAGTGCCTAGGATAAATCCCTCTCATAGGTGGTGAAAATTAATTCATGCGCGAATTATGTGCCCACAATCCAAGTGCTGGGTTGCTGATGTAGAAAATCTCTTCGCCGTTGTGGGTCTGCATGCCGTCGCGGAGTTGTTCGATTGGATAACGGCGTGAATATTCCGCCAGATCGCCATACCGATAGCCAACGCCTTCGACTTCTTCGCGCGTGAGTTCGCCCGGGCAATAAGTGATCGTGAAGCGATTCTCCGACGAGCCGTGGATCAAATGGGCCGCCGCCGACAGATTGGATCGTAGGTCTTCATTCTTCGCCACAAAGTCGAGCACCTCGGGTGTGGTGCGATAGCCATATTTACGAATCATGCGGTCGATCTCGGGATCTTCGCCAAAGGTACGCACCGATGGCCCCAACACAACAAGCTCACCCCCATCGGCGATCGCCATCCGCGTGCGATAGATCGATTTGTTTCCCAGCCAAGTGCTGTGAAATTCTTCGGGGTCGAGAAAAACCACGACCTTGTTAAGCGGCTTGGGAACCATTTCGAAGTTCACGGCCAACGACAATTCGCTGGCCCGCTCAAAGCATTCGACATCGTCGCCGATATAGAGGCCGCGGACAACCAGTTCCCGCGCCTCGTTATAGCCGACAACTGTCTGCACGTAGAGCAGCGGCAGATGCTGGCAGAAATTGTCCTGGGCGTAGTTCAAGATTTTGCGCAAGGGATTGTCAGCCCGTCCGAGGATGCGTTCGATGCCGTAGACCGCTCCGACGTAATGACTCTCATTGATACCGCGAACGCCGCCGGTGCCGACAAACAAATTCTTGTTGTAGTTGGCCATGCCGATGACTTCGTGCGGCACGACTTGGCCCAGCGACAAAATGAGATCGTGCCCCCCTTCCCAAATTAGGCGGTTAAGCTGGCAGGGCCACGGTTCGCGATAGATCCCATCGGTGACTTGGGTGACAAACTCGGCGGGGACTTCGCCGATGGTTTCGACGTCGGTCCGCCAGTTGTGGTAACGGAACAAATCATTTGGCACGCCGGGGAACATCTTTTCTCGCTGCCAGAGCGGCATTTCAAAATGGGTGCCCAGTGCCGGCAGCACGTCGACCAGCGCCTCGCCATAGTATTCATGGCTGAGGCAGGTGAGTTGGCCAGCACGGCTATTGAATCGCGTGAAGTCCGGCGGGACCGCGATCACCCGTTTGCGCACGCCGAGTTGGTCGAACACGCCAAACAGTGCGTTGCGAATGTCGTTCTCAGAAAGCTCGGTTGTTGGCGAACCGGTGGCAAAGTAGAGCATGGCGGAAAAAGGTAAGTGGAAACCAGAATTAGCCGTGATTCAACGAATCGTTGTGCGGTATCTATCCTACTCAAATCCACATCGATTCGCAGGGCCTGCCGCGCTTGCTCGAAGTTTTGCCACGGAAGATAATTGCAGCATGCCCACGCCGCTTGACCCCCCTGCCCCGTTGCGCGAGCCGCATTTGCTGAAATTTCGGCTGAAGCAGATGTTTTTGGTCGTGACCCTTTTAAGCATCTTATGCGCCTTGGTGGCTCTAACGGACGGCCCGGTTCCATGGGTGATCGTGATCGGTGCTTTGCTGGTCGGGGCCCACGTGTTGGGGAATCTCATCGGCACCCGATTGCGAGATACCTCCACAGAAGTACTACGCTGGCGAAACGCTGACCCGCGCCAGTCGCCCGACGATCCACACGTTACTTCGGCTGATGAGCTTGCGAATCTGGTCCTCTTGCCGGAAACCAATCTGCGGAACTTTGGTCGCTTGGTGCGCGGGATCAAATGGATGCTGCTCGCAGGTTTAGTGGTGGGGTCCACTTTGGCCGGCAGCGTCGTGTGGCTCACGATTGGCTATCGCATCGGTATAGCTGGTTGGGTCGTGGCAACAATTTCTGGCGGAGTGCTGGGAACTTGGCTCGCCTTTCTCGCCGTGAGCTTCACTGCGATCGCGCGCGACGCCTGGCGGCAAGCGCATGGACGGGATGTATAAGTACTGTCGTGTTAATTGAGGGAACGAGCTACTCCTAAGTCGGTGACATCCACCGGCGGTTCCTGCCCCAAGATGAGCGACCGCATCACCACGGCCGTGGCGGGGGATAGTTGAATTCCAGCGCGGAAATGACCGGCGGCGATCCAACCATTTTCATGGTGTGGCAGCCGGCCTAGATAGGGCAGATCGTCGGCCGTGCCGGGCCGCAAACCTGACCAGCTTTTCTCTAAGGTGAACTTTGCCAGTGCGGGGCAAAGCGTCCGAGCAAAATTCATTAACTCGGCCAAACCTTCGACTGTGTTTTGCTTGTCGAAGCCGACTTCTTCCTGCGTGGCCCCCACGAGCACGCGGCCATCGGGTCGTGAGGTGAGATAACGGGGTCCAGCATTGACGATCCGTCGCAGCATATGAGGAGGGCCGTTGAGTAGCAAAATCTGTCCCCGGACGGGGCGAATTGGCAGGCTCAAACCCAGCCCTGCGGCGAGCGCACCGGTCCAACAGCCGCTCGTGAGGCAATAATTCTCCGCCGAAATGGGGCCGGTGCTCGTCAGAGCAGCCGTGATCTTGTTGCCGGTTGTTTGCCAGCCCAAGACTTGGCAACCGGTACGCAATTCGACTCCCGATTTTTGGCACGCAGCTAGTAATGCCTTGAGATGACGCGGCGGGCGGACCTGAGATTCACTTGGCAGCAAAACGGCCTCACCCGTAACGGCCAACGCGGGCTCGAGGTCGCAAAGTGATGTGGAATCGAGCGAATGCTGTTCGAGTTGCCACTGCCACCATTCTTGTTGATTTCTTTGCAAGCTGGCATTGGCGGCGGGTGTGCCATCGGCGATGTAAATCGCACCGGTCGGACGGTAACCGTTGTCGATTTCAATAAACTCGCGAAGTCGTTCGTGCCACTGAGGATGCAGCTCGTGGCTGAGACCTTGAAGCTGCTCGTAAGCCGAGCATTGTGGCCACAGAGTGCGATTCGGTCCCGGGGGGAGCATACCCGCAGCGGCCCACGAGGCTTCACTCCCCATCGGGCCACTATCGACGATGCAGACTTTGGCACCGTGTTGGGCCAGCTCCCAGGCGAGCGACAGCCCCATCACGCCCCCGCCGATTAGCAGGACATCAAGGGTTTCAGAAGATTTGGCATACGCTTGCATGAGACAGTCTAAAGTCTACTTCAATAACCGCTTCAACAGGATGGGATCCACCTTGCCACGAAAGCGAATCTTGCCGTCGATCTCGACCACAGGCACGCACACATTGAACTCATCGCGGAGTTTGTCGTCGGCATCAATATCTTGAAGCGTGGGTTCAACTCCATGTTCGCGTAACGTGGCCAATGCGACATCACAAAGATGGCAACCTGTTCGAGTGTAAAGAATTACGTTCATCGGTGGTTTGTATCACGCGCGAATAGTGATGACTACATGTTGTGTTGTTGATTGGCAGTCATCTGTTGCCATTGAAGCGAACATAAATAATAAACATCCGTACACATGTCAGTTCCCGGCGAACCGAACTGTCCACCCCCGAAGGAGGGGGTGGCGTGGATCGCTTAAGTTCATTGCCAGTCGCCACTTAAGGCACTTGTTTGAACCCACAGTGGCCCGCAAGGTATGCTGGAATAAGCTTCAAACGGGCCCACCAAGTCTCCTTTTGGGCCTTCACAAGGGTCGAACATCCCCGCCTCTGACCTTTGAGAAGCTCTCCTTCGGGAGCCGCCGCAGCAAAGCCCCTTTGCCTAGAGGTTCCAACTATGAAATCACGACGACAATTCACCCGTAACAACTATCAAGATCGCCGCCCGATTGTCCAGTCGAAGGCCGTGTGGTCGCAGCGCGCACGCAATCTGCAACTTGGCAGTCGCGACGCCCGCGCACCTTTTGCGCCTCCCGAAGATTGGCACGAACCGACCGAAAATGGCGCGGATTACCAGATTATCGTCCAAGTTCCCGGGGATGGCTACAGCCACATTCTCACTCCGGAGCAAGTACGCGAGCGCTTAGCCCAGGTGCCGCAAAAGTTTCTCAAAGGGTTGGAGAATGTGCAGTTCAGCTGCATGACCCGCAAGAAGATGAGCTTTCCTTGCTACGGAATGCAGTGGGGCGCGACGCTTTACCTGTATCCTTTGGAAGAATCGCGCGAAGAAGTCTTCCATGCCCCACCCCGCCCTGAAACGGTCAACGAAGCCAAAATGTACGGTGGACGCTGGGATCGGCCCGATGCCTATTCCTGGCGGCTGACTTGGAGCGAGGAAGCATTGCAGGATTTTTATCTCAATAACATCCTGATCCACGAGCTGGGCCATTTGGTCGACGATCGCAATACCAACTACACGGACCGCGAGCGGTATGCCGAGTGGTTTGCGATCGAATACGGCTATTTGGCCAGCGGCGGTCGCGGAGCACGTCGACCGAAGACCGAGAAGGTGACAAAGCGTCATCACAAGTGGTAAGTGAAAGTGGATAGCCAAAAGACCAGAGTCTAGAGCCAGAATGTTTGGCTCTAGACTCTCGTCCCTCAGTTATTGGCTTAGATGATTTCTGGCAGTCTGCTGTCTTACCCAGCTTTTCTTGCTTTCTATAGCCATTTGCGGTGATAATTGACGCAGGCTCGTAAGCTTTCGAGCGAAACTCGCGTAGTGCCAGTAAAGAATTACGCTGTAAGTAATGTGCCAATAGGTACTGGCTTGGAGTGGCTTGCCAGCATGAAACGCAAACCGGGATTCACCCTCGTCGAATTGCTCACCGTGATTGGAATCATTGGCGTACTTGTGGCGCTGCTGCTTCCCGCGATTCAACGGGCGCGGGAAGCGTCGCGGAGCACGCAGTGCAAATCGAATCTGCGGCAGATCGGGCTGGCGATGACCCAATATCTCGACCGCCAGGGAGAACGCGGTAAATTCCCGATGACCGCGCGATTGCCGAAGACCGAAAATCCGAGCAAGCTGCCTTCGCTTTATGATGTGCTGGCCCCGTTCTGCGAAAATAATCGCGAGATTTTCCGTTGCCCCAGCGACTACTATAAGCAGATCCCTGATGAAAACGGCGACATCGCCGAGGACGATCGCTTCGAAACCTGGCACGAGCGGGAGGGTTTAAGTTATGAATACCCTTCCGTGCGGTTTGAGAACAGGACGCGTCCCGAGGTGTTGGATACTCGGGTGGGAACCGTGGGGACGGGCGAAGTCTGGATCGTCTATGACTTCGATGCGTTTCACGGCTCGCCGGGCGAAAATGGTGCGCGAAACTACGCATATCTCGATGGGCACGTCGACGCGGTTGTCGTTCCTGAGGAGTAATGATGGATAAGAATAAGATCATGTATGGTGCCACGGCTGTCGTGGTGTTGCTCTTCGCCGCGTGGGCTTGGGGCTGGTTCGACTCCAAAGAATACAGCAGCGATCCCAAAGTGGCTGAGCTTCAACAGATTCGCGACGAAAACGTGGCGAAGATGCAGGGCGGCTCCCCTGATGCTTTCCGCGACCAGCGCAACGCCATGCGCGAACAAATGGCTGGCCTCTCCGAAGCCCAGCGGGCAGAGTTTTTTGAGAGCAGTATGCCAATCTTCATGCCGATGATGGCCAAACGCTTCGAGGAGGAATACGACAAGTACATGGAGATGACTCCCGAAGAACAGCGCAAGGCACTCGACAAACGAATCGACGAAATGGAAGCCCGGGGTGGCGGACCGGGTGGCCCAGGAGGTCCTGGTGGCGGTCGCCCGCCGATGGATCCCAAGCGGATGAGCGAGATCGGCAAAAAGATGCTCGATTGGACCACGCCCGAACAACGCTCGAAGTTCGAAAACGGCATGCGCATGATGAACGACCGCCGCAAGGAACGCGGCTTGCAGCCCATGCCGCCGTTTGGTGGTGGTGGGTTTTAATCGTGTCGTTAGCCGGCGCAGGCACTCCCCAACGTCGGTTCGACCTGTGCGCGCAACGGTGTTAGGAAATCAAGAACAGAATGGAAAAACTGGCACAAGCAGGCCGGGAGCCTTGTCAACCCGCGACGGTAGAAATAATGATCGATTATTGACATGTACCACGTGTTAATGACTTGATTAAGATCACGACTTCCGTGCAGTTTGAATTAGTGAACGCAATAAAATTGTCGAAGAATCATCTAGCGGCCTGATCAGGGCGTATTTTTAAAACTGTTTCGAGCTACGCAGGCCATGTAAACCAAATCCGAGTTTTTCCGGCCTGTAGATCACAGCCAATAGCCCCGCCATGGCTTTCGACAATCTGTTTAACAATCGTCAGCCCCAGGCCTGTACCACCGTCTGCGGACGAACCTGACGCTCCCCCCCGCTCGTAACGCTGGAAGATGTCGATGCCAGGATCGATAGACGTGGCCGAATCGTTGGTGATCTCGACGCGAATCGCCATCGGTTGCCTCGCGGCAAGGACTTGGATGTTGCCGCCGACCGGCGAGTATCGCCAGGCATTTTCCAACAAGTTGGTCAAGACCTGCGCGAGCTGCTCCGCATCGGCACGGATTTCCACCGCAGCCGCCTCCAGTTGCTTCACAACATGCAATTGCTTCTGCGCGAATTTGAGTTGATACAACTGCAAGGACTGTAATACAGCATCGTCGAGTCGCAGGGTAGTGATCCGTAGACCGCCGTGAGCCGCCTGTGCCCGAGCTTCTTGCAATAAATTATCCGCCAAACTCACCAGCCGCAGCGTTTCATCATGCAACGACGAAAAGATTTCTTGATGGGGTTCAATCACCGCATCGGTCAGTGCTTCGAGATAGCCACGAATATTTGTCAAAGGGGTGCGCAGCTCATGCGCAAGGTTGGTGACCATCTCTTTACGGAGCCGTTCCGTGCGCGCGAGGCTATCGACCATTTGATTGAACGTCCGCGCCAGATCGCTGACTTCGCCACAATTGCTCTCGTCGATCCGCACCGAATAATCGCCGGCGGTAATTTGCTTCGCACCATTCATGACCAATTGGAGTGGGCGAATCGAGCGATACGTAAGCCAGGAACTCAGCCCTACCGAAACCACGCACGCCGCCAAGCACGCTCCCACGAGATAGCGCTCCACGGCGGCCAAAAACATGGCATGCACTTCGCTGGGATCGATGTCATACTCTTCAACAAGGGTCATGAAATAATCGGCGGCCAGCGCGCGCAGCGCGACATCCACAATCGCCACCACGATCAGTACCGAGATGACGTTAATCAGCACGAGTTTCCAGATCAGCCGCAGCTTCATGATCCTAACTCACTGCGCCGGTCGGCAAATCGGTATCCCGTGCCGCGCACGGTGATGATGTATTTTGGGTCCGCGGGATCAGCTTCGATTTTTTGCCGCAATTTACCCACGTGAACATCCACCACGCGATCAACCACCGATTCGCCGCGAGGATAAAGCCGAGTGATGATTTCATCCCTCTGAAACACGCGCCCGGGAGTCGACATCAGCGTCAAGAGCAAGGTATACTCGATAGGCGTTAATTCCACCGACTCACCGTCCAAGCTTACGCGCCGTTTCGTCGTATCAAGGACGAGTGCACCGTGAGTAAGAACATCGCTTGCCGCGTCATAAACATTCACGGCTCGTGTGCGCCGCAAAATCCCCTTAATCCGAGCCACAACCTCACGGGGACTAAAGGGTTTGAGGACGTAATCATCGGCCCCTAGTCCCAGGCCCAGCAGCCGATCACTTTCGTCATCTCGGGCCGTGAGAAACAGCACGGGCACTTCGGAATGCTGACGGATTTCGCGACAGACTTCCCAGCCATCTTTATGGGGCAGCATCACATCAAGCACGACAAAATCAGGGTTCCGCCTGCGATGCTGATCAATCGCCTGTTGGCCATCGTAAGCGGCAATCGTCTGGTAACCTTCCCGTTCTAGGTAAACCGCCAGCAAGTTCGATGTCTTCAAATCGTCTTCCGCCAGCAGAATCAACGGCAATTTCGTCGCAGTCATGTCGCAATCCGAGTTGAGGCTTTGGGCAAGAATATTATTGTAAACTTAATGCTTGTTGGCTGCTTGCGGCATGGAGTTATCATAAGTTCACGGCCCACTTTACCAAATCTTTACGCAATCGTTACAAGATCAGCACCAGCTCTTCCTAAGATTTCCTGATTCCGATGCCGTGTCGGAAAGCAACTTGTCAGGACGCGAAACGTCGCCTGGCGTTGCTGGCAGTCTTACCACAGTTATGGAGAAGAAAATAATGCGTACTCTATTGATGTTGGTCCTGGGAATGATCTTCAGCATGATTTTAACCCCGACAGCGATGTGTCAAACGACGGCCGCTCCCAAAATGGAAAAAGCCATGATGCAAAAGCCTATGATGGACAAGAAAATGATGGATGAAGGCTTGATGATGGCCAAAAAGGAAATGATGGGCATGATGGCCGACGACAAAATGGCCAGCGACAAAATGACCATGATGATGGCGCGCGAAATGATGATCCAGGAAATGATGATGGACAAACCAATGATGATGGCCATGAAAAACGACATGGCGATGGAAATGGAAAAGAAACCTCAGGCCGACAAAATGATGGCTGATAAACTCATGGCTGCCAAAACCAAAATGATGAATGACAAGGCATTCATGATGTCCTTGATGCAGGAAGTGATGGTGCGCCAAATGGTCACCAGCAAAATGGAGATGATGCACGGCGAAGCCCTGGTGGCCAAGTAGCTCTTTGAGACTTGTGTGGTATCTTTATGAACCCCGTGAACATGTTGCTTGCCCGGCCCAGGGGTTGCTCCCCTGGGCATACCTTCCTTTATCGCAAGGGCATATTGATTATTTGCTGTCGTTTCCCACTTTAAGAGACACTCACATGAGTGATGACAACCAAGACAAAATTACACCTCCCGAACTCTATTTCAATCGCCGCGCGTTGCTCCGCTCTGGGGCTTTACTGGGGACCGCTGCGGGTACGGCGTTGCTCTATCGACTGCTCAAGGGCACGCCCATGCAAACGATTGAGACCCGGGAGCTACCGCAAGTTGTTGCCGCTCAAGATACTCCCCCAGCGAGCGGATTCTTCGTTGATGAGCCAAAAACGTCGTTCGAGTCGATCACCAACTACAACAATTTTTACGAATTCACCACCAACAAAATGGACGTCGCTCGGCTGGCCGCGGACTTCAAGACCGATGGCTGGCAACTCGCTGTGGAGGGCCTAGTCAATAAACCTCAAGTGTTCGGACTTGATGATTTGGGCCAATTTGGTCCTCCCGAAGAACGCGTCTATCGTATGCGGTGCGTTGAAGCTTGGTCGATGGTCATCCCGTGGGCTGGCTTCCCGTTGGCAAAATTGCTCGCAGCCGTCGAGCCGCTGCCCACCGCCAAGTACGTGGCATTTGAAACATTGCTCGCCCCCGACCGCATGCCCGGGCAAAAAACCGCTGTCCTCGAGTGGCCCTATATTGAAGGCTTGCGTTTGGACGAGGCCATGCACCCGCTCACCATCTTGGCCACCGGACTTTATGGTCGGGAACTACCGCCGCAGGATGGTGCCCCGATTCGCTTGGTCGTCCCCTGGAAATACGGTTTCAAGGGAATCAAGTCGATTGTCAAGATTTCATTGGTCGCCGACCAACCCGTCACCTCGTGGAATCGTTATGGACCGGATGAGTATGGGTTCTACGCCAACGTGAATCCAGCTGTGGACCACCCGCGCTGGAGTCAGGCCACTGAACAACGCATCGGCGAATCAGGCCGCCGCAATACTCTTCCCTTCAATGGCTATGCCGACCAAGTCGCTCATCTCTACGAAGGGATGGACTTGAGTACCAATTTTTAGAAACGTGTATCTTTGATCGACCGTTTATGAGCAAAGCGAAATTCTACAAAACTCTGGTTTGGGTCAATGGCGCGATTCCTGGCTTAATACTGGCCTGGGATGCCTATCACGGACGCTTGGGCGCTAATGCCGTGAACGATGCGCTGCGCACCACGGGACTACTCGCGCTCATCTTTTTCATGCTCTCACTTCTTGTGACCCCTCTGAGGCGTGTCACCAAGTGGAACGAATTGCTGGCAGTCAGACGCCCGTTGGGCTTGTGGGGGTTTTATTATGTCTGCATCCACCTAGCGATTTATGTCGGCCTCGATCGAGCCTTGAATCTCACCAGCACCTTGCAAGAAATCCTGTCGCGGCGGTATCTGCAAGTCGGCTTTGCGGCCGTGGTTTTGTTGACGCCGCTCGCAATTACTTCCAGCGATTCCATGGTCCGGCGACTCGGCGGCAAACGCTGGAAACTCCTCCATCGCTTGGCCTATCTCGCAATTGCCTTGGGAGTATTACACTATTATTTGCTCGTGAAATCCGACGTCCGCCAACCGCTCGCCTTCGCGGGGCTACTCGGCTTGCTGCTGGGATCGCGCTTCGTTTTGCACTATCGCGATCTCCGTCAGGCAGCCCAACAAAAGCCGAAATCCGTGACCTCCCCAGCTCCGCTCAAACGCTCATTTTGGAAAGGCGAACTCCGCGTTGCTCGGATTTTCTCGGAAACATCCGAAGTTCGCACCTTTCGACTCGTTGCGGTCGACGGCGGTCCGCTCCCCTTCGACTACCAACCAGGACAATACCTGACTCTCGAACAACAGATCGAGGGCCGTCGCGTAATCAGATGTTACACCATTGCCTCGGCCCCCTCGCGCTCCCGCTATTGTGAGATCAGCGTGAAACGCGAGCCATTTGGTACCTCCTCGCGGAATTTGCATGACCACGTTCGCGAAGGCGATCGCCTCAAAGTCTCCGCACCGGCGGGTCATTTTGTCTTCGATGGAAAGGGTTGCGAGCGAGTCGTATTGATTGCCGGAGGAGTTGGCATCACGCCTTTGATGTCAATGACCCGCTACCTCACTGATTCCTGCTGGCCCGGCAGAATCGACTTTCTCATTGCCGCGCGCACTCCCGACGCCATTATCTTCCATGAAGAGCTGAAACATTTGTCGGCCCGCTTTCCGAATCTACATGTACACATCATTCTCTCGGCCGCCGAGGCCGATCCCGCTTGGACCGGCGAATGTGGCCGCCTCAATCGCATGGTACTCGAAAAATGGGTGGACGATTGGCGAACGCCACTGGTGCATCTCTGCGGCCCGCAACCGATGATGACTGGGGTGACCGAGTCGCTAGTCAGCATGGGGGTCACTCGTGAGCGGATCAAAACCGAAGCTTTCGTTTCGCCAGCGGTCGATTCGCCACTCGTTGATGTTACCAAACCAATAATAAAGAATGGCGATGTCACAATGGTTGCCGAAGACGCTGGTATCCACTTCCAGCGATCTTCTAAATCAGGCCGTATTACCAAGAATGTGACGGTCCTCGAAGCGGCGGAAGAAATCGGCGTCGATCTCCCCTTCGAGTGCCGCAGCGGGGTTTGCGGCCAGTGCAAAACCAAACTTTCCTTGGGCAGGGTCAAGATGAACGCCGAAGATGCGTTACTAGAGAGCGAAAAGCAAGCTGGCTTTATCCTCGCCTGCCAAGCGTATGCGTTGGAAGATTTGTCCTTGGAAGCATGAAGTAAATAGGTAAGAGCACTTGAGGTTGCGATTAAACAGAATCTGAAAAAATGCGTTGAGCACTTAATTGTGTCATCACATCCGCGTTGCCGAAGGCCAGCAACTTGCGATCAGGGCTGAATGCGATGCAGCCGACCTAAATTGATTCCCTTGAGTATATAGATATATCGAATGGTTGAGGGGCGCTAGATGATCAAGGTCTTGCCTGACCTTATGGAGCCAGGAACTTTCCATCCGGGCTAACTTAGACGTTGAGTCTTTCCCAATGCGGGATCCGTTACTTTATCGGGAAAGGTCAAGAAAGCAAAATTTCGCGCCTTGTCATCTGAAAACACAGGTCTATTTTTAATGTCTGTCGACCGTTAGGTTTTTGGAAATCTCATGTGAGACCTTCGACAGCTTTGACCGTCATCGGCGAGTTTCCGTACCCCTCATTAACAAAGTGCGTAAGGAGGGCGTGTCCTGCATCGGCTAGCGCGTTTTAGCATCCCGTCGCAGCTGACGTTTAGTCCGGTCCTATGATATCGTGTCGGCTTCGTTTACAAACAGAGAAACCGGTCATAGGTGCGTGCCCCACTTCTGAGGAGGGTATTAATCCTGCATCCTCATTTAGTCCCGCTTCGTCATTCCCGGGTAGGCGGAGATTCAGGATTTGACGGTGCTCTCTGGACTCCCGCCTGCGCGGGAATGACAGGAATCACCAACGGCAAGAAACTCCCCGAGCGGAAGCCTTCCAGGTCGATCGTTACAAACCGGAAGCCGAACTCGCGTAAGCGTGTGGCAATCTTTGTGCGCAATTCTGTATCGGCGAGCCGCGCGATTTCATCAGCCGCGACTTCCAGCCTTGCGAGCTCGTCGTGATGGCAACGCACTCGCACCCCCGTGAAACCTAACTCCTTGAGCAACGCTTCGGCTGCATCGATGCGTGCTAAACGTTCGGGCGTGATTTCGAGCCCGTACACCACGCGGCTGGATAAGCAGGGCGAGGCGGGCTTGTCCCACACTTCAAGTTGCCAGTCGAGAGCCAGTTGCCTAACTCCTTGCTTATCGATGCCGCATTCGACAAGCGGACTGAGTACGCCCTGCTCCGCCGCGGCTTGCAAGCCGGGTCGAAAGTCGCCGAGGTCATCGCGGTTCGTGCCATTGGCGATTTGTGTCATGCCTAACTTTTGGGCCAATCCGCGGATTTGCGAATAGAGCTCGTTCTTGCAGTGCCAACATCGCGACGGGGCATTGGCCAAATAGCCGGGGTCGCTGAGTTCGTCGGTGTTGATGATTTCATGGCGAATGCCGATGGCCGCGGCAATGCGGCGCGCGGCTTCGAGTTCCCCCGTGGCGAGGCTCGCACTCACGCCCGTGACGGCGACGGCACGATCCCCTAACGCAACCTGGGCGGCTTTAGCCACGACCGCGCTATCGACGCCGCCTGAAAATGCGACGAGGCAATCAGGCAGCTTGGCGAGAAACTCGACCAGTTGATCTTGGGAAGCAGACGACATGGATTCAGTCATTTGTGTGCGATGCACTGGCAAAGACTGAATTCTAGTGCCCAGTGAGATCGCGGACCACTGGTTCCATGATCTTGGTGTTTCGCTCGATGGCGAGAATCACGGTTCGCTGCTCGACACCGTCGCAGGAACTGGCGACGATCGGAATCACTTGCCGCAGTTCGGGGAGTTTGATCTTAGCCGAAAATGTGCCGTCGGGACGGACCTGCACCGGCGCACCTTTGAGTGTCACGTGTGAATGTTTATTGGTAGCACCGTAGATGATGACTTCGGCATCGACGGCAAGCGCCATGCTTTCATCCTCTTGGAGCAATGCTGCCGCACCGTTGCCAAAGCGTGTGTGCATCGGCGAACCCAGCGGCCGGCGGAGACGTTCTTCGAGCAATTCTTGCAATTCGCGGCTTGTCCCTTGGGGAGAATAACCGCCGCTCATGGCGTAGATCATGTCGGCATTTTGGGCGACGTCGGACCAATTTTCGTCGACCGCGTCGCTAGAACCCGCGGGCGGAGTTTGCACGGAGTTGCTGCGAGCGAGCGCATAAAACATGCCGTCGGCAGAGAGATAGCCGATCTCCATGCGAAAGCTGCAAGGTGGTTCGTTGACGTCGACGTACCAATTCGACACGCCGCCGTGAATCGTAATGTCGCGTTCGATTTTCGAGGTGCCGGCTTCCATGATGCGAATCACTCGCAAGGTCGGCTGCGCCGTATGCCAGCGGGGTCCCATGGCGACTTGCGCCCGATCGACGCTGCGCTGCGAGAGATCCCAACAGGCATGTAGCCAATAGGGATCGCGGACCATCACGACCAAGCGGTCGTCTTTCACTTCGCTGGATATGGGCTTGGCTGAGTGGGCGAGGTTTTTGAGATTTGCGAGCTTTTGATGCAGCTGTTCCAAACTCTTGCGGACATGCGCGGGAGTTTGTGTGCCGAGCTGCACGTCGCGTCCGTTGGTGGCATGCCCATTGCCCGGCTGCCGTGTTTCGAGATTCCGTTTACGTGCAATCACCACCAAGGCGTCGATCAATTCTTCTTTTTTCATCGAATGCCAACCGGCCACGCCATTTTGACGAGCCATTTGGGCCAAGTCCTTTGCGGTGCGGGAGCGCAATGCAGCAGCAGTCATATCGCAAAACCCCTGCGTTCTCGAACGCGATTACTCTCGAAGCTGATGGATACGGATAGAACATCCGTGTGAGAGACGCCGAATCAGAATGCGGCGGTGGAAAGTCTGGCGACATCCAGCCGAATTGCCGTGCGGATTGTTGTTTGGCGTTCCATGACCAAACGAGAGCTTTGCAGAAATCTGGCCCGCCTTTGTTGAGAGTCGGCAATTCCCGCAAAACCCATACTACCCTTAAATTACGGAATTGCAAGCTTTTTGCTGCCATTTTGCGTCGTAAATCGTTATCGGGCGGGAGCTTGCAACAAATGGCCGCTGGTAAGTTGTTACTAAGCTTGTTTCCGACCCTGCTTGTCGACGTAAGCCCTTATGCGCATTTCCGAGAATATCTCATAACCATCTATGCAATAAAGAGTTATGAAAACACAAACTAATTTGTGAAAAAATTCACGAATACCCCTTTGCGCCTTTCTGAACTGTAATTAGATTAATCAAGTCCGCGAGGGATGAAGTCTTGGGCTGGAGGTCTGTGGCTCATTCTAAGCGGTCCGATTCTTTCGAGCGCAACCTCTACAGGCATTTCAAAGCGATGTCATTGCGGCCCCCAGTTGGTCAAGATGACGCTGCTCAAGATAATGGCGACGCTTCCGACGGACGTTCGGCCACGGCGAGAGCCTCCGAATGGGCGTCGCGGATCATGACCATCTCCTTGGAAATGGTTCTGCCGGGACTGGCGGGTTATTGGTTGGATAAGAGGACAGGAACACTACCCTTGTTTCTGCTCCTGGGCTTTGCGGTGGGGGGGTATTTGGCCTTCAAGCAGTTGAAGGTAATTGCCCAGTCTGCCCCGAAGTATAAGGCTAAGAATCGGTCAGATTTGCGCTAACGATCTTTAACATTTTTTTGGTGAACCAGAAAGTCATCCCGTGACTCAGCAAGCCCCCAGTTGGCCGACCAGCAACTCGGATAACAGCTTGGTCGCCTGCGCTAATAGCTTTGTCGCGTCCGCGATGATCTTAATCCTGTCGCTTGTTGGTTTCACCCTGCTTTGCCTGCCGCTTGCGATTTGGTTGGGTGGCAACGGAGTCGAGGCCCTGCTCTCCGCGACCGGTGTATGCATTACCCCCGGGCTCGCGGCCCTCACGATTTCTCATTATTTCGCTCAGCGCGGCCAGCAAATGGCCGGCGTATTGCTCGCGATGGGATGCCGGCTATTGCCACCCTTGGTGATGTGCATCTGGCTGGCTCTACAGAAGAATGGCCCGCAAGGTCAAGTGTTTGCCGGCTTCTTGATCATGGCCTATTTGGTTTCGTTGGCTGTCGAGACATTTCTCTCGGTACGCTCGATCACCCCGTCTCACAACAGTGGAAAGATTGAGCTGCAATAGGTTTTACTATGGCCAATCCCTTACATCCCAACGAACTATTCGGGCACGTCGAAGACTCGACATCCTTCCATTTGCCGCGTGCGTTCACTTCGCACGACGACCATGGGCATATTGAGCTTCCCCAACCTCTGGCTCCTGATGAGCCGCTCTTCGAGATGCACACGGGCAATGCCCTGCTCGATGACACGATCAAACCACTCGACTTGCGACTGACCAAGTTCATGGTTTTGGAAGTCATCATTGCTTTGATTATCTGCGTGTTGTTCATCGTGTTGGCGATGCGAATCAAAGGGGGCAAGGTTCCCAAGGGCAAGTTGTGGAATTTGCTTGAAGTCTTCTTGCTTTATATCCGAAACCAAATTGCCCGGCCTTGCATCGGCGATCACGATGCCGACCGGTTTGTTCCGTTCCTGTGGACGATGTTTTTCTTTGTCCTGGGCTGTAATCTGATGGGGATGATCCCCTGGATGGGTTCTCCCACGGGAGCTTTAGCCACGACCGGCGCTCTCGCACTCACGACATTTCTCGTGGTATGCGGTTCGAGCATCAAGCAATTTGGCTTCTTCGGATTCTTGAAGGCTCAAGTCCCTCACATGGATCTCCCCAAGCCAATTGCGATTGGCTTGGTTCCGCTGATCTTCGTGATTGAAATTCTGGGCTTATTTATAAAGCACTGTGTGTTGGCCGTTCGTCTTTTGGCGAACATGATGGCCGGCCACGTGGTGTTGTCGGTGGTGATGGCGTTTATCGCGGCTAGTGCCGTGGCGGGCCAAGCGATCTGGGGTGGCGTCACTGCCGCCAGCGTTTTGGGTGCCACTGCCCTGAGTTTACTCGAACTGTTTGTGGCCTTTTTGCAGGCTTATATTTTTACCTTTTTGTCGGCCTTGTTTATCGGAGCGGCGGTCCACCCGCACTAACGATTGACAAACCGGCTTACCCGTAATCGTTCCACTTTTTGCTTAGTCGAAGGAGACATTAACGTGATCAAGTTGGCGAAAATGATGGTGTTTTGTTTGGCGTTGGTATTTATGGCCAGCCCAGCCATGGCTCAAGAAGAAACTGAAGGCGCCGCTGTGGTTGCTCCCGCTGGTTTCAGCCTGAATCCTGGTGCCGCGTTTGGTGCAGGTTTGGTGATCATCGGTGCCGCCATGGGCATCGGCAAGATTGGCAGCAACGCCGTTGAGAGCATGGCTCGTCAGCCCGAAGCTGCTGGCAACATTCAAACCGCGATGATTATCGCCGCCGCTCTTATCGAGGGTGCGACGTTCTTCGCGTTGATCGTTTGTATGTTGTTCAACAACTAGTTTTGGCCGTGGCCAGTGGGGTCACGTGCCGCTGTGGAAACTGCGACAGGTGTTGCGCATGAACATTCGTCAATTTGGCTTTGTTGTATTCTTGGGTTTGACCCTGATGGGTTGGCTTGCCAACACGTCGGTCTGCCAGGCTCAAGGCGATGATCACGCGGCTGAAACTGCCGAGCACGGTGACGCGCATGGGGGAGAGCATGGCGGGAATCCCAATCCACTGGCGATTGATCCCGACCTAGCGATCTGGACCGGCGTGGTGTTCTTGCTGCTCTTTGGCATCTTGAGCACGTTTGCTTGGCCGACCATTTCGGCGGCACTCACCGAGCGTGAGCAATCGGTTCGTAACAACCTGGCCGAAGCGGCGGCAAAGCACGAGGAAGCTAAGCAAATGCTCGTGCAGTACGAGGCCAAGTTGGCCAGTGCCGCCAACGAAGTCCGTGCGTTGTTGGAAGAAGCCCGTCGCGATGCCGAGCATACTAAGACGGAAATCTTGGCCGAGGCCAAAACGCTGGCGGATGCCGAACGGGATCGGGCGCTGAAAGACGTGGAACGGGCGGCCGATCTCGCGATGAAAAACATCGCCGAGACGATTGCCAACCAAGCCGTCGATTTGGCTGGCAAAGTGGTGAGTCGGAATCTCACTTCCGAGCAGCATTCCCAATTGGTGCGCGACGCCCTGACGACCTTGGCTGCCAGCAATAACTAAGTGAGAGCTATGAGCGACTCCGTAACCCAACACTTCGCGCAAGAATCGGTTTTCGACGTTGACGTCGAAAAGCTGGCGAAGGTGTACGCTCAGGCTGGCCTGAACTCGGCGGGTGATTCTCAAGCTCAGCAGAGTTTGATGGATGAGCTCAACGCTGTTGTTACTGAGGTGCTCAACAAGTTTCCGGACTTGGAAAAGGTGTTTGCCTCGGTGCTGGTCTCCAACGACGACAAGCTAGGCATCTTGGATCGTGTGTTTGCGAATCAATTGTCGGCGAATTCTCTCAACTTTTTGAAGGTAATCGCTCGGCACGGTCGGTTGGGTGTGTTGCGGCAGATTATTCGCAATGCGAATGCACTGTGGACAATCCGCAAGAATCAAGTCGCGGTGACGCTCGAGTTTGCTCATCCGGTTGAGGAATCGCTTCAAAAGGAAATGATCGAGCGACTTGCCAAGAAGCTCGCGGCTGAGCCTTTGGTGACCGTGAAGATCAACCCCGAGCTGATCGGTGGCTTTGTGGTTCGCACGGGGGATCGCGTGCTGGATGCTTCGACGCGGTCGAATTTGGAACGAGCACGCCAAGCGATGATCGCGCGTGCGGTCGAGATGATTCAGCAACGCCCCGAGCAGTTTTACCAAGAGTCCGGGGCCTAATGGCTTCGACGACTAACTAAGCAAAACATTAAAAGCAAAAAGAAATATCCGGGAGTGCTTCGATGAAGTTCAATAGCGACGAAATCGCTTCAGTGATCCAAAAAGAGATCGAGCAATTCTCGACACACATCGACGTCCGCGACGTTGGCCGCGTGTTGGAAGTGGGCGACGGTATCGCTCAGGTTTACGGCCTATCCGGTGTAATGGCGGGTGAAATGGTCGAGTTCGCCAGCGGCGTGCGAGGCTTGGCGTTCAACCTCGAAGAGAACTCCGTGGGTGTGATTATCCTCGGCGATTATCTGAACATCAACGAAGGCGAAGAAGTTCGCAGCACGGGAACCTTGTTGAGCGTCCCCGTGGGTGACGAGCTCTTGGGCCGTGTGGTCGATCCGCTGGGTAACCCGCTCGACGGCAAAGGTCCCATCGTGACCAGCAAACGTCGTCCCGTGGAAGTGATCGCCGCGGGCGTGTCGGAACGTCAGCCGGTGCACGAGCCGCTGCAAACCGGTATCAAGGCCATCGACGCGATGACCCCGATTGGTCGTGGTCAACGCGAATTGATCATCGGCGACCGTAAGACAGGCAAGACCGCAATCGCCATCGACGCGATCATCAACCAACGCGACTCAGGCGTGAAGTGCTTCTATGTCGCCATCGGCCAAAAGGAATCGACCGTGGCCGGCGTGATCGAGAGGCTCCGTGAAACTGGCGCCATGGATTACACCACTGTGATCGTCGCCGGTGCCAGCGCCCCTGCCCCGCTGCAATATGTTGCCCCTTACTCCGGCACGGCGATGGCCGAAGAGTACATGTTCAACGGCGGTCACGCCTTGGTCGTGTACGACGACTTGAGCAAGCAAGCCGTGGCCTATCGCGAATTGTCGCTGTTGATGCGTCGTCCGCCGGGTCGCGAAGCGTTCCCCGGCGACGTGTTCTACTGCCATAGCCGTTTGCTGGAGCGTTCCTGTAAGCTTTCGGCAGCGTTGGGTGGTGGTTCGATTACCTCGCTGCCGATCATCGAAACGCTCGAAGGCGAAGTTTCGGCCTACATTCCCACGAACGTGATTTCAATTACCGACGGTCAGATTTATCTGCAACCGGACTTGTTCTTCGCCGGCGTGAAGCCCGCTATGAACGCTGGTATCTCGGTGTCGCGCGTGGGTGGTGCCGCTCAAATCAAGGCCATGAAGAAAGTGGCCGGTGGTCTGCGTTTGGACCTCGCTGCGTTCCGCGAACTCGAAGCGTTCGCCCAGTTGGGTACCGAACTCGATCCCGCGACTCAAGCTCGTTTGGATCGCGGTTACCGCATGGTGGAATTGCTCAAGCAGGGCCAATACAGGCCGCTCAACGTGATTGACCAGGTGCTGGTGATCTTCGCCGGTACGCGTGGTTATCTCGACAAGTTGCCGACCGACCGCGTGGCCGAGTGGGAAGACAAGTTCCTGAAGTTTATGTCCGATCAAAAGTCGGAAATTCGCAAGGAACTGGCCGAGAAGAAAGATCTCGACGACGCGTTAACCGCCAAAATTCGCGCCGCGATCGACGAATTCAACACGCAATTCGTCGGTGTGACCGAACACGCGACCGTGACAGTATAAGACCTGCGATTCGTTGAATCGCGGCTAGGATTTCGCAAACCGTTTTCAAGCACTAAACATGGCCAATCCCAGAGAACTCGATAAACGCCGCAAGTCGGTTCGCAACATCCGCAAGATCACGCGGACGATGGAACTGATCGCGACGGCGCGCTTCAAGAAAGCGATGGATCGAGCAGCTGCGGCCACCGCCTACACCGATCGCATCACGAAGTTGGTGGCCGACCTGACCAAAACGGGTCTCCAAGTGAGCCACCCGCTGCTGGAGCAACGCGACGAGGTGAACAACGCCACGTTGTTGGTGCTGACGGCTAATCGTGGGTTGTGCGGTGGTTTCAACGGCAATTTGATTCGCGCCGGTCTCGAGCGGTGGAGTGGACTACGAGCCGAAGTGCCTCAGTGTCGGTTGGAACTCTCTGGCAAACGCGGTATCGCGGGCTTTAAGTTCCGTGGTTATCAAGCGGACCACACTTACACGCATTTTGAAGATAAGCCATCGTTCGACGAAGTTGAACTACTCGCCAATCGCTATCTCGAAGAATACATCACGGGCAAGCTGGATAGGCTCGACGTGGTGTACATGAAATACGAAAGCATCGCCCGTCAAAAAGTGGCGGTCGAGACATTGCTGCCGCTTGGCTCGCTGGCTGCGAGTGTCGAAGACGATGCCTCGCAAAACACCGGGCCGCAGTACGAATTTCTGCCTTCTCCAGAAAGCATTTTGGAAGAGGTCGTTCCCACGAGTTTCAAGGTGAAGCTGTTTAAGTGCTTCCTCGACTCGGCGGTGAGCGAGCAGATCGCCCGGATGGTCGCCATGAAGGGTGCCACCGAGAATGCTGGCGAATTGATTAAGAGTTTGAGCATGCAATACAACCGCGCACGACAAGGCCGGATCACGTCGGAATTGATGGACCTGATCGGCGGCGTTGAAGCGTTGAAATAGAACTGTTGGAGTTTAAGTTAGCCGCGACTCAACGAGTCGCCGGGAGAATTAGAAAAATCATGGCAACAGCTACCAAGAACATCGGCCATATTACCCAAGTGATCGGTTCGACCTTCGACGTCGAGTTCTCCGACGATTCGCTGCCGGCGATTTACAACGCCGTCCAAGTCGTGTCGGATAACAAGGGCGTGAAGATCAATCTCACGGGCGAAGTCCAACAGCAACTCGGCGGTGGCCGCGTGCGTTGCATCGCTTTGGGAAGCACCGATGGTTTGATTCGCGGCCAGGAATGCGTCGACACCGGCGGACCGGTGAGCGTTCCCGTTGGTGAAGCCACGCTGGGGCGCGTGTTCAATGTGTTGGGCGAAGCGGTCGACGGCCGTGGTCCGGTCGAAGCCGCAGAACGTTGGCCGATTCACCGCGAAGCTCCCAAATTGGATCAGCTCTCGACCAAAACCGAGTTGTTCGAAACTGGTATTAAAGTGATCGACCTATTAACCCCGTTCGTCCGCGGTGGTAAGGCCGGTCTGTTCGGTGGTGCCGGTCTTGGTAAGACGGTTATTCTCACCGAGTTGATTGCCCGTATCGCGTCGGCTCACGGTGGTTACTCGGTGTTTGCAGGCGTGGGTGAACGAACCCGTGAAGGAACCGACCTATGGCTGGAAATGCAGGAAGCCAAAATCGGCGATACCGGCCGTAGCGTTATCGATCAAACCTGCATGGTGTTCGGTCAGATGAACGAACCGCCGGGTGCCCGTCTCCGCGTGGCTTTGTCGGCTTTGACGATGGCTGAATACTTCCGCGATAAGACAGGTGCCGACACGCTGTTGTTCGTCGACAACATTTTCCGCTTTTCGCAAGCAGGTAGCGAAGTGTCGGCCCTCTTGGGCCGTATGCCTTCCGCGGTGGGTTATCAACCGACTCTCGCGAGCGAAATGGGTGCCTTGCAGGAACGTATCGCGTCGACCAGCAACGGAGCTATTACCTCGGTGCAAGCCGTATACGTGCCGGCGGACGACCCGACCGACCCTGCCCCGGCGACCGCCTTCGGCCAGTTGGACGCGTTCATTTATCTGGAACGTTCGATTTCGGAAAAGGGTATTTATCCTGCGGTGGATCCGCTCGCCTCATCGAGCCGTATTCTCGATCCGCAGTACGTCGGCGAGCGGCACTTCAACTGTGCCCGCCGCGTGCAGAAGACTTTGCAACGTTATCGCGAACTTCAAGACATCATCGCGATCCTCGGCGTCGACGAACTTTCCGAAGAAGACAAGTTGGTCGTGCACCGTGCCCGCCGTATCGAACGATTCCTGTCGCAACCGTTCCTCGTGGCCGAAGTTTTCACTGGCAAGCCAGGCGAAATCACGCCGCTTTCGGACACGATCCGCAGCTTCGAAGAAATCTGCGACGGCAAGTGGGATCACCTGTCGGAAGACGCTTTCATGTACGTCGGTGCCATCGAGCAAGCCGAAGCCCAATTTCACAAATTGCAGGCCAGCGCGAAAGCTAAGTAATCAAGCTAAGTAAAGCGACGATCTAACTCACCATGAGCACAACCGAAACCATTAACGCCGTCTTGCGCTGCATCGTTGTCACGCCGGAAGAAACCGTGCTCGACACCGAGGCCGATTTTATCGCTCTGCCGTTGTACGACGGTGAAGTGGGCATCGGCAAGAACCACACGCCGATGATTGGGCGTTTGGGCTACGGTGAACTGCGTCTCCGCCAGGGTGCCACCACGATTAGCTATTACATCGACGGTGGCTTCGTTCAAGTGAACGACAACCTCATCTCGGTGCTCACCAATCGGGCTATTCCTGCCGGAGCGGTTGATCAACTGGCCGCGGCCGAGCAATTGGCGTTGGCCTTGGGTCGCCAAGTCAGCGGCGACGAAGAATTGGCGATTCGAGATCGCATCGTCAAACAAGCTCGCGCTCAGTTGCGAGTTGCGGTGAAAGCCAAATAGTTGGCGGATGCTACGGTGCAGCGGGTGGCGCCGGCGCACCTTCCGGCTTTCCCGCCGTAAACTTCTTGAGCTTGAGCAGTGCCTTGATGCCTGCCAGATCCAAACCTTGCTGAACGATCCCCGTCTCGGGAGCGAACCAGTAATCGCTCACAAAAGTATCAGGTCCCACGGTAGTCGAGACGTTTAGCTTCAACGCTTTAAACGTGCCCGCGGGAACTTTGACGTCTTCATAGTCGCCGATGACACACTTCACATTGAAATCTTGATCGCCAACCTTTGTGACTGTCTCCCACTTTTCCCCGGGAGTCGGCGGATTCTTCAAGAGGATGATCGGCGGTGAGAACTCCAACCCATTGAAGCGGTCGCGATACAACCCGGCTTGAGCATGGCGGAGATGCTCGCTGGCTGAGACATTCCCTCCGGCGGAGGTGTCGACGCGATAAAGTGTTTCGCCATCGATGACTTCTTTTTTAGCCACGCGATTCGAGATTTCCGAAACATTGCCGTTGGCATGGACTTCGTAGTCCCATTGATTCCCCACGGCCAAGGGATAGAAGGGTTCCGTGGCGGTTTTGGTTGTCGCAGGAGCAGTCTCCGCGGCGATCGCGGCGCCGTAGAGCAATAAACAGAATGAAAGCCAACTTGTCCAGACGAGATTTTTGGCGAGAGTGTTCATGGCAGCGACCGCGTGGTGTAAGTGTTATATCGCTTCAGGCCCGCGCTCGCCCGTGCGGATGCGGATGCAATCTTCGAGCGGCAGCACAAAGATCTTGCCGTCGCCGATCGAGCCGTCGTCCCCCGTTCGGCCCCCTTCGATGATCGCGTTGATTGTCGGCTCGACGAAGTGGTCGTTCACGGCGATCTGCAACTGCACCTTGCGGAGCAGATTGACCGTGATTTCACGGCCACGGAAGACTTCGGTTTGGCCCTTTTGCCGGCCGAAGCCCTGGACGTCCATGATCGTGAGGCGGACGACTTCCACTTTCGAGAGGGCGGCTTTAACGTCTTCCAGTTTGCTGGGCTGGATGATGGCGATGATGAGTTTCATGGGAGCAATGACGGGTTTTTCGGCGGCCTAATAAATCCTTTGCTTATTATCCTAAATCCCCAGGTCACAATCCGAAATCCCAAAATCCGTGCCCGGTGGCTGAAAGAGCGGGAAAACAGCACGAGAAACCGCCGCCTCGCGTCGGTTGGTGTTTATCACGGCAGTGGCTATACTTCGGGCAATCCGCTGTCATCGCCGTGGCAGATCAATACTGGGCATCCTTGTCGGAAGTCCCTCAACCTTCTCCAAGCCGATGACCGATTCCGCCACACCGACACCTCGCCGCAATCTGAAGTTTCTACCGACTTCAGCCACGTTCAAGTTAATGGAACCGCTGGGCGTTGGCACCGTGGGTGTCGTCTACCGCGCGGAAAGCCCCGACATCGACGAGCCGGTCGCCGTCAAACTGCTGCATCCCAACATTTCGCACGATGACAACATCGTGAACCGCTTCCAGCGCGAAATCGTGATCATGGAGCGCCTCAAGCATCCCCATATCGTCCGCAACTATGGCGGGGGGATCATGGATGGGCATTATTTTTATGCCATGCAACTTTTGGAGAAGGGCAATCTCAAGACTCGCATTCAAAAGCAGGGAACGCTAACCTGGCAGCAAACCGCCGCCTATGCCGCGCAAATCGCCTCGGCGCTGCAACACGCGCACAACCACGGCATCATTCATCGTGATCTTAAAACGAGCAACTTGTTTTTCGACAAGGATGGTAAGTTGGTATTGGGCGATTTTGGCATCGCCCGCGATACCCACGACGCCGACATCACCGACACGGGCATTACCGTGGGAACCTATGCTTATATGTCGCCCGAGCAAATTTGCGGCGACAAAGCGATCACCGGCAAGGCCGATCTCTATTCGCTGGGTTGCGTGATGTATGAAATGCTAACCGGCAGTCCGCCATTTGCCGGCGCGAATTTCGCGCAAGTTTGGAAGCAGCATCTGAGCGAAAAGCCCAAGGGCCTGCGCGAACAAAGGATCGATTGCCCCGAGTGGCTCGAGCAAATCATCATGCAGCTCTTGGAGAAAGACCCCGAGAAGCGGCCCTTCAACGCCCGCATGGTGCAGGGCAATCTCAACGATCATCTGATGAAAGAGTATGGTCCCGATTTATCGCGGTTTACTCAATACGTGCCGCCACTTGAAGAACACCGTGCCAGCGTAGACGAGCCCAATGTGCAACGCCTCGTGGCGGTTCTGTTAGTGCTTGCCGCATTAGTTGCCGGAATTGCCATGTTTAGCAAGTAGACTGCAACGGTACGACTTCAGAACGGCCCAAAAGAAAAAGTCCAGGAAAGACACCCCGGCCTGGGCGGGATTAGGCGGAAAACCCACCCAAGCCATTGGGGCATCCTTCTGGACGGGCCATAATCCGATTCAACGCAGACGCTTAATCGCAGAGTGCGCGAAGGCGCAGAGATTTCGCAGAGTGTAAGAAGATTCTTGTAAGATCGCTTCTTGCGGCCCTCTGCGACTTTGCGATCTCTGCCTTTTGTTTTATTGGCTATCTAAATTTGATGACGTCCCGGCTTGGTCGCACTGTAGGCGGCAAAGCGCGACCAAGCCACATGGGACATCATCGGCGACCCAGGCAAGAGTCGATCCAACATTATCAAGGACACTTGTCGGGCGGCGTCAACCGTCGCCCGACAAGCGACTACTATCAACTTTCTAGGCTTGATAAGCCTGCATACCATGCTCGCTGATGTCGAGACCCTTGGTTTCCTCGTGCTCGTTAGCTCGCAAGAAGCCAATCGCTTTAAGAATTCCAAAGAGGATGAACATCGTAACGAACGCCCAACCGGCGTAGGCCAACGCACCAATCAATTGCGTCTTGAAGCTCGTGACTGCCGCGAAGTCGGCGGCTGCCGTGCCACGCAATTTTTCAGCCACGGAGGCCGTGGTATAGACGTTTGGCAAAATGCCGATGGCCATCACACCCCAGATGCCACACAGACCGTGGACTGGGAATGCACCGACGGGATCATCAATTTGCAGCTTGTCCAAGAGGATGCAGCCACCCATCACGATGAACGCCGCGATCACACCAATCAGGATTGCCATCTCAACGGTGAAGGCATCGCAACCAGCCGTGATACCGACCAAACCACCGAGGATGCCGTTAAGGGCCATTCCCAGGTCGGGCTTGCCAAACAACAGCCAAGAACCAAACGTACCAGCCACGCCACCGGCGGCGGCAGCTAAGGTCGTTGTAATAGCAACGTGCATGACGATATCAATTTCAGCCGTCGCTTGGAAACCAAGTTGGCTGCCAGGGTTAAAGCCAAACCACCCCAGCCACAGGATGAACACACCGAGTGCAGCTAGAGGCAAGCTATGTCCAGGCATCGGCACGGCTTTACCACCGACGTAGCGACCAATTCGAGGTCCGAGCAGCATCGCGCCAGCTAAACCCGCAAATCCACCAACCGCATGCACCACACCAGAGCCGGCAAAATCTTGGAAGACTTGACCATCCGGCAATTGGGTTAACCAACCGCCGCCCCATTTCCAGAAACCGCTAATCGGATAAACAATCGCACAGATGAAAGCACTGTAGACAAAGTAAGCACCAATCTTGATACGACCAGCCACGGCACCCGATACGATCGTCGCGGCAGTCGCGGCGAACATGCATTGGAAGAACCAGTCCGTCGAAGGGCTGAATTCCCGGGGACTCGAAGCTTCGTACAATCCCATGCCGCCGAACGCGAAGTATTTGTGTTCGGTGACATCGACTCCATAGCTTGCCGGATACATCAATCCGAAACCGACGAAGTAGAACAAAATCGAGCCGATGCAGAAGTCCATCGTGTTCTTAAACAAGATATTGATGGCATTCTTCGAGGCATTAAAACCCGTTTCCACCAAGGCAAAACCGGCTTGCATGAAAAACACGAGACAGGCACAGACGAACAACATGATGTTGTCCAGTGCGTAGCCGAGACCAAGATCCGTAGGTGCTTCGGTTTCGGCTTCTTCTGCCTCTGCCGCTTCGGCTTCCGGAGTTTCCGCGGGGGCCTCTTCGGTTGCGGCCTCTTCTTGTGCCCAAGAAATTTGGGTCATCATTGGCGTCGCTTGTAGCGACAAGATTAGGGCAACTAGCAGATACTGCCAGCTGCGCAGTGTCAAAACACTTGACATAAGATTCGCCCTTATTGGATTGTCAGAAGGATTAGTCAATCAGGACCTGGAAGTATCTAGAATTCCGCCTTTGTGGTCCTGGAAGCGTCACGACAACGCTTCTTGGATCGCCAGAGAACGCTGAGTCCTTGCATCTATGGCGACATCCGAATCGGTTGGCTTTGCGGAGAGCAATCCCCATGCCATGCCTGGCTTCAGAATGGGCAGGCTTGCTGTAACGTGCCAACTGGCAAGAGTTTGCGCCGGCGGTATGAGCGAGAAAAACTGGTTGACTGGAGCGCAACCTTACGATTTTGCCAGCAAGGTAATCACACCATGTCGCGCTTGTAGGCAGAAGCCGCAGGCAAAACAGCAGCCGTTCTAGGCAGATGCTGGGGCTGTCTTCTCGATATCCGCAAAGAGCGCGGCCACGAAGTCGCCCGGGCTAAAGAGAGCCCAATCTTCGGGCTGTTCGCCCACGCCGACATACTTTACGGGCAGACCCACACGCTGTTTGATGGCGACCACTACGCCCCCCTTGGCCGTGCCATCGAGCTTGGCCAGCACGATCCCCGTGCAATCGACTGCTTCGGTAAACTTTTCCGCCTGGCTGATGCCGTTTTGGCCCGTCGTGGCATCGAGCACCAGCAACACTTCGTGCGGCGCGGTGGGAATCAGTTTCCGAATCGACTGCTGAATCTTCGTGAGCTCGCTCATGAGATTCTTCTGCGTTTGCAGACGGCCTGCTGTATCAACGATACAAACATCGGCCCCCGTGGCGAGGCATTCTTCCACCGCTCGGTAGGCCACAGAGGCGGGATGAGCCCCCTGCTCTCCCGTCACGATATTCACACCCAACCGCTTGGACCACAGCGTGAGTTGCTCCACCGCGGCGGCACGGAACGTGTCGCCAGCTCCCAGGACGACTGATTTCCCTTGGGATTTCAGCAGATGCGCGAGCTTGGCGATCGATGTTGTTTTACCGGCACCGTTGACGCCGCAGACCATGATCACGGTGGGTCCCGACTCGGCAAAGCGGATCGGCGAATCGGCCTGACCCATCAGCTCGGTCAGCTTCGCTTTCCAGGTGGCCACTACATCTTCCAAGTGAACCACCCGACCGCGGAAATTCTTGGCCACCTCGGTGACGATCTCTTCGGCCGAGTCGTAGCCCATGTCGGTCTTGAACAAGATCGCTCGCATTTCGTCGAGAAATTCTTCGTCGATCAGCCGGCCTTCGCTCTTGAACAAATCGCGAACGTCGGTGAAGAGGACATTCTTGGTCTTCTGCAGACCGCTCTTAATCTTGTCGAAAAAACCCATGAGCTTTTGAAAGTGGTCCTGTGATTTATGTTGGCCGGAACGAGCGGTAGCGCTGTTCCGGCAGTTTATCGGATGTTGCGCCGGAACTGCGCACGGCTTGTTCCGGCCTACGCTTTCTTCTCGATCAACTTATCCAGAATTCCATTGACGAACTGCGAGGAATTCGCGGCACCAAATCGTTTGGCCAATTCCACGGCCTCGTCGACGGCCACTCGCGGGGGCGTGTCGGTGTAGCGGATCTCGTAGGCCCCCATCCGCAAGATATTGCGATCGGTCGCGGCCATCCGGCCCACGCTCCAGTTATCGGCCTTGGCGGCGATCAAGGCGTCGAGTTCGTCCCGATTGCGCAGAACCCCCATCACCAGCGACACGGCAAAGTCGCGGAGATCAGGTTCCTTGAGACGGTTCTCTAGCAATGGCATGACCTGATCGCGGGAATCTCGGGGATTGAGATCCTCTTGAAACAGGGCCTGCAAGGCAACTTCTCGAGCTCGTGTACGTCCAGCCATCTTCTACAACGCAATCTATGAATTTCTAAAACACCTGCCGTCTCGTTCAGCAAATGCAGAACGCTAATCGACGCTTATGACCACTAATCTGAGATCAGTGATGATTAGCGCGGATTAGCGTTCCGTTTCCTCGTGGTCGGCTATCCTTATTCTATTCGGGCGGGCAATTCTTGAGCAATCCGACCATTTTCAGGGCCGCTTCGGCACATTCTACCCCTTTATGGCCAACGTTTCCGCCAGCCCGATGGACCGCCTGTTCCATCGATTCGCAGGTGAGAACGCCAAAAATCATCGGTACTTCGTTGTGCAGGGCAATTTCTTGCAGCCCCAAGCTGACCGCCCGATTGATGTGCTGGTCGTGCGTGGTTTCGCCACGAATGACAGCCCCCAGCGAGATCACTGCGGCGTAGAGCTGACTCTGCGCAAAACGCTGAGCCACAATCGGAATTTCCCACGCCCCCGGCACCCAAGCGACGTCGATATTCTCAGCCGCAACGCCAGCCGCCGTGAGCGTTGTGACGGCACCATCCAAAAGTTTGCCGGTGATCGATTTGTTCCACTCAGCGACGACAATCGCGTAGCGATCGGCAGCATCATGCGGAGCGGGTTCAATAATATTCGCCATCAAACCATTATCGCACCTAAAAGGAGCTTGCGTAAGCCGTTAAAATAACGCTCAAGAAATCAATATCCCGTAACGCGAAATCCTAAAGCCAGGAATCTCATCCATGGAACGCTGGGTCATCTTTGCCATCATTTCGATGGTCTTCGCGGGGCTGACAGCGGTCATTGCCAAACAAGGCCTTACGGGAATTTCCGGCGAGCTGGGCCTCGCGGTGCGGACGTGCTTTGTCTTCTTTTTCGTGATTGCCTTTGCAATGTTCGCTGTTCCCAAAGCACATATTCAGCAGCTCACTTCGAGAAATTATTTCTGGTTAGTTTTGTCCGCATTAACGACGGCGATCTCGTGGGTTTTCTATTACAAGGCCCTTAAATTAGGCGAGGTCTCCACGATCTCCTTGATCGATAAAGGGAGCTTCGTGGTTGCTGTCTTGTTGGCGTGGCTATTTTTGGGTGAGAATCTCACCCCGCGGATTGCCGTTGGGAGCCTACTGATTCTGGCGGGATTGGTCGTCGTATCCGGAAAGTAGTCAGCAGTCTTACGGAATCGTAATTGAACTCGTCATGACGGCTATCTGGACTCGCCATACAGTAGCACCACATTTCCTAACTCGCTGGAGCTACCGCCTTGTCACTGAAATCAGAAATGGAATTGCACGGCGAATGGTTATTTCGTCGGCGTAGTTATTTGCCGCTTGTTGCCGTTCCAATTCTTATCAGCGTGCTGGCAAATATGGTCTGGCCGTTTGGCAGTCTTGAGTTTCACGAAACTTGGGAATTCATTTGTCTGGCGATTTCGTTCGTCGGTCTTGGTGTGCGCATCATCACAGTCGGATTCGTCCCCGAAGGGACTTCGGGCCGTAATACCAAAGGGCAAGTAGCGACTGTTCTCAATACGACCGGTATTTATTCTACGATCCGCCATCCTTTGTATCTGGGAAACTATCTGATCGGCTTGGGCGCTGTCCTTGTGCCGTTTGAGTGGTGGCTCCCGCTGCTCTACACGACGGCTTATTATCTTTATTATGAACGGATCATGATTGCCGAAGAAGCGTTTTTGCAACGCAAGTTCGGCGAACAGTTCGATCACTGGGCGAGTCGAACGCCCGCGTTCATTCCACGTTTCTCTCAGTGGACAGCAGCTACGCGCGGTTTTTCGTGGCGCACGGTTTTGCGGCGTGAATACACCGGCTTGTTCATGGTGATCTTGCTGCACACCGCCATTGAGGTGATCGAGCATTGGTTTATCGAAGATCGGCTCACGCTCGAAGCGGAATGGTCGCTACTCTTTGCCGCAGGCGGCATCATCTATTTGCTGCTGCGCACGCTCAAGAAGCACACACAGATTTTGTATTGGGGCGAGGTTTAGCCACGAAACGAGCCTCCCGCGTCAGCGGGGGGAGCTCTTTCCAAAAATATCCAAAGCAGCTCTCGACAAATAAGTGGACGTAAGTACACTATATGCAACATTCCTTGCAGATAGGACTACTCACATGCCTTGTTGGCTCATCACGTCGACATTCTATGGCCAATGGTTGCCGGGTAATAAACGAGGGTCCGTGACGAATGTTCGAGAACGGCGGTCCAACGACGCATTGTCATCAGTGCGGCGTGAGCATTCTCAACCCGGGCAAGCCTTCGACGGTTCGATGCCGGGGCTCTATCAAGCAGCGATTGAGCAATTGAAAGGTCAGCCTGTTTATGTTGATCTCGCACAAGCCGAGCAGTTACTCGAACAATTTTTAGAAACGGCCGCCTATCGTGGTTGGGTGCTGCATGCTGTGTCGATTATGGAGAACCATGTGCATTTGGTTGTAGAGCCTCCCCCCGCTGACGCGGGAGGCTCGTTGGCGAATTTTGAGCCTCCCGCGTCAGCGGGGGGAGGCATTGCCATGAAAAGCCAACTCTTGCGAGATTTTAAAGGTTATGGATCACGAAGGCTGAATCGCTTATTCGGTGAACGCGAAGCGGGGACATGGTGGTCGGATGGTGGATCAGCTCGGATTGTGAAGAATAAGGCTACGGCGATTCACTATGTTTGTCATTGCCAACCATGGCCGTTGGTTGTGTGGAGTCGTGAACGCGGGAGAATTCCCGTGGGAGAATCGAGTGTGGGGAATAGGAGATACTGATAAGTGCTGGCAGTTCTTCGCGTTACGCCCGGCGCAATTTCTGCTGCACTTTGCGGATTGCTTCTTCGACGCTGCAGTTAAGATGGCCCGTGGAAACGTTGTCACCTTGGCTGACCATCCGCTCGATTTTCTTCTGCGCGGAGATGACCGTGCTATGACTGCGACGGCCAAAGAATTCGCTGATTTCACCGAGTGCCGAGCGGGTGAACTGACAGGCCAGCCACATGGCCAGCATCCGTGGCTCGGCCACGTTACGAACCTTGCTGGCCGACTTGAGGCTGCTCGCCTCGACGCCGAACACTTCGCACACGGCCCGCTGGATATCAGCTAGGCGAACGGTCGGTGTGATCTGCTGCATGTATTCCGCGAGAATGCTGCGGGCGAGGTCCGCGGTGAGCGGCTTCCGCAAGGCTTGGCTGGTGACGATCAAGCGATTGATCGCTCCGCGCAGTTGACGTGCACTGCCAGCGACTTGGGTGGCTATCACGACGACCGTCTCGTCATCGATAGCCATGCCAATCACGGGATGCATTTCGGCGATAAACTTTCGTACCAAGGCTTGCCGCGTAGCGAAGTCAGGCATTTCCAACGGCACGGCCAATCCGCCAGAAATTCGAGTCGCCAATTCCGAGCTGACTTTCAGCAAGTCCGTGGGGCTCGTATCACAAGTCAGGATGACTTGCTTTCCCTTTTCCTGCAGCGAATCAATCGTGACCAAAAGTTCGTCGAGAGTGGCCCGTTTGTTGACCAAGAATTGGATGTCGTCGATCAGCAGAACGTCGACCGAACGATACTTATGACGAAAGCTCGCCAAGGTACGCTGATTCAGGGCGTCGAGAAACTCGGTTGTGAATTGCTCCGCCGTGAGACGCAGCGCTCGCACGAGCGAATTCGTGCCGCGCAGGTGGTGCAGCATCGCATAGAGCAAATGCGTTTTGCCGATGCCCGAGGGACCATACAGAAATAAGGGGCCATAATGGCCAAGGCGTTCGGCCACGGCGATGGTCGTGCGGTGGGCTAATTCATTACAGGGCCCACTCACGAAATTGGCGAACGTCGACCGCGACATAGCCGAGCCCGCGGACCGCGGCGGCTTTTTTGTTGCGACAGGCGGTTGCTGGATCAGCGTGGCGGGCATGACATCCTTGACGGGGGCTAGCGACTCGTCGAGCAAACTTTGCTGGACCAACTTACCATCGGTCTTCACAGGAAGATTTTCGGCCAATTGCACAAAGTATTCAATCGCGACGTCGTGACCGCAGATCAATCGACAACTTTCCGCAAAGCTGGCATGAACGTGACGGCGAACGCATTGCAACTCGAACTGCGAGCGAGCACCGACTCGCAAAGCGTGTAGGGTAAGCTCAAGCGATGTCTGTGGTCCGACCCACAGTTCGTATCGCTCTCTTCCCAATCGCTCGACAAGTTCAGCGCGCAACGCGGACAGCCTGTCCGAATCGTCCATGTTCACTTCCTGCAAGATCCGATTATCGACTTTCCAAGGCGAGTATCCAATAACTCGCAGTCCTCATTTCCGAGAACTTGACTCCCGCTTGAAAATCGGAGAAAAAGATTGCCCAAAACTCACAGCCGAACTGGCATGTCCGTCTGTCACCGTTTTCCGCCATCAGAAGGTGACTCGCGGTTTCCCTGCCCCATCGGCAGCCCAATCAATTCCTGTGTGGGGGCTGATTCTAAGAGTGCTAGCACTCGGTTGCTAGGTCTTGACTGTTGCCGTGCTCGTGTCCCTTTTCAGACGGTTCACTAAAGCCCAATTTCTGGCCACTTTCTGAGAGCAAAAAGTTGGAAAAATTCTTTCCGAACCCTGACCACCCCTGTGGATAATCTGTTTGTGTGTGACGAGAGACTCGGCGGTCGTTCATCGCCGTGTGGAAGTTGTCGAAATCGTCGAGAAACCGAGGGTTAGCAAGCGACACCACAAAATCCTGTGGCCTTCGTTTGCGAGTGACACACAATTTCAACTCGCCCAATTTAACATGTCCATTTATACGCCGCGGCCACGCAACCTGGCATAAACCGTACGACGATCCCACATCACAAAACCGAGCTGGCGATATAACTCAAATGCCGGTGAATTGCGCTCGTCGACGGCCAGCACTAAGCGTTCGGCATTCATTTGCTTGGCCCGTTCGATTGCAAACCGCACAATCTGCTCGCCGAACCCTCGGCCACGCGCGTTGGGGGTAACACCCATGTATACAAGTTCACAGTATTCGCCCGGTTGGTGCTCGGCGAGGATCAACACACCCACATCTTGATTCTCGTGCCGCACAAGAAACCAGTTCTGGGGATTGAACTCTCCTTGAACCTTATAGCCGTCGATCACCTCGGCGGGCGTGCGCAGATCGTTCAACTCGGGGCAATCGAGCGTTCCGTCGTACGACTGTTTAATTGCGATCTCCAGACGATGCTGATGCTGGTCCGCGTGGGGCAAGAATTCCAAAGTGTGACTGTTGGTGAAGTTGGGAAAGTTGGACCGCTCGAGCGTCAGATACGCCAAATCGACAAGCCGGTGAAATCCGCCAACAGCGAGCAGGTCTTCACGAACAGATTCTGTGGCGGCGATCACGATTTGTGCGAGCGCGATCTGGTTTTGCTCCAAAAGTTCGCCGACGGATTGGAAGAGTTGCTTGGCGGCGGGGCTGTCAAACCCAGGCGGCCACACGACTGCTGCTTGGCCGGGGGTGAATTGGATCCACGTGGCCGCGATCAAATGGCCATCAGACTTGGCAACCAGCAAACCCGCAAAGATCGATTCGTCACCTCCGCGCAACAAATCAAGCGTCTGCACCAGCGACGCTTGTTGATCGACGGAAAGCCCGTCGTGCAGAACCTTGAGCGCGGCTTGGAAATCGGTGGCAGCACAGCGCGATATTTCAATGGAACTCATCGCGGCAGCATACCAAGCGTTCGACACTTACTACCAGATGCGGTCCTGCCGCTCCAAGTTTTTCACTTGCTCGGCGGGGATACGACTGCGGGGAAAGAATGTCTTGAGCGATTCTGAAAAGCTCTTTTGTTCTTCAGGAGCTTCGGTTTCTGCGGCGCCTTCAGCTTTTGCGGTGGTGGCGGATTCCTTCACTTCCGGCAGCGGCGCGAGTTTCGGCGGCAGCGGCGTCGTGGCCTCCGGGCGTTGCAGGTCCATTTCGACGGCAAAACTATCGTGCGGCGAACTCGACCACAAAACGGCCGACGGTTTGGTGCGGACTTCGCTGAACACGTCGTCGCCACGCTTCATTTGAAAAAGCTGCTCTCCCACGATCGGAGAAATTTGTTGTTGCAATCCTTTTTGCTGCGCAAGCGCGAGAACGCGGGTTGTATCACCCGTGTGGCCTTTGAATGAAATCCGTTGGACCTGCCCCGCTCGATCAAAAAAGTATGTGAGCGAACCCGCGATGTCGTGAATCTGTGTTCCACTCACCAGCGGCACGCGCACACCATACAGGCCAAGCTCAGCCAGGGCCGTCGACTTACGCGCCCAGCGCTGGTAGACCCATTCCTTGGTCACGTCGAAGCGAAACACTTCTTCAAGGCTGGCACTAGCATCGCCTTCGAGCGGAGTGCTGATGGGATAGATTTCGTGGCCCGGACCTTGCGGCAACGGATCGAAATGACGGGCCTCCGGAACTTCTGCTATATCAACGTCGGCCGGGGATGTCGCGCTGGCCGAGTTCCACATCTCTTTGATGCCGTCGGTCCCTTTTGAGAAATACGGCACGGCCACGGCCGCACCCAAAATCACGGGGATTGCCAAAGCTCGCGAGAACATATTGAGAATGCCTACATTTGTACCGCCCAGCCAACGAGACGGGTGGGGGTCAGGAACGTGATCGGCTAAAATCGTGGCAAGGCCACGCTGGTTAAGGACTCCGTTCCTATTGAGTTTTATCGACCGCCGGGTTGCATTGCTTGCCCCGGCGCCGAATAGCCGGTGCAGTTTGCTTGATAGTGGCGACAGGCCCCGGCACGCTTGCCATGTAGTAACAATGAGGAAAACTTGACCGATCTTGCCGACTATCAGTGGCTCGTGAGCGACGAGGCCCATCGCTGGCTTGCCGCATGCGCGGGTCAGGAAACGTCGGCGCGGCTGCAAAACCAACTCCGCAAAGAACTTTCCAGCGAGCGAGCACGCCTTGTCGCCGAACAAGCGATTTTGCGGCAGAAAGCGGCCAAGAAATTTGGTGAACCTGCGGCGCAAATGTTCTTTACCGACATCGGCCTGCAACAAGCGACCGACTGCTGGGTCGCGGCCTATAAGGCTCAGCGATTTCGTGCGGATCAACCAATCGTCGACTACTGCTGCGGGATCGGCGGGGATTTAATGGCCTTGGCGGGACATGCACCGACGGTTGGTTGGGACCGTGCTCCTGAAATAGCGCTCTTCGCCGCGGCGAATTTGAGAGCATGGCAACGGGAAACCGATGTGCGCACCGGACTTGTCGAAGAACACCCCCCGCAGCCGGATGAACAATGGCACCTCGATCCCGACCGCCGTGTCGATGGCCGTCGTTCGATTCAATTCCAATGGCATTCGCCGAGTGAAGTAATCATTCAAAGTTGGTTGCAGCGATCCCCGTCGGGAGCGATTAAACTCGCCCCCGCGGCAGAACTCTCTGCAGAATGGCAGGCAAGCGCCGAGTTGGAATGGATCTCGCGCGACCGCGAATGCCGGCAGCAAGTGGCTTGGCTCGGTGATTTAGCGCGCTCACCGGGAAAACGTCGTGCGACTTTAGTTACCCCCGAGACTCATGCTTCATTTGTGGGAGAGCCCGATGTACCCGCCGATATCGCGGACAGCGTGGACGCTTACGTGTACGACACCGACCCAGCCATCCGTGCCGCGCGGCTGACGGGCTCGCTCGCCGAATCTCTTGAGTGCCATGTTCTGACTCCCTGTGAAAGTTATCTCACGGCGGATCAAAAAGTCGAGCATCCGCTAGTATCCTGTTTTCGTGTTCTCGAAGTCCTGCCACTGCGAACGGCGGACCTTGTCAAGCACATCAACGCGCTTCAAATCGGCGAACTCGAAATCAAAACGCGCGGCGTCGCTGTGCGGCCTGAAGAGCTGCGTAAAAAACTCAAGCTTTCCGGCAGCAAATCCCTCACTCTTTTACTCACCCGGCATGGTAAAAAAGAAATCGCGATCCTGGCCGAGCGGCAAACATAGGGGTAACAGCCGTGGCCTGGAACATTAGAATAGATCGCTTACTGCTTTTGCTTGCCGGAACAATCTCGTGAAACTCGCCTTCAGCTCCAACGCTTACCTCGCCTTTTCCATTGAAGAAACCATTCGCCGCATCGCAGGCATGGGCTATCGCGGCATTGAATTGCTGGCCGACGTGCCGCACGCTTGGCCCGCGGGCTTGCTGCCCGAACGCCGCGAAGCGATTCGGCAATGTTTAGATGATTACCAGCTGACGATCTCTAACATCAACGCCTTTATGATGAACGCCGTCGGCGATCCGCGGCAACCCTATTGGCACCCGGGTTGGACCGATCCCGATCCGCATTATCGTGCGATTCGCCGCGAACACACCAAGCGTGCCTTACAATTGGCTGCCGATTTGGGCGCGCCGCACATCACGACCGAACCCGGGGGGCACCTTGCGCCCGAACAAACACGCGAGCAAGCGGGCAACATCTTTTATGAAGAAGTGATGCCCTGCGTTGAAGTGGCCGAACAATTGGGCGTAATGCTGCTCATCGAACCTGAGCCCGAGTTGTACATCGAGCGGTTTGAGGAATACCTGGAATTTGTCTCGCGGCTTGATTCGCCACTGGTAGGACTGAATTTCGATGTGGGACATGCTTACTGTGTGAGCGAAGACCCACAGGATTGGGTCGCACGGATGGCTCCTCACACGGTTCATTATCACTTGGAAGACATTGCCGCCACCCGCGTTCATAATCATCTGATCCCTGGCCACGGCGCGATTGATTTTCCCGCCACGCTCCGCGCGATCGCGGCGACCGGTTATCAAGGCTGGCTAACCGTGGAGCTTTATCCCTATATTCACTCGCCGGATAAAGCCGCCCAGGAAGCACGCACGTTTCTCACGAACGCGCTCAACGTTCTCGGCATCGCGGAGTCGCCGTGAGTTCTTCCCGCCCGATTGATTGGCCGGCGTGGTGGCAAATCCTGCGAGCCGCCAATGTGTTCACCGCGGCGTCGAACGTCATTGCTGGGTATCTGTTAATCAATCGCGGTTGGCAACCGCTCACGCCGCTGCTGCTGTTGATCGTTGCTTCGGTCATGCTGTACGAAGCGGGGGTGGTCCTCAACGACGTATGCGATGCCGCGCTCGATGCCAAAGAGCGTCCCGAACGGCCGATTCCAGCGGAGCGAATTTCCAAGCAGGCAGCGAAATGGGTGGGAATGAGTTTGCTTGCTGGTGGAGTTTTTGTGGCTTATGTTGTGAGTTGGCTCACGCATCAATGGTTAACAACGCAGATCGCCTTGGCCCTGGCGGCAACAATCGTTGGTTACAATGTTGGCCTGAAGTCCACGCGGTGGGGGCCACTGGCGATGGCTGGCTGCCGCATGATGAATGTGCTGCTGGGGGCGAGTATTGCGGGAACGATGTCCGGCGACTGGTCGAGTGCTTGGCTGTTGGCGTGGGGGCTCTTCTTCCACACGTATGGGCTCACTCGGATTGCCCGGCACGAAGCGGATTCGATCGACCACCTGGATTTGTGGGCTGGCTGTATCGCCGTGATCTTGACCCTCTTTTGGATCGTTGGTTTGCCACTGGCCATGGAAGCGACGGCAGTTTCGCTCAAAGCGTGGTTTCTCGTTTGGTTGGCGCTGTTGAGTTGGGAAATCTCTTTGGCTTACACGCTACTTATGGCTCCAAATCAAATGTCAGTTCGTCAAACCGTTGGCAGTTTGATTGGCGCGTTTCTGCTGATCGATGCAGCCGTCGCCACACTGGCGGCGGGTTGGATGGCTGGGTTGATCGTCCTCAGTTTTTGGATACCCACGAAGCTACTCGCACGCCGAATCGCAATGACTTGAGCGTGCACCGACATTGGCGGACAATCGATTGATGCGACTAGGTTACAACACGAATGGATTAGCCCATCATAGCCTGCCAGCGTCGATTGAATTGCTGGCCGAGATTGGCTATCGCAGCGTGGCGATCACGCTCGATCACGCGACGCTCAATCCGTATGGTTCGCATTTTCGTGAAGAGTTGGCAGAGTCTCGATCTTTGCTCGAAAAGCACGAGATGACTTCCGTCATCGAAACCGGGGCGCGTTATCTGCTGAATCCACGGCTCAAGCACGAGCCAACATTGCTGACAGCCAATGCGGCCGATCGCGAGATCCGCATCGACTTTCTGAAAAAATCCATCGACATCGCCGCTGAACTGGGCAGCGCATGCGTATCGCTCTGGTCGGGGATTTTACCGACAGGTGAATCGCGCGCGGCGGCCATGGAGCGTTTGGTTGAAGGTTTGCGAGTCGTTCTCGACTATGCCAACGCAAAGAACGTCGTCCTGGCGTTTGAACCCGAGCCGGGAATGCTCATCGACACGATGGCCAGTTTTCTAGAATTGCTCGATCAGATCAATTCTCCACAACTGATGCTCACACTCGACGTAGGCCATTTGCATTGCCTGGGAGAAGTTCCGATTGCCAATGTGATTCGCAACTGGCATCACCGCCTTGCCAACATACACATCGAGGATATGCGCGCCGGTGTTCACGAGCATTTGATGTTTAGCGAAGGGGAAATGGACTTTCCACCCATTGTCGCCGCACTGTGTGAAGTGGGTTATGATGGACCGCTCAACGTGGAACTCAGCCGCCACTGTCACGTTGGACCCGCTGTGGCACAGCAGTCTTTTGATTTTTTGAAACCACTTATCAAACGCACGAATTAACAATGTCTGAATATGTTGTCTTACTCTCGGTTCCCGGTCTGCGACGGCAAGACCTTGCTTTGATGCCGCGCCTGTCCGCACTCGTAAGTGACGGCGATTCCACGGAGCTTGTGCCAAGTTTTCCCGGTGTGACTTGCACTGTGCAAGCCAACATGACGACCGGGCTCATGCCGAATGAGCATGGCGTGGTGTCGAACGGATTTTTCTTTCGCGACACCAATCAGGTCGAGATGTGGACCTCGCCGAATAGTTGTATCCAGCGGCCACAACTATGGGATTTGATGCACGAGCAGAATCCCGAACTTACCGCCGCGGCTTGGTTTCCGCTGCATTGCATCGGTGCCGGTGCGGACGTCATTTGCTGGCCAGCACCCAAACACAATCCTGACGGCAGCGAATCGCTCTGGTGCTATACGAAACCCGAGTCGCTCTACCCTGAGTTACTCGAAAACTTCGGCCACTTCCCGCTGCAGCATTTTTGGGGGCCGTTTGCCAACATCAAATCCACGGAGTGGATCGTCACATCGGCCCTCTTCGCCGCCGAGCGTTATCAGCCCAATCTGTTTTATATATATCTGTCACATCTCGATTACGCTGCTCAAAAAGAAGGCCCCGACAGCCCCGCTGCGCTGCGAGCCGTGGCGGAACTCGATGAGCAGATTGGCCGGTTGGTCGACGGTTTTTCAGCAGCCTACAAGGATGTAAAACCGCTGTGGCTCGTGGCGAGTGAATATACGATCACGCCGGTCGATCATGTCACGTACCCCAACCGCTTGCTCCGTGAAGCGGGCCTGTTGCAAGTGAAGTTGGAAGATGGCCGCGAACTGCTTGATGTCGCTGCAAGCCAAGCCTGGGCGCTGGTCGATCATCAATTCTCGCACGTGTTCGTTCAGAATCGCGATCCCGCGGTAATCGCAAAAGTCTGTGAGCTTTTCGCCGACCGGGAAGGCATCGCGGAGGTCGTGCCACACGCGGAACTCGACAAGTACGAGCTCAATCACGAGCTGGCTGGCGATGTGGTGCTGATTTCCTCGCCCAACAGTTGGCAAGCCTACTATTGGTGGTTCGATGATCTGCTGGCCCCCGCGTTTGCTCGGACGGTCGATATCCATCGCAAGCCGGGCTACGATCCCGTCGAAATGTTTTGGGACTCCATCAACAAGGGCATTCCGCTGGACGCGAGTTTAGTCCGCGGTTCCCACGGTGTCCCCGCGCGGCAGCCCAACCAGCGCGGCGTGTTGCTCTGCAGCGAACGCGGCGTGTTCGTGGAGCAACCCTTGGCCGATACTGACGTGGCCGATATCGTGCTGCGGCAGTTTGGGATTTGAACGAAGCCAAAAAGTCGACGACCGCTGGTGGCGCAGGATCGCAGATCAACCATTCTTAAGCCACGAAGTGGCGCCTCTATGTCAGCCCAGGCCAACGGCCTGGGTGAAAGGGAAAAACATTGATCCATAGCCCCAACGGGGCGATACTAAGGCCATGCCTCAATCTTTGGCCAAAGTCGCCGTACATTTGGTTTACAGCACCAAGCACCGGGCTGCTTATCTGAATGAGCCTGAACTGCGCGCGGAACTCTACGCTTATAAGGCGGCCATTCTAAAGAACAATGTCGACTCGCCCGCGATATTAATTGGTGGAATGCCTGACCATGTTCATATCCTGTGTTTGCTTTCGCGTAAGTTTGCCATCAAGGACGTTGTGGAAGAGGTAAAACAGAATCAACAAAGTGGCTCAAACGACAATCGCCTACATTGGCAGATTTTCATTGGCAAAGTGGCTATGGCATCTTCTCTGTCAGTGAGTCGAATATCGAGCAGGTTAAACTCTACATAGCTAACCAGGAGGAACATCATCGTCAGATGTCGTTTCAAGATGAGTTTCGACTTCTTTGCCAGCGTCATGGCATCCAGATTGATGAGCATTATGCCTGGGATTAGCATCGCCCCGTTGGGGCTTTAAGAATCGTTACGGATATTCACAACCCAGGCCGTTGGCCTGGGCTGACTTAGGGTCGCCACTTCGTGGCTGAAGAAGCAAAAAAAGGTAATGAATCCAAAGTTTCTAACAGCAAGTCCTTCAAGGACCAAAGGTTCGCCTGCAAAACATCCCCAGAACTGCTCCAAATACCACCAATATCGCGCTACTCGGCTCCGGCACCGCGTACATCGCTATATTATCGATGTCATACGAAACACCCGTTCCATTGATTTGCGATGAAATGCTAAGCAAAGCCGTAGATGACGATGCAGTATAGAAAAAACGAAACTGCGTCCAATCTGGAATATTTCCAGGCGAGTATGCCGTGAAAAGATAGTCGCCGTTTAGGGCCACGCCAAAGCTGGGCAGATCCAGTGGCAGGCCAATGCCACGGATTTTTCCTTGGCGATATTCACCCGTTATAAGATAAGGCTGGTTGGGCACAAGGTTGGTGATGATTTGGCTCACCGTGGGGTCAACTCCGGGTGTCGTGTAGGCATCGTCAAGTTGAATGGCACCAGGAGGATTGCCCACCTGTGAATGGTAACCAATACCATAAGGAGTATTTGTGATCGTCCAACCGTTCCAGTTGCCGTTGAACCCACCATTCATCACGAGATTCTCTTGTGCCTTGGCCAAGTGAGTCATGACGAGCAACAACCAAAACACGAGAGCTAAGAAAGTATTCTTCATTACGCTAACACCCCGAAGAAAAGAAGTTGTCGGTCAGCACGGAGTTGGCGTCCAACTGGGAATCCATTGTCCCTAGCGGCAAACAGGGGTCAACAGAGAGGCGGCCAAAAATAATTCCCATTTCAAGCCATTTTTTACGACTTCTAAATGACAAGTGCCTCCGTGCAACGCCAAAAAGGCCAGGGACGTTTCTGTAGAAATTGTGCCACGACTTCTGCTATGGTGACGGTTGCAAACGTGATGCGTTTACGGGAGTAGGTTATTCGTAGGCCGCGAACGAGTTTCACGAAGTTCCGGCAATGGCTTCGAGCCGTGAGAAATGGCAACCTAGATTCATCTGTCGCCTAGGCGTTCTCAGAATGACCAAGAGTGTGAAGCACGGCCGTTTGCAAGACCGAGGGAACTTGTTCAATCTCCAGGCGTGATCAAGTTGATGAAGTTGAGCAAGATGACAAAGTTGCTTGGCAACGTTTGAGCTGCTGCAAACCTGACCAAGCTGGCAAACCTGGCCAACCAAATGCGAGAGAAGGGATTTATACGCAACATGAACCGATGATAGCACGGAATTCAGGCAATCTGGGAAGACTCTGTCTGGCGTGTCGGTTGAACCGAATCTCCAGCCTTGAGGTTCCGATACTCCTGAGGAGAGCACCCCGCAGAGCGCTCCTGCCCCAGACCATTCACCTTCGCCGGGAATGAATTATGAAACATACATTTGGTCGCTGCATTTCCGCAGCCGTTTGTGCCTTAGTTTTGGTGAACACTGCCACTGCCGCTCGTCCGCTCATTCCGGGCACGGGCGCGAGAATCGACTACGTTGGCGACGATTTTGAAGACACCGAGTGGAGCTTTATCCACAACTTTCCCAAGAGTTCGCGTGAACAAGACGAGCGTTTGCGCTCGCCGACGGGACGTTCCACGAATGGCTTGTGGGTCGAAGGCCCCGAGCGTGGCCATCCCGATCACATGCAAATCGTGCCCACGCCCGCGGGCGGTTTGCCAGGCAGCAATCATGCGTTGCTTGTTCGTACGTTGAACTCCGGCATCCCGGGTTACATGTCGCGGGACACGCAGCAAGACGACCTCGTGGCCAACAGTTTGGCTCGCATCGGGACAATTCCCGTGAGCGAAATGCCGAGTGCCACGATTCGTGTTTACTTGCCGGAAGCCGATGAATGGGAGAATCGCACCGGTCCCCACTTTGGTTTCCGCATTAGCACGTCGACCATCAACACTAAGTCGGAATCCAAGGGCGGCTTCTTCGGCGGTTCACGGACCGTCACCGAGAACGAACCCTACTGGCCGGGCTTGTGGATTCACTTCCGCAGTAAGGGCCACAAGGGTGCCAAGGAAGATTCTGCCTTCTTGACCTATCGCGGCGATACCCGTGGCCGTGATATTCGCTGCAAGGAAATTCCCGCCGATCAATTCGGTTGGTGGACGCTGGGGCTGTCGGTCACGCCCGATGGTCAGGTTCACTACTACGCTAAGCCAGGTGTTGAAGATCTGACAGCTGCTGACTACATTACCTCGCAATTCCCGTACGGCTTCAACGCTCAACGGCTGCGGACGTTCTTCATCGACGTGTGCAACAACAACGACGGCAAGACTTGGTCGACGCCGTTCGTGATCGATGATCCTTCGTTGCACGTGGTGAATTCATCACGCATCGAGAGCGTCGTTCAGCGTAAGGTTGACCGCGAGATTCGTAATGCTGAGGCTCGTGAAAAAGCCAAAGCCAAACGCCAGCAGCAAACGGCCAATCGCTCGCGTCAATCAAATAAGTAGGAATTAACACCTACTGATAAGTGCAAACCAACGCCCAGGGATTGCAATCCCTGGGCGTTTGCTATTTGGGTTCGACGAACTTAAATCCGCGGCTTTGACCGAAGAACTGCAGGGGGTTGTCATAAACCACCTGCCGGATGAGTGCTTCGTTGTGACCCCGGCGGCGCATTTCCATGATGAAGTCAGGCACGGCCGTTGGTTTCGAGGGCCCCCAATCACCGGCGGAATTCACGAGCAAGCGCTCCGGGCCGTACATTTCCACCATATCTGCTGCGCGGGCGGGCGTGCATTTGCTCACGGGGTAGAGCGTCATCCCCGCCCAAAAGCCCGCCTCCAGTACCGGTCTTATCGTGTGTTCTTCCACGTGATCGACGAGCACCCGGCTGCGATTGATCCGGCTGTCGCCCTTAAGCATGTCGAGAATCATCCGCGTTCCTTGATGTTTGTCTTCTAAGTGCGGCGTGTGGATGAGGATTTGCTCGTCGGTCTTCACGGCCAAATCAAGGTGCTCGAGGAACACGATAGCTTCGTTACGCGTGTTTTTGTTGAGCCCAATTTCGCCGATCCCCAGCACGCCAGGGCGATCCAAGAATTCGGGGATCATTGCCAAGACTTCGCGTGAGAGCGACACATTCTCCGCTTCCTTGGCATTGATGCAGAGCCACGTGAAGTGCTGAATGCCGTAGCTGGCCGCGCGTTTGGGCTCGAAACCGGTGAGTTGAGTGAAATAGTCGCGAAAGCCGTCGACACTCCCCCGGTCGTAGCCGGCCCAGAAAGCCGGTTCACTCACCGCTACGCAACCCATCTTCGCGAGGGTTTCGTAGTCGTCGGTCGTCCGCGAGACCATGTGGATATGGGGATCGATGTAATACACGTTAAGCCGCCTGCTACTTCACACCCAAGGTCTGCCGCCAGTTTTCGTCAAACGCGCGACTGAATAAAAGCTGCACTTGCTCGGCGCGATCATTCTCGTCGTTAAGCAGCAGTTGAATTGCCGTTTGCAGTTGCTGCCAGCGGGGATCGTCCGGCGTGCCACTCCCAGATCGCGAAACGCGATCGAGCGCCGCCGCGATTTCGAGAATTTTCGCCCGCGTAGGCAGATATTCACGATCCATGATCTCACGGCTTGATTGTGGAGGCGACATGGCAGAACTCCAGCTTATTCCGCTTCGACCACGGACTTGTTCGATGAGGAACTAACGGCAAGGCCGAGCACCATCACGGCCAATTGGCTCAATACGAACAGCAGCAGCCATTTCACTCGGCCTTCCGTAAAACCGTAGGAATGCAGGCCCACGCCCATCAGGTTCACGCCGAACCAGGACCAAGCAGTCACGACATTGCCGAAAACGGCGAGAATCGCGAGACCACGATGGGCGATCATGCCGCCCCAGCGGGCATGCAGCACGAGGGCATTCCACAGCACGATAATCAACGCCCCGTTTTCTTTCGGATCCCAGCCCCAGAAGCGACCCCACGAATCGTCGGCCCATAAACCTCCAAGAACCGTTCCCACGAAGCTGAAGAACGTCGCGAAACAAAGCGTGCCGTAAGTCATACGAATGAGTTGCTTGCGGCTTTCTTCGTCCAGTCGTTTGAGCCACAAAACCATCACGACGTACACGATCCCCATCATGCCGGCGAGAATCGTCGTCGAATAACCGAGCGTAATGCAGACCACGTGAGTCGCGAGCCAGAACTGCGTGTCGAGCACGGCCTGCAAAACCATGAAGGTGTCGCCGTCACCCGCCAAGTTATAAGCGATGAACAGCGTGGGAAAACCGACTATCGCGGCGAGCAAATTGCCGAGCCCTTTGCGGTAGACATATTCATATACGAGGGCAAACAACACTGCGGCCCAGCCGATGAACACCGCCGAGGAATAGAGATTCGTGACCGGCGGCCGGCCGGAAATGTAGATGCGAGCAACAAGCGCATAGGTGTGCAAGCCAAACGTGAACCATAGCAACCAATTGGCCGACCGATTGAGAATCTCCGACCAACCCAGCCACGAACAAGCCGCCAGAACGAAGCAAACTAGATACAACGCCATCGCCAACACGAACGGATTGAAGTGATTGAAATAGGCTTCGTAAGCGATGCGGCCTAGATCGAGTTGCTCGGCCGTTTTGCGTTCCCCAGCGGCCTGTTCCTTCACGAGTTCTTGTTGGTAGGCGGCATCAGCTACGGCACGTTCAGCCACAATCTTCCGGTAGCCAGCCAGCGAGGTGTTGAACTTGTCCAGATCGTCGGCCCGATAAGCGTCGAGGATCGCACGAAACGCTGGTGTGGCTTCGTTTTGCGGCTTCTGCATGAGCCCATTCACGGCGTATTCGACTTCCGCGGCAAAGACGATTTGCCAAGGCTGATCGGGTTCGACCGGTGGAATGGCGCGTGGCCCCGCTTTTTCCAGCCGCTGCATTTCTTGGCCGATCATCGCCAGATCAGCCCGCAGGTTTTCTTCGGTATCGGTACGAATTGCGGGATTGGCAAATGAATCTTGCAGGGCCGTGTAGAGGAAAATTCGCTTTGTGAGCTGCAGCATCTTCTTTTGCTCGAGCGTTTGTTTTTCGGCCGGAACTTCTCGTGCGAGTTGCCATTGCTTGAGTGTTTCTTCCCGGCGATCGGTGAGTTCAGAGACGCTGTAACGAAAACCGTCACGCGGCTCTAATCCGAGGGTTTGCAAGAGGTCGAGATTTTCTATCCGAAAGATCTGATAGTCTTGCGCCCTGGGTGAACCGGTAATGACATCGAGCAGCCATTTTGTTGCGGCAACTTTCGGCTTGATGCCAAACAGGCTTTCTTTATCGAGTTCCACTGTGCCGTGGCCAGAAATGACGGTCAGCACGTTACGAGCCAGCGTATCAAACGGCTGGATGCGTCCCTCATAAGCGAGCGGCAGTTGGCCGAACTCATAGACATTCATTTCGTTGGCCGGAATTTTGGGGGCACGAGCACGTCCCGACACCCAACCGGCGAAAACGAGGACCACCAAAGTTGGAACCCACACCGCAGGGGATTTCCAGTTGGCCAATAATCCCGAGGCTGTTTCGCTGCGAACTACAGATTTGGGCGACGTTTTACGCTCGGCGAATCGTACGAACGTCAAACCGAAGTGATAAAGCATCCCCGTGCCGACCAACATGCACGACACGTAGGGGATCATCCAGCCGGTGTTGCTCACAACTTGCAGCACTGTCCCCTTTTCGGTTTCTTGATCCCAACTCGCTTGATAAAGCGTGTCGGCCCCGTAGCGCAAAGGATTGTTCATCCAAATCTTGGCCGTGCGATCGATGTTGTTATCCGGATCGGCGAGGCGAACCTCCGAGGAAAAATCCTTCGGAGTGTCCGTCCCCACATAGCGTTTGAAGCTGAAGTCAATCAGGTGCACCGAATAAGGTTTGTACAACCGCTCAAAACGCATTTCGATTTCGTAGGTTTTGCCGTCCACGCTGACGACGTCGCCCTGCGCCACCGAGGAAGGCAATGCCCAAGCCAAATAGGAACCTAACGGCTTGTGATCCTTCTTTGAGAGGATCTCGATAGTGGCGGCGGGCAGATCGATGCCTTGTTCCGAGGAGGCTCCCGTGTTTCTGGGGCGTTCTTCAATAACTCGCAAACTTCCCCAGCCGGAGTCGACTTGCGACGTTTCGCCCGGTTGAGCCAGCCGTGTTACGGCGTTGGGATAGTACTCGGTCACGCGAATGGCAAATGGCAGTTCATCTCTTTCAATGATCTCTTTCGAATCAAACGCTTGCCACAACAAATCGCCGGGGATGACCGTTACCTTGTCTTCCTGAATGTTCGACTTGTCGATGATCGCCAACTCCGTGTGGCGAGTGTCTTCAGCAAAATTGACGGTTTGGCCTTCGGTGATGCTCATCCGGGCTTCTTGGTAGTTCAGCCCTGTGTGGAGCTCGCTGAACATCAACAATGCGATGCCGCCGTGCAGCAGCACAACACCGGCTCGCTTGCCAAAAACAAAGTAACAACCGGCCAGCAAAATCAATCCCGCGGCAGTTGCTTTGATCAGCTGCCACATGATTCGCAAGCCCGAGGGATCGAGCTTCGCTTGGGGATTTAGGAACAGCCAGATCGCCACAGCAGCGAGCGCAGTACAGCAGGCCGCACCCAGCCACCATAACCAAGCAGAACCTGTAACCAGCCGATTACGATAGGACAGTGCGAGTCCATAACCAAAAAGCAGCGTGCCGCCACCCAAGGCAAATCGCAATGCGTGCCACAACCCGTTGGAGAATCCCGAGGAAAGTTCGCTGCGAACGGTGTCGCCCAAGCCGCTTTGCACGACGGCATAAGTAAAGAACATGCCAAAGGCGATCAGCCCCACGCCCAGCCACAATTGGCGGCCCTGACCGGTGACTTTAAAGCGCGTGAGATGCGCGGCGAGCAGGTTGGCGGCTAAAAACGCTCCCAACATCCACCCGCCGGGGAACGGAAAGGCTCCGCCTACGTTCCATTCACGCGGAAAGAAAATCTTGAATTCGATCCAAGCAATCCACGTGCGGAAGTACTCGTGAACCACAAACCACACATCGTGATCGATTTGCGCGAGCGTCCCGGCCAGCACCAGAAAAATGCTCAGCGCGAACAACACAACCGTCAGACGCAGCGAGGCAAACGCCGACAGGGCCGTGGAAAGGACGCCAGCATTAACAGCAGCGTGCGCCGGGCGAGAGTGAGGAACTGAACTGGTCTTTTCGTAATTTCCGAGATCGGTAGTAGCCACGACAATTGCCAAGTGGGTGGGGAATCCGCCTTTATGATGATTCTTTAAGTTTACCGCTGTAGGCCCAGTTCGGTAACGCCACTCAGTGGGAATTCAGCTATTTGAATTTCACGGAGTCCGTGAGATTGCGGAAATTCTCGGTTTCTCGTTCGACAAGTGGTGCGGCGCCGAAGAGCTTAAAAAACCAGACTTTTCCACCACGCACAACCATTGCCGCCAAGATCGCCTGCCGTGGATTGGTCCCTTCTGGCCCGACGAGATTGACGAAACTTCCCTCGGTGCCGTCGATCTCAATTTTTTCGACAAGCCCCGCCAGTTTGTCGTCAACGGGAAGTCCAACCTGCGCCGCCCAGCGCTGCACGTTGGCCAGCACATCGGTAATTTGTGCCCCACCTGAGGCGGGCAAATCAATCAGCGTGAACTCGGCCTGTTGATCGCCATCGGTAATCACAAACGCGGCTTTACGCATCGCCGACACGCGGCCCGGCTGCCAACCGTCGGGAGTCGTCAGCGTGAACTCGGCACTTCCAGCCGCCGGAGGAGTCGCGCTCGCAACGGGAGGAGTCGACTGGGCTGGTTCGGTGGTGCCTGCCATGTTGCCATGAGGATTCATCGCCATCGTGTTTTGTATGATGCCAACAAGCTCAATCACCGTGGCCGGACCGGCGTTGGTTTTCGTTTCCTTGGTCAGGTTGAGAATCGTCTGCCGTGGCAGTTCCCCTTGTCCCAACTGGTCCAACCAACGATTCACGTTCGACGACACGAACTCGCCCCAATTGTCGGACTTCGGCAGCGAAGAAATCGCAATCTCCAGATCGCCCGCTTCATCGGGGACCACAATTGTGTTGATTCGCATCTCCGAGGGGCCTTTTTCACTCCAACCCGTGGGCAACTTCCAGGTGAGTGGACTTCCCGTGCCAACATCGGCCAAGAAAGCCTCAAACTCCGAGCGATGGCGATTAATGGCCGCACTCTTGCCGACCAATTTGAAGAAATAAACCTGATCACCGACAGGGAGCATCGCGGTGAGCATGCGATCGAAATCAGCGGCGACATCTTTCGCAACGATCGCCTCGCGTGGAGGCCGCGTGCGTTCAACCGTGTATGTGCTGATTTCGCCTTGTGGCTTGCAGCCCAGGCAAAGAAAAGGAATCAACGAAGCCAGACCGATAAAATGTCGAACACCCAAGGTGGTCATGAGAGAACCTGATCACGTCATGCAGTTGTCGAGAAGCCAAACTGCAGCGTGACCGATTCTTTTGATGTTCGCAACCCGTGAGGCCGGTGAGCGGAATTAGCGTAAGCCAAACAACCCCAAAATAGCGTCCAGCATGGAACTGTTGACCGTATAATTGCCGTTCCAACTCCAGACGTTCTGCAGCATGTCGAGCATCATGAATACGCCGAAGCCAAGGAACATGACGCTGGCAACCAACAACAGAATGCTGCCAATGCCGAATTGTGCCTCGGGGCCCGCCACGGGCACGGCAACCGCGCCTGCATAAGCGGCCATGCCAAGGTCCCCAGCAGGGGCTTCGCCAAAATCTTCCGTCAGGAGAACTCCCTCATCATCCGCCGAGAAGCCATCTTCCAGCAGGCCAGCACCTTCGCCATCGAAGCCACCCAGATCGGCATCCAAGGCGATCACTTGCGAACTGCTGTCGCCGTCGTCCAAGCCCCCTTCGCTCAATGGGGTGAGTTGGAAGTCATCGTCGGTTTGAAGCGCCGCCCCCGAGGCAGCAGCACCGATATCGCTGCCCAGCAGCGATATCTCAGGGTCGGAGCCTTCGAGAGACAGGGAGCTCAAAATCGCCGAGCCGCCAACGTCCAAAGGAATGTCATCGAGAGCCAGGCCGCTGTCCGAAGGCGAGATAAGATTTATGCCACTATCGCCGCTGTCGAGCGTTAGGTCGCTGCCACCCGCGTCGGCGAGGATCAGATCGTCATCCCCCGCCAGTTCCAGTTCCACATCGCCGTCGGCTTCTTCGAGATTCGTGCCCGCGGCTGCCAAATCTTCCAACGGCACATCGGTCGAACCCATATTGCCTTCGTCTTCGGGTTCATCATCATCGCCTAGCTTCAGATCGCTATCACCCTTCGGGCTCGTTAGCGACTTGCTGGCTTTCTCTCTGGCGTCAGCAACGTCGGCCGGGTTCAAGGCCAGACTCGACTCCGCGGCGAGATCGATTTCCAATTCTTCGAGATCTTTAAACGCTTTCTTGGCGTCGGAGAGATCTTCCATTTCATCGAGCACACCCGAACCGGCCACGGTCGAGGAAAGCACGTCCGAGGCGCCAGCCGCTGACAGCTTGGTGTCTTCTTCGTCGGTAACGTCGTCGAGCTCCAGTTCGAGGTCTAGATCGGCATCCGGCAAATTCAGTTCTTTGCGGCCGATAATTGTGCTCAAAGAACCGGTGACCGATTCTCCCAGTTCTTCATCGCTCAAGAGAATCGAATCGGTAGGATCGCTCGGTTCGTCGGGAGCATCCAAGGAGAGATCGCTCGTTCCTGCCGTGACCGTATCTTCTAGTCCAGCAAGTTCGAGTTCGCTGCCCGCCGATATCGAATCGGTATCAGCCATTCGAAGATCGAGAGCCGATTCATCGGGTTCGCGTGACGAGCTTGGCTCATCGAGATCGATCTCGGGCAGATCCGCGAGGCCCAGATCGTCGTCAAAGTTAAAGTCGGGTAGCGGCTCGGCGTCGACTAAATCAGAAGGGTCGATCAAGCTGATGTCACTCGGCGGAGGCAGATCGGGAACGCCTTCGGTTGACATCCGGTCGATTTCTTCACTCCGAAACTTCCAGCTCGAGCCATCGCGATAGGCCCGCAGCATATTGTTCTCGCGCAACTCATTGAGTTGTTCTGCCGAGATGTTGAGTTTCTTGAGTGCGTCTTCAAAATTGACAAATTCCATCGCTGCCTCTGGTGTTCCAAATGGTTTGGATTCACGTTTCGGCTCGGCGCTAAAACCTCCATGCGAGCAACGAGCAGTTATCTAAATTGTCGAATCGTTCGAGCTTATTGTCGTTCCAAGGTGTTTTGTATGTCGGCGGGCGAGAGGGTATCGCTGTTGAACTGCAGCATTTGCAAATCGGCGTTGAAATTGCGAATGCTTCTCGGCTGGATCTCACCCGTATCGCGGCTGATGTCGTATACGCCCATCACGCGCTGAGCGGGGTCGATCATTACCACCCGCAGCAGCTTGTTATCAAGTTCTTGCACATGAGTAATTAGGCCCGTCGATCCCAGGCCGGCATTGAGTGGAGCGGCAAATGCCGTCTCGTGACCCGACTGCCAACCGTTGGCCAACAAACCCAACCCGAGGGCTACCACTGCCAAGACAATCCATTGCCGCATCGCTCGATCTCCTCCATTTTGGGTAGAATCAACAGCGGGTGACCCTCAACCTCTATTCTAAGAGCCGACCCCTCCACTTCAAGGAAATTTCACCCCATCCTATTGCGCCATCTGGATTTACTCAAACAGCATAATCGCCAGAATCACACCTAAGGCCCTCAAGAAACCGCAACTAGGCGATTTTGGGGGCGTTTGCTAACTTGGCAGCCATGAGCAACGCAGAAATCACAAGCCGGTTGGAATATGCCGTCGAAATCGCTCGAAAAGCGGGCGATTTCACGTTGCAGCACTACCGCAAACCAGGGCTGGCCGTGGAACGCAAAGGAGACGGCTCGCCGGTCACCGTGGCTGACCAAGGGGCTGAGAAGCTGTTGCGGGAGCTGATTTCACAGCAATTTCCCGACGACGCGATTGTGGGTGAGGAATTCGGAAAAACTTCGGGAACGAGCGGCTATCAGTGGATTTTGGACCCCATCGACGGGACCAAATCGTTTATCAGTGGGGTGCCTTTGTACACAACCCTGGTCGCCGTCATGCAGAACGACGAGCCGCTGATCGGTGTAATTTTCGCTCCTGCCGTCGACGAAATGGTGTACGCCGCCAAGGGGCAAGGCTGTTGGCATGTCGTCGACGATGGGGAACGGCATTCGGCCAAAGTTTCCGAGGTTAGTTCCCTGGCTGAATCCGTTTATTTGACCACCTGCGTGCGTTCCTACACGCTGGACCGCCCGCAGGATGGGCGAGAGGTTTTCGATAAATTGGCCGAATCCTGCCGGGTGAGCCGCACTTGGGGCGATGCGTTTGGCTATATGCTCGTCGCCACGGGGCGAGCCGAAATCATGATTGACCCCATCATGAACCTCTGGGATGCCGCCGCATTGCAGCCGATTATCGAGGAAGCCGGGGGACAATTCTTCGATTGGCAGGGCAGGCCGACCGTTCACAGCGGCGAGGCCGTGGCGACGAATGGCGCCTTGGCCGCCCAAGTTCGGCAAATCCTCGGCGATTCCTTAGCCGAAGAAATTGCCGATTTGGGCTAAACTCTGTCCTGAACAGCGGTTGCGTTCTTTTTGCGAATCGCTATATTCAGGAGTTTACCCAACAATCAATTGAATATAGCTCTGTTTACGAAGGACCAGCGACATGGCCCGACAATGTGACGTTTGTGGCAAAGGCCCCCAAGTCGGTAACTCGGTGACGATCCGCGGTAAGAAGAAGTACCTGGGCGGCGTCGGTACGAAGATCACCGGCATTACCGCTCGGCAATTCAAGCCGAATCTGCAACGAATCCACGTGACGACTCCTAACGGCACGCACAAGACGATTCTGGCCTGCACCCAGTGCATCCGCTCGGGCACGATCACCAAGATCGTTCGTCAGGCGCCGTTCAAGGTCCCCGATCAACCGGCCGCGACCTAAGTTTCGAAACCGTGACCGTTGTTTGCGGTTCGTAGGTGGGGATTCTCATGGCGATCACACGTGCCGACGTCGAGAATGTGGCGTTGCTGGCCCGTTTGCAATTGAGCGATTCGGAGCTGGATCGCTTGGCGGGGGAACTCGCGAATATCGTCGACTACGTGGATCAACTCGCCGAAGTCGACACCACGGGTGTTGAACCGATGGCTCATGCGGTCGAAGTTCACAATGTGTTTGCCGACGACGTTGTCGAGCCGAGCTTGTCGCGGGAAGCTGCCTTGTCGAATGCACCGCGACACAATGATCGTGGCTATCTTGTTCCCCCCGTGCTTGGTGAATGAAATTTCTCTGTTTGGGTTTTCGCAATGTCGCTTGTCGAGACGTCGGCCACCGAGCAACTAGAGCGACTTGCCTCCGGCGATATTACAGCCGTTGAGTTGACCCAGGCCTATCTCGATCGTATCGCGGCAATCGATGGAAAAGTCGGCGCGTTCTTGCGAGTCGAGAGCGATGCCGCCCTGTCCCAAGCCGCGGATGTCGATGCTCGCCGCAAGGCAGGCAAACCCCTCGGCAAACTGGCGGGGCTACCTGTTGCCGTGAAAGACGTATTGTGCGATCAAAGCACGCTCACGACTTGTGGTTCGCGGATGCTCGAGAATTTCCGCGCGCCCTACGATTCCACGGTCGTGGCGAATTTGAAAGCGGCGGATGCGGTGCTGATCGGCCGCACCAACATGGATGAATTCGCGATGGGGGGCTCGACGGAAAATTCCGCTTTTCAACTCACGAGAAATCCCTGGGATCTGGAACGCTCTCCTGGCGGTTCAAGCGGTGGCGCTGCGGCGTGCGTGGCTGCGGAAATGGCACCACTTTCGATCGGCACTGATACGGGTGGCTCGATTCGCCAGCCCGCGGGATTGTGTGGCGTTGTAGGACTGAAACCGACCTATGGCCGGGTGAGTCGTTACGGCCTAGTGGCTTTCGCGAGCAGCCTCGATCAAGCAGGACCTCTCGCGCGGACAACTCAAGATGCCGCGCTGCTGTTGGAAACAATCGCCGGGCATGAGCCCCGCGATTCGACGTCGCTCGATAAAGCGGTTCCCGAATTTTCTAAGACCGTAACGCAACCTCTCAAGGGTTTAAAGATCGGTTTGGCGTGCGAACACTTCGCCGCGGGGCTTGATCCTGAAGTGGAGCAAGCAGTTCGCGAGGCGGTCAAAGTTTATGAATTGTTTGGAGCAACCGTCAAAGAGGTCTCGCTGCCCAATAGCAAATACGCGGTGGCGACTTATTACGTGATTGCCCCCTGTGAAGCGTCCAGCAATCTCGCTCGTTACGACGGTGTCCACTATGGCCATCGCACTGATGAAAAAGCGATGCTGGCCGACCTGGCGATGGAACGCAAATCGTTGGAAGCCGCTGGCGATCAAGTTGCCCTGCGGCGACTCGACTCTTCGCTTGTGCGGATGTACCGGCGTTCGCGTTCGGAGGGTTTTGGTGCTGAAGTGAAGCGTCGGATTATGCTTGGCGCCTATGCTCTCAGCGCTGGTTATTACGATGCATATTATCTCAAGGCATTGAAAGTCCGCCGATTGATTCGTCAGGATTTTGATGCAGCGTTTGCGGGTGTTGATTTGATTCTCAGCCCCGTGACAGCCCAAACGGCGTTCAAGATTGGCGAGATGGTCGATGACCCGCTTGCGATGTATTTGGTCGATCTTTACACCGTGAGCGCGAATCTTGCTGGTTTGCCGGGAATCAGCTTGCCGTGTGGATTCAGCAAGGCGGGCCTTCCTATTGGCTTGCAATTGATGGCCCCGCCGCTGGCAGAGGAATCACTTTTACGCGCGGCTTACATGTACGAAAACGCGACTGATTGGCACAAACGTCGGCCAAAAATTTAACCACGAAACACACGAATGACACGAAAAAATAAAAGAGTTTATCACTTTATTTCGTGTGTTTAGTGTCTTTCGTGGTTAAAAACGTAGACTATGTCAAAACCTTACACCACCATCATCGGTTTGGAAGTTCACGTGCAGCTTGCCACGAAGAGCAAGTTGTTCTGCCGATGCAGCACGCAGTTTGGTGCCGAGCCCAATACGCAAACATGCCCGGTTTGTATCGGTTTGCCTGGAACATTGCCCGTGATGAATCGCGAGGCTTACGAGTTGTCGCTCAAAACGGCACTCGCGATTAACTGCGAGATTCCTGCATTCACGAAATGGGATCGCAAACAGTATTACTACCCCGACTTGCCGAAGGGCTACCAAATCAGCCAGTACGACTTGCCGATGTCGTCAAATGGCTATCTCGAAATCTCTGACGACAAAGGCGCGTTCGAGCCCAAGCGAGTTCGCATCACACGGGCCCATCTTGAAGAGGACGCGGGCAAGAGCGTGCATGATGAAGTCGCTGGTAAGGCCGATAGTGAAATCGATCTCAATCGGACGGGCACGCCGCTGTTGGAAATCGTTTCCGAGCCTGATATGCGTAGCTCGGGCGAAGCGAAAGCGTTTTTGCAAGAGTTGAAGCTGCTCCTGATGCACATCGCGGTCTCCGATTGCAACATGCAAGAAGGAAGCCTGCGAGTCGACGCCAATGTGAACCTGCACATCGACACACCGCAAGGCAAAATTGCCACGCCGATCGTCGAAATCAAAAACATGAACAGCTTCCGCGCGGTCGAGCGGGCTCTCGACTACGAAGTAGAGCGGCAATATCGCGAATGGCAAGAAACGGGCAAGAAAATTGGTGATGCCCCTAAGCAAACACGGGGTTGGGACGACGTCGCGGGAGTGACACGCGGCCAACGCAGCAAGGAAGAATCGAGCGATTATCGTTATTTTCCCGATCCCGATCTGGTTCCCGTTGTGGTGACCAAGGAGCAAATTGAGGCGGTGCGGAACTCATTGGGCGAATTGCCCGCGGATTTACGTAAGCGGTTCACGGAGCAACTTGGCCTCTCGGCGTATGACGCCAACGTGATCGTGAATCAGGGCCGCGCGCTGATCGAGTATTTTGAAGAATCTGCACAAAAGTGCGGCGATCCCAAAGCGGCGTGTAATTGGATTACGCAAGACATCCTGCGTTACTTAAAAGACAACGAGCAAACCATCGCCGAGTTTCCGATTTCCGCAGCGACACTTGGCGGCATGATCTCGGCAATTAATGACGGCCAACTTCCCAAGCCGCGGGCCAAAGATGCGTTCGAGATTATGCGGAGCGAAAATCTAAGTGTCGCGGAGGCCATTAAAAAGCTTGGAATCGAGCAGGTTGATGAGTCGGCAATTGAGGATCTCTGCCGGGATTTGCTCACGAAAAATCCCAAAATCGTGGCCGATGTCCGGGGTGGCAAAGCTCAGGCCGTCAGTTCGCTCATCGGACAAGCGAAAAAACTAAACCCCAACATCGATCCTGGCCGTTTTCGCGAAATTTGTTTAGTGCTGATCGAGAGTGGTAAAGTGTAGAGGAAGCCTATGTCCTCCTCGATTATCACACTTACCACCGATTTTGGCGTATCGAGCCCCTATGGCGCGGCGATGAAGGGGGTGATGCTCGCGATCAATCCAGCGCTACAGATCGTCGACATTACCCACGCGATCCCGCCGCAGCAGATCGCTCAAGGGGCCATGGCCTTGGCCGACACGACTCTGTTGTTTCCCGCAGGGACGATTCACATCGCGGTTGTCGATCCCGGCGTGGGCAGTTCGCGAGCCATTATTTATGCCGATATTGCCGACCAGCGGTTCGTTTGCCCCGATAATGGGCTATTAAGTCGGTTGGCGGACCGGCAGCCACCCACTAAGATAATCCACATCACTGCGGAACAATATTTTCGTCAACCTGTGGCACCCACGTTCCATGGCCGGGACATTATGGCCCCGGTCGCGGCGCGGCTCAGCTTAGGTTTGGATCCCGATCAACTTGGTCCAGCACACTTGGAATTGCAGAAACTGGATTGGCCTGGAGCAACGAGAATGGCAAATCGGATCGAAGGGAAAGTGGTGGCGGTCGACTCCTTCGGCAACCTGATCACCGATATCACACGCGACATGCTCGCCGACGTGCCGACCGACGAATCGGTGACGGTTCGTTGCGACGAGCACGAAACGCAGTGCATTTTCAAAACCTACGCCGACCAACCGCCGATGACCCTTGTGGCGTTAATTGGCTCGAACGATCAGCTGGAAATTGCCATCGTGGACGACAGTGCCAAGATTATGCTCGGCGTCGGTGTGGGTGCCCCCGTCGAAGTTTGCTGGTAAACCCTTTGAGTTCGATGCCCACTTCCGCAGAACTAATCGACTGGGACCGCCAACATTATTGGCACGCTTTCACCCAAATGGCAGAATATACGCCGTTGGTGATCGAGCGAGCCGAAGGGGTTTGGCTCTACGATGTTGAGGGGAATCGCTATCTCGATGGCATCAGCAGCATGTGGTGCAATCTGTATGGCCATCGTCATCCCAAGATCGACGCCGCGATCCGCAATCAGCTCGATCAAGTAGCCCATGCGACCTCGCTGGGAATGGCTACGGTGCCGGCGATTCAACTGGCCAAACGATTGGCCGAACTGGCACCCGGCGATCTGAATCACGTGTTTTTTGGCAGCGACGGTTCCTCTGCGGTTGAAGCAGCGATCAAGATTGCGTTTCAATATTGGCAGCAACATGAATATCCTCAGCCAAAGAAGCAACGTTTCATCGCGTTGGGCGAAGCCTATCATGGCGACACGCTGGGTAGCGCCAGCGTGGGAGGCATCGACCGGTTCAACGCGATGTTTCAGCCGCTCTTGTTCGACGTGATTCGCCTGCCGATCCCCGATCGGGAGAAATTGCCCGCGGGGGCCGATGCGAGCTACTATCTGGCTGAATTGGATCGCGTGCTTTCAGCGGAGCATGAAACCATTGCCGCCATGGTAATCGAGCCTTGCATTCAAGCCGCGGCGGGAATGATCTTCCATCCCGCGGGCTATTTGCATGGCGTTCGCGAGCTGACGCGGAAATACAATGTGCTATTGATCGCGGATGAGATTGTCACCGGTTGTGGCCGCATTGGTAAGATGTCGGCGTGTGAATTGGAAGGCGTAGTGCCTGACCTCTTATGCTTGGGCAAGAGTCTTTCAGGGGGATATCTACCGATCTCGGCAACGATTGCCACGTCTGAGATTTATCAAGCGTTTCTTGGAACCGCCGCCAGCGCGCGATCCTTTCGCCACGGCCACACGTATGCCGGCAACCCGCTCGCGGCTGCCGCGGCATTGGCAGCGTTGGAGATTACACAAGATTCCGGCGGCGCGCAAGACGTAAGCAACCGCCAAGAGCAATTGAACGAGTTGTTAGCAAATCTCGAACGTCTACCGCATGTGGCCAGCACGCGACGGATGGGGATGATTGCCGCCGTGGAACTAACTCCAACGGGCGCTAATGCAGAACGCTATCCCGTGGAAATGCGAATCGCCTACCAAATCTGCCGTGAAGCCTTGAAACGCGGCCTGTGGTTGCGGCCACTCGGCGACACACTCGTGATCATGCCCCCGCTGTCGATCACCCAAGACGAACTCACATTCTTCGGCGAGATGTTGCACGATTCAATAGCAACAGTGACAGCCAATCCGCTTCCGCCGGATCAAGTTGCACACCTTGCGGGTGACGATTGATCAGAACGTGGGCTGTGGTTTACGAGGACGGAATTCAATCGCACCGGCTGAAGTTCGGGGCGGCTTGTAGTCGCTAGGCTTCTTGGCCGGGAAGTCATCGGGCTTAGCTGAGGGACCTAGCGTTACTGTTCTGCGATCGGATTTCCAACCCATCAGGTTCAGAAATTCGTCGAGCGTGATCGTTTCGATTCCAAGACGGTCGGCAGCTTCGGTCATTGTTTCCCAGGCAAGCCGCTGATTATCAACATTCGGAATTGAGCCTTCCGGGAACTGACCGAGAATCAAGTAGCGCGTATCGACCGTCATTTGACCGGCGACTTCGCCGTTCTCCGCGGGTTGAGCATCGACCTTGCCATTGTTCAAGGCGATGACCGTTTTGAGTTCATCGATATCGGTTTTGCCGTCACCGTCCATATCGAGAATGCCGGCCAAGGCAAAGCCAACTTGTCGGCCACGATTCCAGACTTGGCTGTAAATCTTATCACCTTCCATCAAAGGCCGGGTGGGAATGTCGCTCGTAATGCGCGCCTCGGCCAGATGCGGGCTCAAAATCTTCGTGACTTCGATACTTCCCTTGGTGTCGGCCTTAAGAGCGTCGGCTTCGTCGCCACTATAAACGCTGAACGTCACCTGGGGACGTAGGGCATCGGCTTCTCCGATGTTGATCCAAACTTTGCCCTCTTTTTGGTTGACCCAGCTGATCAGGCCATCTTCGGGTTGGGCGAATGGATCCGGATCAAGTTGATTACCACGCAGGATTTCGATGTCCTGCTTCATGGCGGTCACTTCTTCAAGTTGCTTTTTTGTGGCTGTGGAAGCGTCGGCGTTGACTTTATCGATTTGTGTACGTTGATCGGCCAGCTGTTGAGAAAGCTTTTGGTTTTCAGTATTCATCGCGGCCCGGGATTGGTCGAACTTGGCCCGCTCCGCCTTCAAGTCTTCAACGGCTTTGGCAGCTTCTTTACTGAACTGCTGAATCTGTAAGTCCTTCTCTTTCTCCGTAGCGAGCAATTTTTCTTTCAATTGCTTATTCTCGGATTTAGCCGTGGCTTCGCTCTTAGAAAGATTTTTATTCTCTTCAGACAAATTGGCTAACAGCGGGCTGTAAAACCGGTCGTTCTCTTCAAATGAAGCGCCGTACTTGGCGATATCTTCCTCGAACGACTTCTGAATTGTTTCTAACGTGTCGTCTTCGTTGAAGCCCATCCAAGTCTTGTAGCTGTTGGCTTCGGCCTGCAACTCGCCGAGCGAACTCTGCGCTTGTTGAGCCTGTGTCGAGGCATCATTCGCGCGCGATTGTTCCGTTTTGCGTGCATTGTTCAGCAGAAACAAGCCCACAAACATCAGTAACAAAAGCAGCACGAGCGCGATCACGACGCCCTGCAAAGTTGTGTTCTCTCGAGACGCCATCTTTTCTCTGTCCTAGAAAAAGCTGTGAACGGTGGTTTGCTGGGCTTGCTAAAGTGGGCCGCCCATCAGTTCGCGATGTTTCATCTATTGTAGGTACGACGATGACCACGAAGCAAAAACGAATAGAGCGCTGCAAGACGAGGTATGTCTGCATGAGGAAATTCGTCCTAAGTCGAGCTTAATTGTGGGATTACGTCATGTCAACAAATGGCGGTTAGGCGCTTTGGGGAGAGCCGCCAAACGACTCGGCCCTGGTCATCAGGCGGTCCGTTGAGCGATACTTAGGAGACTCGTCGGGTCGAATTCTGGCCGGGCAATTCACACAATCCGTCTTTCCGTACTGCCGCACCCCCCTGCCACCCCGACGACCCTCCATGGCCAAGCAATCCCAACAACCGTCACTCCCCGGTATGGAACACGACGAGCCAGCCATTGTGCCCCCCGTCGCGACGTTGGCCCGCCAAGAAAAGCCGGAAAGCCAGCCCCGTTCGCTCGAAGGTTGGAACATAGTGGCGGTGGATGCTCATTCGCTGATTTTCCAGGTCTTTCACGCGATTCCGGAAATGACCAGTCCTCACGGCGAGCCGGTGGCAGCTGTTTACGGCTTCACGCGCGACGTGCTACAGCTTTGGGAAACGCGCCAACCCGATGCCATTTTTTGTGCGTTTGATCTGCCGGGTCCCACGTTCCGTCACGAGTTTTTCGACGCGTACAAAGCAGATCGCGGCGAGATGCCCGCCGACCTCCAGCCGCAGATCCCCAAGATTTGCCAAGTGCTCGATGCATTGGGCATTCCGGTGCTAACCAGCCCTGGGTTTGAAGCCGACGACGTGCTGGCCACCTTGGCACGGCAATGCGATGAACTAGGCGCTAACCTGCTGATCGTCACGGGAGATAAAGATTGTCGGCAGTTGATTACCGATCGTGTGTCGCTGTTCAATATTCGCAAGAACGAAGTTTACGATGCTAATTCGTTGATGCAGGACTGGGGAATCCGGCCCGATCAAGTGGTCGATTTCCAAGCCCTTGTCGGGGATAAAGTCGACAACGTGCCAGGAGTACCACTGTTTGGCCCCAAGCTCGCACAAGAACTGTTGGCGACATATGACACGCTCGAAAACGTGCTCAATAATGCTTCGAAAGTCGCGGGTGCGAAGCGGCAGCAAAATCTCATTGAGCATCGTGGCGATGCGTTGCTTTCCCAGCGACTGGCGCGGCTTGATACCAATGTGCCGCTGGAACCCGATTGGTACGACGCCCGGGAAAGGCCGATAAATCACGACGAAATCGAGCGACTGTTTCGAGAGTTTGGATTTCGTTCGTTGGGTCAACGCATTTCGGCTTTGGATCAAGCAACGCCAACGCAGGTCAAGGCAGCTGCCTCCGCACTGCAAGTGCAAGTCATCGACACACCGGAAAAACTCACCGAGTTCGCCGCCAAATTGCAGCAACAGCCATTGATTTCCATCGACACGGAAACAACAAACATCGATGCACGCCAAGCCGAAATTGTCGGCTATGCGATTTCAATAGTTCCTGGCGAGGGATATTACATTCCCGTCCGCGGTCCGGCGGGGGGAAATTTGCTTGCCCCCGAGCTTGTGGCCGATACTTTGCGGCCGATTCTCGAAAACCCAGACATTGCCAAGGTGGGTCAAAATCTCAAGTACGATTACGTGGCGATGCGCGGGGCTGGAATTGCGCTTGAAGGCATCAAGTTCGACACGATGATTGCCAGCTATTTGCTCGATGCGGGCGAACGGAGCCACAATCTTGATCAGCTCGCTCTTCGCTACCTGGAACACGAAACGATCAAAATCGACTCCTTGATCGGCACGGGTAAAAATCAAAAACGGATGGACGAAGTGCCCGTCGCGCAAGTCGCTCCCTACGCGGCGGAAGATGCCGAAGTCGCATTGCGTTTGGTGCCGCTGTTGACCGCGCGATTGGAAGAGCAAGGGCTGGAATCGCTCAACGAGGCGGCGGAGGTGCCGCTCGTGCAAACATTGGGAGACATGGAGTTTGCCGGGATCGCAATAGATACGAATCGCTTGGCGGAGCTCAGCAAACAATACCGAGCAAAGCTCGACAAACTCACGATAGAAATCGAAGAGTTGGCCGGACATCCGTTAAATATTGCTTCCCCCAAACAGCTGGCCGAATTGCTGTTCAGCGAGTTGAAGCTGCCCGTCATTAAACGGACTAAGACTGGTGCCAGCACCGATGCGAGTGTGCTGGAAGAACTCGCCGGAATGCATCCGCTCCCCGCGAAGATCGTCGAGCACCGCCAGTACGCCAAACTGCTCAACACCTATGTCGACGCTCTTCCCACGATGGTGCATCCGGAAACTAAGAGGGTTCACGCTTCGTGCAACCAAGTTGTAGCCGCGACGGGGCGGCTCAGTTCGAGCAATCCCAACCTGCAAAACATTCCGATCCGCACCGCCGAAGGGCGTGAAATTCGCTCGGCGTTCAAGGCGGGGCCAGCGGGTTGGAAATTGCTGGCGGCCGACTATTCCCAAATCGAATTGCGTGTGCTCGCGCACTTCTCTGGCGACGAAACTTTGCTCAAGGCGTTCGCGAACAATGAAGACATTCACACCCTCGTGGCGAGCCAAGTTCAGAATGTTCCGCTCGAGGAAGTCGACAGCAGTATGCGCCGTAATGCCAAGGCGGTGAATTTCGGAATCATCTATGGCCAAAGCCCGTTTGGCTTGGCCAAGGGATTGGGCATCTCCAAAGAAGAAGCGGCCGAGTTCATCGAAACCTACTTTGCTCGATATCCGGGCGTGTTGCGATTCATGACCGAGACGCTTACCCGCTGCCGCCAACAAGGCTATGTCGCCACGCTGTTGGGTCGACGGCGTTCGGTGCAGGGAGTGCGGCCAGTACCGCTGGGTCTCCGCGAAGAGAAATCGGGGCTCTTGCGGCAATTGAATCTGGCGGAACGGACGGCGGTGAATTCCGTGATCCAGGGTTCTGCCGCCGACTTGATGAAGCTGGCGATGATCGGTGTCGCCCGCAGACTCAAAGAATCCCAACTACCGGCGACGATGCTGCTGCAAATCCACGACGAGCTCGTGTTTGAAGTGGCGCCCGACAGCATCGATACGCTCGCACGGCTGGTGGTGGAAGAAATGAGTGGCGTCATGTCGCTGGCCGTGCCTTTGCAAGTCGATGTTAAATTTGGCGATAACTGGGCCGAGTGCGAATCGTGGCAAGATTCGTGACGTGTGATCATCCCCATTGGAATTGTTGGAAATCGAATGGCTTCCCACCTTCGCGGGAAAGACGGTAACGAAACATGTTCATCATTGGACTGACCGGAGGGGTCGCAAGCGGCAAATCGGCTGTGGCCGAGGAGCTGGCGGCGTTAGGGGCCGTGGTGCTCGATGCGGATAAAGCAGCCCACGAAGTCATCAATTTCCCCGAGGTGAAGCATGCGCTCACCGAGCGTTGGGGCAGTGAAATCCTGCTGGCCGATGGTAACGTTGATCGCAAGGCGGTAGCCGAGCGAGTTTTTTCGACCCATAAGCCGGCTCTCGTGGAACGCAAATTTTTGGAGAAAATCCTCCACAGTCGGATCAAAGATGAGTTTGAATACCAACTCACGCGGCTGAAAATTGCCAAAACTCCCGTGGCGGTGATCGATGCTCCGCTGCTGTTGGAGGCTGGTTGGCAGCAAGGTTGCGATATCGTGCTGTTTGTCGACAGTCCTTTGGAAGATCGCCAGCTGAGGGCGAAATCCTCGCGAAATTGGACGGCGGAAGATTTCACAACACGAGAAGCTGCCCAAATGCCGATAGAAGAGAAAAGACGCCGAGCCACGCATGTGATCGCGAATGATGGCACGCTCGACGAGCTTCGCCAGCGCGTCGAGGAGTTCTGGAAGTCGCTTTCCCTGCCGATATGACGGGGAAACCGCATCCGCGACTGCTTCCCTAGCCGTGGTCTCTGTGTCATAATGCTTGCATCGGTCGCTGGTTCACTGCCAAGACTGCCCCGCCTGACACGAATCGAGTGTCAAAAAAATCCCGCCAAATTCGCTTTCCATTTTGTTTGCGTTCCTGCCATAATGCGGAGTATCTCCCCTGGAGTGCCTCCTCATAGATCCGCGCTTTTAACTTTCCCGCCGGCGCCGTTCGCGCGCCAATACCCTCGCTTTTCAGGAGTTTGTTGTCATGTCCGAAACCGGCAACCACGGTACAAGGTCTGGCCGTAGTTTCTCGCAGCACCGCCATCGCCGTCCCCTCGAATCCAACGGCACATACATCGACCGCGAAGCTCTCGCCGAACTTGAGCGCGAAGAGCCCCTTTCGATTGCCGAGGAACTCGACAAGGCCGCCGAGCGGGTGCGTCGCGTTGGTAAGTCCATCGAGCGGACCGATAAGCCCGATGCCAATATGCACATAGCTGCGCTGCAGAAGATGGGCATGCCTGAATTGATCGAAGTGGCCGAGGCCGAAGGGGTCGAAGAAGCCGCTGGTCTCAAGAAGCAGGACCTGATCTTCCGCATCCTCAAGCAGCGGGTGAAGCTCGACGGGATGATGTTCGGCGAAGGGACGCTCGAAATCCTGCCCGATGGTTTCGGCTTCCTGCGTAGCCCTGACTATCATTATCTGTCGTGTCCTGACGATATTTACGTTTCGCCCAGCCAAATCCGCCGATTCGGTTTGCACACTGGCGCGACCGTCTCGGGAACGATTCGTCCCCCCAAGGAAAACGAACGCTATTTTGCGCTCTTGCGAGTGGAAGCCATCAACGGCGAAGATCCCAATCTGCTCTCCCGCAAAGTGTTCTTCGATAATCTCACCCCTGTTCATCCCGACTCGCGGATTGCCCTGGAAGCGAGCCCCGAGGGAATCGAGATGCGCGTGGTCGACATGATCGTGCCGATCGGTTTCGGGCAGCGTGGTTTGATCGTGAGCCCGCCGCGTGCCGGCAAGACGATCCTCATGCAAAAGATGGCCAAAGCAGTACTGGCCAACTATCCCAACGCGCATGTCGTGATGCTGCTCATCGATGAACGGCCCGAAGAAGTCACCGACATGGAGCGCGAAGTCAAAGGTCCGAACTGCGAAGTGATCAGCTCGACCTTCGACGAACCCGCGGCGCGGCATATTCAGGTCGCCGAAATGGTGATCGAAAAAGCCAAGCGGATGGTCGAATACGGCCGCGACGTCGTGGTGTTCCTCGATTCGATCACGCGCTTGGCTCGCGCTTGGAACTCGGAATGCCCCAACTCGGGCAAAATCCTTTCTGGCGGTATTGATGCCAACGCGATGCAACGGCCCAAGCGGTTCTTTGGCTCGGCCCGCAAAGTGGAAGAGGGTGGCTCGCTGACGATCATCGCCACGGCGCTCATCGACACTGGCAGCCGCATGGACGAAGTGATCTTCGAGGAATTCAAAGGGACCGGCAATCAAGAGATCGTCCTCGACCGCCAATTGGTCGACAAGCGCATTTGGCCGGCCATCGACATCAACAAGAGCGGCACCCGCCGTGAAGAGATGCTTATGGATCCCGAAGAGTATCGCCGTGTCTGTATGTTGCGGCGAGTTCTCAACGAAATGAATCCCGCCGATGCGATGGACTTGCTGACCACCCGTCTGCGCAAGACGAAGTCAAACGCTGAATTTTTGATGAGTATCAAGGAATAGGCAGCATTTCCAAAAGCGCAGGTTGAATTATAAAACAACAGACCTCAAGTAGCGGCTTTGGGTATTCAACCACCATTCCCTATTTTGATTTACTGTGGCTTAGGAGCCATTTATAGAGTTTGGGATTCTTGTAAGTTTCGGTCCAACTGTCGTGGCCGGCATTAGGATAGACTGTGAAGCGTGCGTCGTTATCCACGGCATAAAGTGCGTTGATCATATCGGTCATTCCCGCAAGCGAGACCACGGGATCGAGCGCACCGTGAAAAGCCCAAACGGGAATATCTTTAATCTTGGCGGCTTGCGAAGGTTTGCCATGGCCACAAACTGGAGCAATCGCGGCGAAGACTTCCGGCCGGCGTATGGCGAGATCCCAAGTAGCGAATCCTCCCAAGCTGAGACCCGTGAGATAGACACGATCTTCGTCGACGGGTAATTCCCCGAGCACGTGGTCGACAAGGGCTGAGAGCATGTCGACATCCCAACGTTCATCAATGGGTGTTTGAGGCGCAACGATGATGAATGGCAGCTTCAAGTCAGCAACGGTCTTATAAGGGCCGTGAATCGCGACTTTCTCAAGATCGTCTCCGCTTTCACCACGTCCGTGCAGAAAGATTAACAACGGATAAGTTTTCTTTTTGCTATAACCTTCGGGGGTCACTACGAGGTAGGGAGCGGCGACTTCCTTAGTGATCGTTGCTGTGAATTTTTCGCCAGATTCTTCGCCGTGTGCGAGCGTGGATGCGATGCAGAAAATAGCGAGTGAAACCGAGAGGGATTGGATCATGATAGGTTTCCCGAATTAAAGATTTTTGTCTTAAAACTCAATTTGTGCTGACCTATTGGTAAGGGCAAGCCCTACGTCTCGCGTTTATACACTTTAGAGAGTATTCTAGTGTGGCACGTGCTTTGCTTCTCGTTTGTGTGAGGGAGATTTGATGAAATCCGTGGTGTTATTCGCTGCGCTGTTGGCGCTTGGCGTTCAGGTTGGTTGGGCCCAGAACATGAGCAATTTTCCGACTATCGGCGAGGTGGTGCAGGATGATCCTGCGCTCAGTGAACTCGTTGATCCTGATGCGAAGATCGAAGTGCTGGCGATGGGTTTTGAGTGGTCGGAAGGGCCGGTGTGGGTGCCACGCGATGGGGGATACCTGTTGTTCTCCGACGTGCCGAAAAATACGGTTTTCAAATGGCAAGAAGGCAAAGGAATCAGCGAATTCCTCAAACCCTCCGGCTATACGGGCATCGGGCGTTACAGTGACGAGCCAGGGAGCAACGGTTTGACGCTCGGCGGCAAGGGGCAATTGATTTCCTGCGAACATGGCGACCGCCGGGTGTCGTCGATGGCATTTGGAGAAGGCAAAGTAACGCTTGCCGATAGCTATGACGGCAAGCGCTTCAATAGCCCCAACGATGTTGTGGTTCGTTCGACGGGCGATATCTATTTTACTGATCCGCCGTATGGCTTGCCGAACCGCGAGAAAGATGAACATCAGGAATACGGCTTCTGTGGCGTGTTTTGTATTCGCCCCAACGGCGAAGTGACACTCGTGAGCAAGAATATGACGCGGCCGAACGGCATCGCGTTTTCACCGGATGAGAAAATTTTGTATGTCGCGCAAAGTGACGGCAGCGCGCCGATCATTCGGGCGTTTGATATCGCCGAAGATGGCGCCGTTTCGAATAGCCGAATTTTTTACGATGCCTTGCCGCTGGCCAAAAAAGGACTCAAGGGTTCAACCGATGGCTTGAAAGTCGATGCCAAGGGGAATCTGTTTGCGACCGGCCCCGGTGGGATTCACGTCATTACGCCGGCAGGAAAACTTTTGGGGCGTATTAACACCGGCGTGGCGACCGCCAATTGTGCTTGGGGAGACGATGGCTCGGTGTTGTACATCACGGCGGATATGTATTTGTGCCGCATTCAGACCAAAACTCGTGCCGCGGCTTGGCGATTGGAATAGCTGTTAGCCGTGGAATTGCCTTTTCTAAGCGCGAACTTCATGCTGATTGGTGTGGTCCGTGAGGAAGGCGGCCGGTAGGATTGGTCATGTCCTTCGGGACGGCACCATGGTCCTGTCCTAGCGGACAGCTGTGGCGAATTCCTGCCCATCTTCCCACCTTCTTGAATTTCCATCGACGATCTTTCCATGAGCCAAGGTGTCCTGCTCGAAGCTGACTCGAAACGCGAATTTGCGAGCGGCATCGGCCTCGCGTTCTTAGCCTTGTCGCTGGGGCATTTCTTCATCGATGCGTTGTCGACGCTGCTGCCCGCAAGCTTAGGCTTGATCGAAGTTCGGGCGGGCCTCACTCCTGAACAATCAGCGTGGCTGATCGGCTTGGGGTCGTTGACTTCGGGACTTGCCCAGCCGCTTTGTGCCGTGATGAGCGACCGATTCCGCACGCGGATCATGACCGTGGTGGGGATCTTGCTAGCCGGATTTGGATTTGCGGCGATCGGTTTTACCGAAACTAGCACCCTGTTGGGACTGGCTTATATCGCCGGCATGATTGGCAACGGCGTGTTTCATCCCATCGCGGCGACGACCGTCGCACAGATGTATAAGCACCGCCGCAATTCGGCGGCAAGCATACACTTCGTCGCTGGCATGGTGGGTGGCGTGGTCGGTGCGATGATCTTTCCTCGCTGGCTATCCACGAGCTACGGATTCGAGACGCTGCCTTATATTGCGCTGCCAGCGATCCTCTTGGCAATTTTTGTCTATCGTTGCCAATCCTTGCTGCCGGCCGTGCAGATTCATTCCAAGCAATCGCTCGATCTGAGCGTCATCAAGAACAATTGGAAGAGCGTGTGGTATTTGTATGTGTCGTCGGCACTGCGGTATTGCGTGAACACGGCATTGGTTTATTTGTTCGTGCGATGGGCTCAGGATAACGTCGCGGCGGAGCACACGAATTGGAGCTTGGAACACGTTGCCAAATCCGCGGCACCTACGGTGGGAAATCTCAATGCTGCGATGATTTTGGGCATGGCGATGGGTGGCATTTTCGCTGGACGGTTTGTGCACGCCAACCGCGAACGGATGCCGATGATTCTCGTGCCGTTGGTCTTCTCCCCGGTGGTGGCTTTGCTGCCATTAATGCCCGTGAAGTTGGCTTACGTTTGCGCGGCCATGGCGGGGGTTGGTTTCTCGGCGATGATTCCGATTTCGATTGCGCTCGCGCAGCATTTGTTGCCGCATCGGGCGAATTTGGCTTCCAGCCTGATGATGGGGGGGGCCTGGACCGTGGCGACCATCGGCCCGCGCTCTGCTGAATTTGCCGTTACGCACTGGGGCATTAACACAGCGTTTCTGCTAACGGCGGGCGTTTTGGCGGTTTCTGGGATCGTTTGTACCGGTTTGGCGGTACATAACCAGGAAAATCAGGGGGCTAAACCCGACTGAGTAGGTGGGATGCGCCGCCTGGGAAGACTATTCTAGAGGATGTTGTCGCACTTCCTCTGGATTAGCAACCTTGAAACCTTCGTCGTCTCCATCTTTCCGTCGCACATCGGGATTTACGCTGGTAGAGCTACTGGTAGTGATTGCGATTATCGGCGTGCTCATCGCGCTACTATTGCCTGCGGTCCAAGCGGCTCGTGAAGCGGCGCGACGTATGCAGTGTACGAACAACATGAAGCAATTAGGTTTGGCGCTGCATAACTACCACGCGGCCCATCAAAAATTTCCGTTTGCGGGTGCCGACTACGGCTGGTGCCGATACCCGGAATTTAGAGGATCAAAAGAGATTCGCAATTGGAACGGCTTGGTGTTTTTGCTTCCTTACCTAGAACAGCAAACAATCTATGATCAATTCGATCAAAAGCATGCTGGTTCCAATGTGATGGTTGGCAATAATTCTTGTTGTTCCCCAACAGATTCTCTAGGTCATTTAGTTGGCGATCCCGTGACGAGCGGCAACGCCAAGTTATCAACACAGGTGCTTGAAATCTTCTTGTGTCCCTCCGATATGGGGGATATTTTTGTCCCAGAAGTAGGACTTTATGCCGCGGCCAATGGTTTTGGTGGGGCGAAGTCGAATTACGATTTTAGTACTGCCCCGGGATATGAATGCAAAGATTGGCAACAACAGCCCGAGCGAACATGGCGAATGTTTGGTGAAAACACGGAGTTCCGTGACAAGAATGTTTTAGATGGACTATCGCAAACACTGGCCTTCGCCGAAAGAACTCGTACGATCCACAATGGCATGGCATCGGCTTGGGCCTACCGAGGCTGGGTGATGGTGGGGATCGACGTTGGCGCCTATCCGATTAACTGGACAACATGGCCAGGGGTGATCATGGATCCCAACCCGGCCCAGTTACGGACGTACGCGTGCGCAGGCAGCTTACATGGTAATGGCGCCAATGCAGTTTTTGCCGATGGTTCCGTCCATTTTCTTAACGAAGATACGGAGCAGAGCATTCTGGAATCGCTCTCTGCGATGGCCGACGGAGAAGTCGTGCAATTGCCATGAGAACTGCTTATCACTCAATTTCGAATAAGTACTTCGTGACGTGATAAAACACGGGAGCCGCAAAGCAGATCGCGTCGATGCGGCTCAATACTCCGCCGTGTCCTTCGATGAGCGTTCCTGAGCGGACTTCGCCGCGATCGCGTTTTATGGCGGCCATAGTGAGTGCTCCCGCTGAGGCCATAAACGCGACCAGCACCGACATGATCATCACCTGCCAGAAATACTCGAACGGCGTTGCCCAGTAGAGAATGATTCCCAACACGGCCGTGGCCCCTGCCCCGCCCAGCAGACCTTCCCAGGTGCGCGATTCGTCGATTGTTTCGGCAATGATGTGCTTGCCGAACGAGCGGCTGCATAGGAATTGGGCGAGTTCGGAGAAAAGCACCATCGTGATGAAAAAGAACAGAAGCCGCGCGTTGACCGACGCGTCGGTGTCGGCCTGTTCGAGTTTCATGAACAACAGTGCCGGTGCGAAGCTCAAGCAGTAAACGCACACCAGCAGACCAAACTGGATCTTGGCAACACGCTCTAAAAAGCGGTGGAAATCTCCCGAGATGGCCACGCGTGTGGAAAGAAACAAGAACGCGTAGACGGGGATCAAAATGCTGTAAAAGCCGTACAGGTTAAGTCCCACGAGAATGAACTGCATCGGCGTAAAGAAGCAGAAGACCCAAAACAGAGCGCGGTGGTCACCAATGCTCGTGGGAGTCAGGGTGATGTATTCTCGCAAGGCCCAAAATGACAGCAGGCCGAACAGCACGACAGTTGTCGTGGGATGGAAAAAGGCGATTCCCAGGACGATCGAGAAGAACCACCAGACTTGGATGCGGCTGTTGAAAGAATCAACGGCCTTTTGATCCAAGCCGAGCGTAGTCTGGCGCTTCAGCCATTGCCCACCAAATGTGGCTCCGATCAAGAGCAGCAAAACAGTGCCGATCAATCCCCAGTTTTGCATGATCAAGAATTCCTCAAATTCAGTACGGCCATACGGGCGCGATTCAAAAAATCCATCTTTGGTTCGCCGGCTTCGAGCCACATAGGAGGGCCGAAAGTCAGCGACGACAATAGCGGCACGGGGAGAAATTCGCCGCGGGGCAAGATGCGATTCATGTTGTTGATGTGAACGGGAATCAATTCCAAATCAGGCCGTTTCTTGGCCAGATAGTACAAGCCGCTTTTGAATTCGCCGACTTCTTCCCCTGGGCTGCGTCCCCCCTCGGGAAACAGAATCAGTGAATGCGTGTTGCCGATTTCACGGAGCATCATGTCGACCGGGCTATGGTGGACCTTAATTTCGGTGCGGTCGATGAGCATCGCGTTGAACACTTTGGCCAAATAAGGCCGCAGTACGCCGCGATCCCAATAATCCTTTGCGGCAATCGGTCGTGTGAGATGCCTCACGTCGGACGGAAGTGCCGACCAAACCAACACGACGTCGAGATGGCTCGTGTGGTTGGCGAAGTAGACCCGCTGGCAGGTGTCGGGTTGCGAATCGACCCAGCGCACGCTGACCCCGCTGATAATGCGGGCGGTCCAAGTTAGCAGGGTCTCGGTAATCATGCGCTAGGTGTGAACTTTGGTTCGGTTGGCAATCAAACGAGCCTGAACAAGTGGGTGGGGCTTTGCTGGAAGTGTTTGTGATGGATTTCCGTTTTGCCCTAAACTCTCTATCCTATCCAGCCGTTAGCCCTGACGGAAGAGAGCCACGTCTACCTCAATCCAGCGGAGGCGGCTTTGCGGTTGGAACTTGCTGCCGGTGCGACGGATTGCTTGGTCTTAAGTGAATAAATTCGTGTGAGCAACGATTCGTAGCCGTGCACCATCGCATCGAGCGAACGATCCTGGATCACTAATTGCCGTCCCGCGGCGCCCATTTTTGCGCGTAAAGTTTCGTTCTCCAACAATTCGAGAACCGCGTTGACATAGGCCGTTTGATTGCCTTCGGGAAACAATTTGCCGGTTATATTGTCGATCACCGTTTCACTCACCGAGCCGACGTTGCTGGCCACGCAAGGAACGCCACAACTGAGTCCTTCGAGAATAGAAACAGGGCTGGCTTCATTATGCGACGTGAGGGCCAACACATCGACGGCCTGCAGCACGTGCTCGACGTCGTGACGTGAGCCAAGGAATTCCGTTACGTCAGCCACGCCCCACTGTTGAGCGAGGTGTTCCAATTCGCCGCGCAGTGGGCCGTCGCCGATGATTAGAAATCTTGCACGAGGCTCCCGGCGAAGGATTTCGGCCGCACCAGAGAGAAACATCGCGTGATTCTTTTCGGGACGCAACGCCGCCAGAATGGCGACGACTTTAGCATCGGCGGCCAGACCGAGATCATGCCGGGCTTGTGACTTGTCACCCGAACAAAATCGTGTGGTGTCGATGCCGTTGTAAATGATCTGAACTTTCTCAGCGGGGAAATGTTCGTTCTCGACCAAGTGTTGACCGTGGGCATCCGCCACACCGATGAAGGCGTCGGTAATTGGCGTGAGCATACGATTCAAGCGACCCACGGAATCAGGCCAGCCCGTACTATGCAGCGCGGAGGCGATTACGGGCACGCCGGCGAGTTTTGCGGCCAGACGTCCCCAAAACATTTTGTCCCCTGCCCCGACGGTGACCACGGCGTCAATTTTCTGTTTACGCATCAACCGCCACAAACGGGGCAGCACCAAGAGGTCGAACTTGCACGAAATCAAATTGTGATACACGGGCATTTCGCGTGCGAGTTCTTCGCCCAAGGGCCCGCGTTCTTTCAGGCAAGCAATTTCGGGAGAGAATTGCTGGCGATTGAGGCCACGAACCAGATTGAGGAGCAGCGTTTCAGCACCGCCGACAGGCATGCTGGTTACGAGAAACAAAACGCGCAACGGATGATTATTTTCTTGGGCTTTCATAGTGATTCCGTTGTGCGTGCCGCGGTGAGCTTGGGAAAGATCGATCTCAGTTTGCTCAGAGCCATCTCCCACAACATGTGCATTTGGGCGCGTTCCTCGGCGTTGAGAATCAAGTTGGTGCTGACACCAACAATCGTGACTAAGGCAAATGCCGCGGTGGCGACGTAGCTGCCAAAACCCAAAGTGATTGGCAATGCGCAGGTGATCCACGTACCGGGATCGAGCTTCATGCCGTGACGCTGGCTTAACAGCAAAATAATGGCTAGGCATAGCACAGTCGAAATGGCCGTGGCCAACACGGCGCCATGTAAACCCCACCAGGGGATGAACAGAAAATTGAGAATTATGTTGACTAACAAGCCGATGGCCAATGGCAAGGCGGCGAGTCGCGGGTGCTCGGCACACCACAAGTAGTTTTGCGCGACGACATACGTCCCCGAGATCACACAGCCTGCGAGTGTCCACGGCAGCACGGCCAACCCATCGTTGTACTTGCCCTGCAAAATGACGTCGAACATGAATGCGGAGAGCAGCAGCACTCCCATACCCACGGCGTGCATACCCAGCGACGAGAGCTTGACGGCGAGATTCAATTGACGGCCAACCTGTTCGCGGCGGCCTGATTCCCAGTCATGGCTCAAATGCGGCATGATCAGTCCGCTGAGCAAATCGGCAAACGAAACCAGCAACAGCGGGACGATCCGGCTGCTGTGGTAGTTGCCGACTTGTTCGAGGGCAACGACAGAATCCAGCCCGCTGCAATGCAGGACCATCATGCGGTCGACCACGGCAAACAAATGCGATAGCAAATTGGTGACCCATACAAACAGTGCAAACCGCAAAAGCCGCGACCAGAATGCAAGGTGCGGAATATGGGTCGTTGTTGCTTCCTCCGACTTGAGTCCCGGCCAGACCCACCAGATGCCCCACAGTGACGCTATTAAGCAAGCAAAGCCGTAGCCACCGACGATGCTCAACACGCTGGCATGCTTGGTGAGCAAGGCAAGTGTTAAGCCGGCAAAGAGCAGGCTCTGCAGGAAATTCATGATCGTAACTACGCGGAACAATCGCAGCGCCGTTAACAGCGAAGTCAGCGTGTGATGCAAGATGACTGCCGCCAAGCAAGCCGCTATGGCATAAATGCTGCTGACGCTGCCATCGGTGCCAAAGACGAGGCTGGAAAACTGTGGCGCGAAACCGAGCAGAATCAAGATCGAAACAGTACTACACACCGCGGTCCAAACCATCGTGCGTTTTAAGAACAAGCGCAATTGGCCGCGCTGGCGGTAATGTTCCAGATAACGGCCATAAGAACCGGGTATGCCCAACACGGCGAGTGGGGCGAACAGCAGCAAAAAGCTGTACGCCATATCCCATTGGCCGAGCGTTTCCGGCGACAGCCACCGACAGAACAGCACGCCTCGGCCAAAGCCGACGCTGCGCTGAATGACGGTTGCGACAATCAGAATCACCACGCTCGCGGCGAGCGTGTCGGTCCGCATGCGGGCGTGTTGAGCCGAAGCCAAGTTTTCGTGTGGAGCGCTAATCGCAGGAAACCTCCGTTGCGAGGTTTGCCAGCAAAGCGTGACGGTAAGGACCCGTGTCAAACGGAATTTGTTTGTAAATCTTGCGTGGGTCGACCGTCATCCAATTCAAGAAGCGCGACCATTGGGGATCGCCGTGTATCCGTTGAATGTGGAAGCTGTCGTCGCCGGGCATGTTGTACGCACCGTAGGCCGAGCAAACCCCTGTGAAGCCGGCTTGATAGGCAATCGCAAAGCCAGCGGGGGTCATGTTCTCGTGCAGGCCGTAAGGGAATGCGAAATAGCGCACGGGCTTTTCCAGCAAGGCCTCGAGATCTTGTTTCGAGCCGACTATTTCTTCGGTGAGTTCTTCAAGCGAAGTGACCCGACCTAAATCAGGATGTGAGCGCGTATGGGCCCCGATCTCGATGCCGGCCGCGGCCATATCGATAATCTGTGCGGCGGTGTTCGGTGGCAACGGACAATTAGCGGCCAAATCATGAGGAAAAGACTGGCCCGTGAGAATATTGTTGCTGGTAACAAAATAAGTAACGGGAATCTTTTGTTCGATCAGCCAGGGAATCGCCTTGTCGCAATTCTCGGCATAGCCGTCGTCGAACGTGATGCAGACCGTCGGACGCGAGTTTTTGCCTGCGGCAATGCGGCGCTGCGCTTCTTCGAGCGAGACCAGATCGAAGTGCTGCTGCAGCCATTCCATTTCATAACGGAATTGCTCCCAACTGATCGTCCAGGTGTTGGGATGTGTGTCGGCCACGCGATGATACAAGAGCGACATAATCGGCACGGTGCCGGTTTCGCATCGCTGCTCAGCCGCTTGTCGCCTTTGAGGCAGTGTGGCTAGGTAATACAGTCCCAGAATCTGACTTTTGTAGTTGTCCAGCATTCACGCGCTCCGTTAACTCAGCAAGTTCGTGAATTGGCGGACCAGGCGGCCGGCGCGGCGAAGACCATTCCATGAATAGTGCCGCAGTTTTGCCAGCGTGCGTGGCGCGATGACTTCAATATCGCTTGTGGGTGTGGCCGCGGCGCGCCAATGGGCTTTGTAGGGTTCATCACCTCGTAGCAATTCAAAGCGTGTGCAGCCCGCTGCGATGGCATGTTCGATACACAGGATCATCGAAAGTTGCCCCGGTTCGTCATCGCGGCGTTCAGGATCGATGCCCCCTTGATAGGCATAGATGGCGTCATTGCCAGCAAGGTGATATTCCGCCGCGATCGGTTCGCTGTCGAGTTCCACAACCGACAATCGCAAGCGGCCTTGATTCAGGAATTCCAAAGCGACTTCGCGATGGAAGTTGGCCCATTGGGGCGACGCGAAGCAACCGGGTTCTCCCAAGCTAAGGCGACGGCGCTGGTGGAGATCGATGAGAATCTCCCAAGCCACGTCAAACTCACGGAAGTCGCTAACTTCGTAAGCGGCAGCGCGCGGGCTCTCAAGGACTCGGTTTTTGAGTTGTCGGAGCTGCTTGCGGTGCGATTTCGACTGCATCGCAAGAAACTCGTCCCAATTCGCTGGCAGTGGAATCGACCAGCAATTCACGCCTGCCGTGCGATTCAATTCGCAGCCGGCCATCGTCAAGGCCACCAATAAGGAATCGAGATTCCGCGTTCCTTCGGCCAAAGCCGTGAGTTTGAGTGCGTCCCAATCGTCGGCGTGTGCCACGAGGTATTCAGCAAGTGCCTGGCTCGCTTCATCGAGTTCGCTGGGCACGCACAGCAGATCGAGATGCTCGCTGCAAACTTCGCCATCACCCATCAGCCGTAAGACGTTCCCTTGGGTGTGGCTGTGATCGATGTACAAGGGAAGTATGGCGACGAGCTGTTCGAGAGGTAGTGATTGGTTGCGGCAACTGACGTCAGCACTACAACTTGAATTGTCGTCGTAAAAGACCAACAGCACATTCAGCGAGCGGCCTGTGCCATAATGCTTCCACCAAGTGGTGAGCCACGTCCAACAGCGAAACGGACAATCCCCGGCAAGCTCATCCCAACGTGCTTGGAACGGCGCGAGATCGTCGATGTTGTTGATTGGGCGTACGAGCATGATTGGCTTCAAAAGCTAATGAGCGGCATATAACCTGTGGCGTTCCACAGGATTTCATGTGGTTACGGGTACTTAAACCTAGGACAGAAAACACAGATTTCGCGGCGGATTTGGCAAAAACACGGTGGAGATTTCGCCACATGTGGCGTTTTGGCAACACCCAACCGACGTCAGATGCTTGCTGGACTCAGTAGCTTGCTGCGTAAGCTACGTTCTATTAGGGAAAACTAGCGGCCCATGCCGCGTGAAATCGTTCTTTCCCTCGCCGGCGGGTGATCACCCCGTGGGGTGGACGAGATATTTGTCCAGCCGTGGCGTGCCTTGGAAGGGAAACATTGATGAACAACGCCGAAACTTTTGACCTGACGCCCCAACGCTGTATCAAGCTGATTATCGAGCGCCGTCGTGATTGGATCATCACCATGGTGACTTGTGGCTTGCTGTCGCTCGTGTATGCGGCGTTTATGACTCGCAACTGGGAAGCATTTCAGGGTATGGTTGTGCGCGAGGAGGCTTCGGTCTCGACCGGCGCGAAGCAGCCCGGCAAGTTCGCCGACTTGTACGAAATGCGGACCTTTCAGGAAACGATCCTCGAACTCGCCAAGAGTCATCAAGTCGTCAGCGCTACAATCAAGAACGTCGATCGTGCCGAGGGCCTACCAGCCACGGAGCCTGATGCGGAGCAAATTGAAAAATTTCGCAAACGGCTCAGCATGACGCCACCCAACGGCGCGGAATTTGGCAAAACGGAAATCTTTTACTTCGGCGTGAAGGACCCCAGTCGCGAACGGGCGATTGCCTTGGTGGGTGAACTCTGCAAGCAACTTTCATTGCGTTTGAGTCAACTACGACAGGAACGCTCGCAAGGATTGATCAACGATCTGGAAAAGCAAGTTGAACTCTCGGCCGAGATTCACCAAGCAGAGAATGCCAAACTTAAGGAGTTTGAAGCCCAAGTTGGCAGCGATCTTGGCGAACTACGGATTCTGCATTCCGCCATGGGGGGCCAAAGTGACCTTCGCCAGCAACTGGTGGAACTCGAAAAAGAAAGCCGGGCCGTTGAGGCTCGGTTGCGTGAGGCGGAAGACCTCCTGATTGTGCTCCAAGGCGCTCAAGACAATCCACAAAAGCTTGTCGCCATGCCGGGAAGCTTGCTGAAAATTCAGCCAACGCTTCAGCGACTCAAAGATGGTTTGGTTGACGCCCAACTGCAAGTTTCCAAACTCAGCGGCACACGAACGGCGGATCACCCCCACGTGCGAGCCGCGCAGGAAACCGTGGTTCGGATTCGGACGGAGTTGCATCGCGAACTGGCCGTGGTTGTCGAAGGTTTGCAAGTCGATGTTGGCTTGAGCCACAATCGATTGGAAGTTTTGAATTCGCAAATTGCCGGACTAAAAACGCGACTCAATGGCTTGGCGGAATTGCGGGCCGAATATTCGAGTCGGGTGGCGAGCGTCGACAGCAGTCGGGCCATCTTGAGCGAAGCCCGCAAGCAACTCAGCGAAGTCCGTGCCAAACAAGTGGCTGCCGCGAGTGCTCAACTCGTGACCCCGATCGATTCACCAGAGACGGGTCCCTACCCCGTAGGAATGGGGCGCACGACCGTGGTAATGCTCGGTACATTTGCGGGGATGGTGTTGGGTCTGGGATGGCTGTTCCTCAGTTTGCCAACGGCTCAGGACGTGAAACAAAGAGAACCCCAAAGAGTTCCACTAGCCGAAGTTCCGCAAGTCACTCAGCCGCTTACGCCACGGCCGTCGACCGCGGGGTTTGATTTCAGCAGCTACACGAAAAAACTACGCGAAGCGAATGCCATCCCCGCCAGCAAAGTGGAAACGACCAAGCCGGCGACTTCTACCGTTGTGCTGCCACTGGGAAGTGGTTCATCGTTCAGCGTTCCCACTTCCGTTGGTTCATAAGCTGGCCATTTGCTAACGAGATGGAAGCATGGAAATTCTGTTGACAATCCTTGGCGTGGCGGGCTTGGCGTGGGCGTTGGCCTATTGCCGGCACGGCTCGTTGCTCATGGGTTGCACGGTGTTTATTGCCTTCGGCTATATTCTCACCCGCGACTTTTGGGAAATCAGGCTAGGACCGTTGCCGTTGACCGTGGATCGCGTGTTGATCGCAGGCCTCGTTTCGCTATTTGCGTGGCGCTGGTGGCGGAAAGAGTTTTCAATCGCCCCGCTCACCGGGGCCGATTGGCTGGGGCTGTTGCTAGTCGGCTATCTGACGGTGCGTTGCGTGCTGACCGAACCACCTGGCAGCGTGGCGTCGAGCGTGCCACCATTCTGGCGGTTGATCGCAACGTTTTGGATGTCGGCGGCGGTTTATTGGATCGCGCGGAATTCGGAGCTTGATCCTAAACATTGGAAATGGTTACTCGCGGGGCTGTCGTTACTCGGATTGTATTTGGCCCTGACCGGCATTGCTGAGGTCAAAGAGCAGTGGTGGGCCGTGTTTCCCCGCTTCATTGCCGATCCGACACTCGGCACGCACTTCGGCCGCGCGCGTGGGCCTGCGTTGATGTCGGCTAGCTTGGGCGTTTATCTCACTGTTTGCTTTTGGGCGGCGTGGTTTTTGTGGCAGCAAGTCGGGCGCTGGGGCAAGTTGGCTTTGATGGCTGTAATGCTGTTGATGTGCGCCGCACTCTACTACACGTACACCCGATCATGTTGGTTGGGACTCGCGGGGGGATTGGCCGTCATTCCGTTTTTGCACTTCCCCAAAACCTGGCGACCCGCGGTAATTGCCGGCTTGGTGTTGGGAACGGGATTGGGCGGAATTTTCTTCGGTGGCAAAGTTATCAACATGGGCCGCGACGATTCCGATGGCGATGCGGGACATTCGGTCTATCAACGCGCTTCGTTTGTCTATGTGTCGATGCGTATGTTTCGTGACGATCCGCTGTTTGGGTGCGGCTTTGGCCGGTTCTACGATAAAAAAATGCCCTATCTGTCGGACCGTAGCCAAAAGATTGAACTCGAATCGATTCGTCCGCTCGATCACCACAACACTTTTTTGAGCATTCTTACTGAGACCGGCATCGTCGGTTTGACTCTATTTGTCGGCTTGCTGGTTGCGTGGGGACGAGCGGCCTGGCAACTGATGGCGAACACGAGCGCAGCTGCTTGGATGCGGAATCAAGGTTTATTTTCGCTAGCTGCGCTAATCGCTTATGTCACGAATGCACTGTTCCACGATCTGACCCTTTCGCCCAGCGAGCAATGGGTCCTGAGTTTGACCTGTGGCGTGACCGTGGGGCTGCAGGCTCTGCTCCGCACACAAACCGTAAGACAATCGAAGCTAGTGAACTCTGCATCCGTTCAAGATATGAACGGCATGCGTTTGGCAACTTGAAGAGGAACCAGTCATCAATGCTCAACACGATTTCACTTTTCGGGATGAGAATTCACGCGATCGACATGCCCACGGCCGTGGACACGGTGTTGGGTTGGTGTCGTACGACGGACAAAGCGCCTTGCCGTTATGTGGTGACGCCGAACGTCGATCACACGGTGATGTTCCAAACTCGCAGCGACTTGCGGCAAGCGTATGACAACGCCGCGCTTGTGCTGGCAGACGGGGCACCCGTGGTGTGGGCCTCCCGGCTGTTGCGGCGTGCACTTCCCGAGCGCGTGGCGGGAAGCGATTTGGTGCCAGCGTTATTCGAGGGAAGCATGGATAAAAATGAGCCATTCCGAGTGTTTTTACTCGGTGCCGCTCCCGGTGTTGGGCAACGTGCTGCGGCGAACATTCATGAGCGTTGGCCAAACGTCGACGTGGTGGGGATTTACTCGCCACCCCTCGGGTTTGAAAGCGATCCAGCCGAGAACAATCGAATACTAAAAATGATTGCCGAGGCCGAACCACAACTTCTTTTGATTGGTTTGGGTGCTCCCAAGCAGGAATTGTGGGTCGAGCGTCACGCCGACCAAATGCAGGCCCGCGTGGCCTTGTGCGTGGGCGCGACGATCGATTTCCTCGCCGGTGAAAAAGCGCGGTCGCCACTCTGGATGCGGCGGATGGGACTTGAATGGTTCCATCGCTTAGCGACAGAGCCATCGCGGCTGGCGAAACGCTATTTGCGCGATGCCTGGATTTTCCCGCAACTGGTGTGGCGGGAATGGCGCGGCGCACGGGCGTAGGCACTGCGCTAAATCGCTTCAATCCGCTATAGTAGTGCGATGGAAAATCGCCTGGCTTTGGTAATTGCGGTAGATGGCTTGCGCGCGTCGGCGTGGGGGGCTTATGGGAATACGGCGTTTCCCACACCGCTTTTTGACGAGCTCGCGAGCCGCGCACTTGTGGTGGAATGGCTGCTTGCCAAGTCCCCGGCCCTGGCTGATTTTTATCGAGATGCGTGCCCGCAGCTGAAATCTCCAACAAGGCGGTGGTTGATCACCGATGATCCCACGATTGCTGAGCAAGCTGGCAATTTCGATGAAGTCATGCACGTCGAACGGATGGCGAATCAGTCAGCCGAACAAAGCGAAGAATCTCATGCCACGCGATTCTTTGCGCGAGTTGTCGAGCAGTTTGCCGCGTGGCAAAAAGATGCGGCGGAACAGCAGGCCAATAGCTTGCTCTGGGTCCACTTTAGCGGATTGTGCGGAACCTGGGACGCGCCGTTGGAATTGCGTGCGCACATGATGGATGAGGAAGACCCGCTGCCCCCGGAGTTTGTTGACCCTCCGACGAATTTGCAGGGCATCGACGATCCCGACGAATTGCTGCAATATCTCGTGGCCTACGCGGCACAAGTGAGTGTGTTGGAATTGTGCGTGGCGGGGGCGATTGAAGCTTTTGAGGAACTCGCCGGAAGTGAAAAGCTGGCGATGATCCTTGGTTCGCGGGGATTTTCGCTGGGCGAGCACGGTTGCGTCGGCAGCGATTGTTGCACGCTCTACAGCGAGCAATTGCATTTGCCATGTTTGATAATTACGCAAGAAAGTTTGGCCCCCCTGCCCCGAGTGATAGGATTTGCTCAACCCGAAGACATTGCAGCCACGCTACGCGATTGGTTCCGCACTAGCAGTTCAGAGGGAATGTCACTGCTGCCGGCATTGGGGGGCATGCCACTTACACTCCGTGATCTTGCCACAGCTAGCAATAAAGGCCAGCAAATGGTGCGGTCGCCCGCTTGGATGCTCATTCGAGGTGAACATAGCGAGCTCTATGCCAAGCCCGACGATCGTTGGGAAGCGAACGACATTGCCAGCCGTTGTCCGGAAATTGTTACCCTGCTGAGTGATAGCACGACTGCCGAGCAAGCACTGCCCGACGAACTTGTTTCTCCTTGGCGATGAACTGCTAGCAACCGCGAAGCGCCTTCCAGAAATTCTCTTGGCTAGCACTCAACTGGTCTAGCTACCCAGGATCGTGCTATCTACAATCCGCCACCCAATTTAGGCGATTTGCCAGCACGCGCAAGTTCAGGATGAATCTCGCGCGACGAAGCTGTTTCGCTCTTACTCTGACAATTTGGTGAGCCATGATCGGACAAGGACGTCCGAAAATGCGGAAGCTCTACGGCGGCGTGTGTCTCGCGATGCGCAGACAACGCTGGCTCACCCGTGCGATGCTCACGTTGCTCGCCACGCTCTTAGTATTTTCTCAGTGCTTTGCTGAAGACATCACTCTGCGGTTGCGCGTTGCTTGGAGTAACGGCGATCGTGCTAAACATCGCTGGACGGGGCAGATCAGTTGCGCAGGTGCCAAGCTCACCGAACTCCAGCCGTTAGGCATGGAAGCCGATGCCCCCATCGCGATTCAACTTCGCGACAATCAGATCAAAATCGATCCCTGGGAAAAGCGTGGCTTTGACGGCTGCGACATCACCATCGCGGGCGAGAGCGAATCGCTGTTGCGATTTGAAATGCAATCGGAACAGGCGAGCGAACCGACGGTTGTGGAAGTTCCGCTGAGCAAGTTGGCTAAGGAGCAGCTTCGCGAGCCGATTGACTCGTTGGGGAGCTATCTGTTGGCTTATCGCTGCCCTGGTGATCGTTTCCGGGTCCTGCCATCACGCGAAAACTTGATTTTTGCCCCAAAGGAAAATTGGCCGCTGCGATTGCAAACTGATTTCACGGAAGAACTTGCCGTGGGACCGGTGATCTTCGATGCCGTCGTGCGAGCGATCGGTTCCGAGGCCATCGTTTGGCAATCGTCACAAACACTCATGACAGGTTCACCCGCGAATGGGCAATTGGCACTCGACGTTGTGAGCCCCGGCGCGGAAGGAGCTTATCGTCTTTCGTTGAGCGCAAGACACGAAGATGGTTTCGCCACGCGGTTTGTTCCGGGCCAAGGGAGTAAGCCTTTCGCCACGCGTGAGATCGATTTCGTGGTGATCGACCCCAATCAAAAAGTTCCGACGCTCGGCGATCACTGGCTCACTGTGTTGTCGATTGATCCGGCCAATCCGAGTTGGTGGCAACGCTTTCCCACATGGGCTCAAGTGTCACGCCTGACTGGCAAACCTCCTGGGGCGATTGGCAATGTGCGTTTGCTGCCACGAGAGGGGGACACTCATGGTTTGGTAGAACTCCCGCCGTCAACTAATCCCCAGGAACCTTCGTGGCAGGCTTTTACACTGCCCGTGCTCGAAGTGGGTGTGCCCCATTTGGTCGAGATCACCTATCCGATCAGCGAAAAGCAACATTTGGGCGTAAGTTTGATTGAACCCGATGCCGCCGGGCGTGTGACCGCGCCAGTGCTTGATTCGGGACTGCATGTCGATGACGTGATTTCGACCGATTCCTCGCAGACAGCCACTCACCGCGTCATCTTTTGGCCACGGACGGGTAGCCCCCAACTGTTGATTGTAAATCGGCACGCGACGCAGCGGGGCGTGTTTGGAAAGATTACCTTATCGCGGCACGATGATGCGGCTAGTGCCTCGGTTACTAAAACGCCTTCAACCTCCGATGGCCGCATGGTGGCGGGGTATATCGCCAAACCGCAGTTCGCACAAAACATGGGTGCAGCGGAAGTCATCGATCCGGCGAGTGGCATTAGCGTGCAAAGTTGGTCGACCTTTCTTGATGGGGCCCGGCGTCTCACACAGCATTTGAAATTGTCGGGCTACAACAGCTTGATGCTCTCGGTGGCCGCCGACGGCAGTGCCATCTATCCTAGTAGCATGCTGCAGCCCTCTCCGCGTTTCGATACGGGCTTGTTGGCGGCGTGTGGGCAAGACCCCGTACGCAAAGACGTGTTGGAAATGCTGCTGCGAGTTTGCGATCGCGAAGAAGTACGAGTGCTCCCCGCGATTCAATTGACCGCACCCTTGCCGCGGCTGACTGTCACGAACGATGCTGGTGGCAAAGCCAACTACAATCTGCTCGATGTGCGCGTGCAGCATGAATTGGAAGCCGTGGTGATGGAGGTCGCCCGCCGCTACAGCCGGCACGCATCCTTTACCGGGATTGCGTTGCAGCTAGATAGCCGAGGTTACGGCATGCTTGGCCCGCTGGATGTGGCGATGAACGACAAAGTCTTAGCTGCGTTCAGTGCCGACACCGGCATTGAGCTTCCGCAGGAAACGGTTGCTGCCGCACTTGCAGGAGGACACCGACAAGCGTGGATTGAATGGAGAGTTGAGCAAGTCACGCAGTTTTATGCCAAACTTGCGAAGCAACTCCGTGCTCAACGGCCTGACATGAAACTCGTGCTAACAACCGAAAATCTGTTTGCCGATCAGGCGCTTGCCCAAGTGGCGCGGCGGTATGTGACGAATCCTAGCCGCAACTCAGAAGCCCTTGCCGAACGGGGCATCGATCTGGCTAAGCTGGCAGCGATTGAAGGGCTCGAGATTACTAATACAAGTCGACTCAGCTCGCGAAATCACGTTCAAGAGCAAGTCGCCGACCTCGTGCTGCACGATGTGACTGCCGGCGGAAACAGTTTATCGCATGAGATGGTGTTTCATCCGTCGCGGCAGACTCGACTGGCATCGTTTGACGATCGCAGTCCTTATACCAAGGATCGCACGTTTTTGATCTTGGCCGAGCAATCCATGCCGACAAGCTCGCTGAATCAAAAGCCGATCCTGCGTTCGCTGGTCAACGGCGAGCTAGGCACGATTGTCGAAGGGGGTGAGTACTTGCCGATGGTGATCGATTCCGAGCACCGCGACTATCTGCAGTCGCTCGCTGAACTTCCGTCGCAAGGAACGGAATCGCGCACGATGCGCAAGCAGCCGCTTGTGATGCAGCTTCGTCGTGCGGAGAACGAAACATTCTTGTTGTGCGTGAACGAATCCCCCTGGCCCGTGTTGGGGACGCTCGAATTGGATGCACCTGCGGAAACAGCTTGGCAAGAGCTAGGCCGCCGCGATGAAGCATCAACGGAGACTGCTAAGTTCTCAGGGAAGCTTACGACCGGTCGATCAAACTGGCCCTTGGCGTTGGCGCCTTACGGTTTGCACGTTTGGCGGTTTGATAACGCTAGTGTCCGTGCCGGCGAAGCCAAAGTTAGCTCCGATGCCGTAGCACGAGAATATTTGCAGCGACGGATTCAAGACATTGAAAACCGCACGGGCAATCTCAACATCGCTCGCGATTATCCGCAGTTGCAGAATCCTGGTTTTGAATTGGACGACACGGCGAGCCGCATTTTCGGCTGGCAACCGCGCAAGGGTGAAAAAGGTTCCGTCGAATTGGAAACAACCGCGATGCGGAGTGGTGCTCGTTCCGTACGACTCAAGAGCGAGGACGCCGTGGGCGTGGCGGTGCAAAGTCATTTATTCCCGCTGCCCGAAACCGGCATGTTAGTCGTAAACGCTCAAGTGCGTGCCGAGGAAATTTCCGGAGATGCTCGGCTGGCGATAGCCATCGAGACGGAAGACAACGGCCAAACCTATCGCCGCGTGCAGACCTTTGATGCCCCCGCGCTGGAGAACCAATGGAAACCACTGGAAATGCTGGTGAGCGATCTACCGGTGGGGGATGCGAATCAAATCCGTGTGCAGTTCCACATCGTGGGACAGGCGAACGTACTGATCGATGATGTGGCATTGTGCGATTTGCGTTTTGACGATTCCCGCCGCAGCGAGCTCGTCAAACGGGTGTTCGCAGCGAAGACGGCCCTGGAAGATGATCAGGTGGTCGATTGCCTGCGACTATTGAACGAATATTGGTCGCGTTACCTTGTCGAATATGTGCCGCCTCTAGAACGCGTGCCGTCGGCAATTGCCAAACAGCCGGAAGCACAGGAAACCGACGAATCAAAGACAAAGCCCGGTGGCCGGTTGCGTGGCTGGGTGCCAAAGATTTGGCGGTAAACTTAAACGCAGAGGTCGCCAAGACACCAAGGTTCGCAGAGATGTTTGACTTTGCGGTCCTCTGCCACTCAGCGATCTTAGCGTTTAAATCACTCTTCAAGTTAGTGACGGAGCGCAACTTGTCGAGAGCGGATTCGGCTCTTCCACGACAGGATGCAGACCTGGGCCATCGATGCTGTACCACTTGGATAATACCGAGCGCCAACTTCCTGGTTGTTTCACTTTACAGAAATCAGCGCGGACGAGCTCGCCCTGCGGATGGAGTCGCGAATATTTGATGCCGAACTTACGCATGTTTGGCAGACAACGCTCAGGGCCATAAAGTTCCTCGGCAAGCCGGTAATGCTCGGCGATCACGTCGCGTTGCTCGAACAGCGTCGGCGGAGCGGGGAGTGGCAAACCTGCCGCGAGAGCCCGAGTTTGTTGAAAGACCCAAGGATTGCCAATCGCACCACGGGCGACCGTCACGCCATCGACTCCCGTGTAGCGGAGCATGTCGATGCAAGCTTGGGCATCGAAGAGATCGCCGCTGCCGAGGATGACTCGGTTGCCGGCGTACTCTTTCAATTCGCGCAAGAATTCCCACCGCGAGGGACCCTCGTACCGCTGCTGGACCGTGCGGCCATGCACCGTGATCGCGGTCACACCGAGTTCGTAGGCCTTATCGAAGATCGTGTAAAAGTTATCGCGGCTTTCGGCGGTGTCGTCGATGCCGCGGCGCATCTTCAGAGTTACGGGAACGTGAGCGGGAACAGCCGCGCGAACACGCTCGATGATTTCGATGGCCACGGCGGGTTGGCTCAAATGAAAACCACCCCGGCAGCGACCTAAGACTTTTTTCACTGGGCAGCCAAAGTTGATGTCGATCACATCGAAGCCCTGTTCGACGAGACGCTGGGCCGCCGGACCGAACTGGCTGGGATCAGCTCCCATGAGTTGCCCGGCGACGGGATGCTCTTCGTCGTCAACGTGCATGATATGGTGGGTCCGCGAGCGCTTGCGAACTTGCAAGATGAATTGATCGAGCAAAACTTCGCACAACGTATAGGGCGCGCCCAAGCGGCGAGCGATCAACCGCATCGCCGTATCGCTGTAGCCACTGAGTGCCGCTTGCACGACGGGAAAGTCGAGCGTGATCGGGCCGATTGGCAATGTTTGCGGGATGGGGTGGAGCATGTTCTTTATTGTCGATGGGGAGTGGGAATCGTCAACAGCCCCGGACCGCGTGGAGGTCCGGCTAGGAACAAGCATTAATTCGCACGATTGCCCACTCGGCGGCTTCGCGAACCACTGGCTCGGGATCACTCATGGCCTTTTTAAGTGCGGGCAGCGCTTGCGGATCGCCGTGGTTGCCGAGTGCGATGGCGGCGCTGCGCAAGAGCCCGCGTCGATGGGCACGCCATAACGGTGTGTGACGAAAACGCGCGCGGAAGGCGGCTTCATCCAGATCGAATAGTTCCACAAGATTGATTGGATTGAGATCAGCTTGCGGCTGGAACGATGGTTCCGTCGATTTCGGCGCGCCGCGATTCCACGGACATACTTCCTGACATACATCACAACCGAAAACCCAATCTTGCATGCCTTCGCGAAGTTCTAGTGGCACTGCATCGTGCATTTCTATCGTGAGATAACTGATGCACCGCGAAGCATCGAGCACGTACGGTTGCGGAAACGCTTGCGTGGGGCAGGCATCGAGACAAGCCGTGCATGTGCCGCAATGATCGGCCACGAACGGGGTGTCGTACTCCAGTTCGACGTTAGTGAGCAAGGCGGCGAGAAAAAAATAACTGCCGGCATGTTTGGAAAGAAGCAGCGTGTTCTTGCCGACCCAACCAAGGCCGGCCAGCTGAGCGAATTCACGTTCCATAAGGGGAGCCGTATCCACCACGCCGCGTGTGTTGGCAGCGGGCACAAGCTCGCGTAAAAAATCGGCCAGACTGTGTAATCGATCACGAATGAGATCATGGTAGTCAGCATTGCCCCAGGCGTAGCGGGCTACGCGACCCGAGGTCGAATCCGTCGGTGTTGGGTCGCTCGTGGCGTATAGTATTCCCAGCATGACAATGCTCCGTACGCCCGGTAAAACGTGCTGCGGATCGTTGTAAGCCTCGCGGCGGTCGGCGATGTACTGCATCTGTCCCGCGTACCCGGCGGCGAGCCATTCATCGAGCCGCGAGGCACCCACGGGCGAGCGGCTTGGGCAAATGCCGCAGAGCGCGAATCCCAAATCCTGGGCACGTTGTCTCAATAAAGTGGTCACGTCGAGTTGCGGCATGGCACAATTCTAGCAGCCTCCGCCGCCACTCACGAGCCGACCGGTCTCGCCCGTCTGGGTTCAATTGTCTAGACTTACTCATTCCCTTAATTGGCTAGCTGTCCCGGAGAAATTGAACGATGCGGTTTGTTCTGCTTTTGATGTGCGTCCTGCTGTTCCCCTGCCAACTGATTGCCGCGGAATTGCGTTCCGGCATTGATAAGAAATACGTCGATCCAAGCATCCGCGTGCAGGACAATTTGTTTTTGCACGTAAACGGCAATTGGCTCAAGCACACGCCGATTCCGGCGGACAAATCGAACTTCGGCTCATTTAGCGTGCTGGAGGACGAGGCACAAATCGCGATTCGCGAGATTTGCGACCGCCTGAACGAGGGCGATTATCCCGAGGGGAGCATCGAGCAGCAGATCGGCGATTTCTATTTGAGCTATATGGACGAAGAAGAAATCGAGAATCAGGGAATTTCAGCCCTCAAGGTGCAACTCGACGCGATCGATCAACTCAAGAGCCACGACGATCTGATCAAGCACTTTGGCTATTTGGCAACGATCGGCGTTGATTCGCCAATTGGGATTTACGTCGATCAGGACGACAAAGATTCGTCGCAATATTTGCTGGCAATCATTCAATCGGGGACCTCGCTTCCCGATCGCGATTACTATCTGGAAGACACGGCCGACTACAAGGCCGCTCGGGAAGCACTCGTCAAATATGTCAACAAAGTGTTTGAGCTGAGCGAACTTCCTCACGACGACAAAATCGGCCAAACGATTTTGGATTTGGAATCCAAGTTGGCCAAGTTGCAATGGACTCGGACCGAGCTTCGCGATGCGCACAAGCGTTACAACAAGCAGTCGGTGGACGATCTGAAGAAGCTCTCGCCGAGCATCCCGTGGGATAAATATTTCGATGGGGCAGAGGTTGTTGATCTCGAAGAGTTGAACGTGGTGACCCCCAGCTTCTTTGAAGAGCTTGATGGGCTTGTGACGGAGACGCCGCTCGAGACTTGGAAGCAGTATTTGCGCTATCAATTGATCGACAGCTTCGCCAGCGGCATGCCGGCCGAGTACGTCGATGCCCAGTTCGATCTGTATGGCAAGCAGCTCGCGGGCGTGCCCGAACTCCAACCCCGTTGGAAGCGGGCCGTCGAAGCGCTGGCAGGTAAGCGGGGCTTTGGCGCACTGGGTGATGCCGTGGGCCAAATTTATGTGAAAGAACACTTTCCGCACGAAGCCAAGGCGCGGATGGACGAGCTCGTCGGCAACCTGATGCAGGCTTATAAAGAAAGCATCATGGGGCTTGAGTGGATGACCGATGCCACCAAACAGCGGGCCGAGGAAAAACTTTCGAAGATTACAACCAAGATTGGCTACACCGACAAATGGCGCGATTATTCGACGTTGGTGGTTGATCCCAACGATCTGTTGGGCAATCTGATGCGCTCCGCTAAGGTCGAGTACAAGCGGATGGTCGATAAGCTTGGTAAGCCAGTGGATCGTTCCGAGTGGTACATGACACCACACACGGTCAATGCTTACTACAATCCAGGACAGAACGAGATCGTCTTCCCCGCGGGGATTTTGCAGCCGCCGTTTTTCGACGTCACGGCGGATGATGCAGTCAACTACGGCAGCATCGGGGCGATCATTGGCCACGAAATCAGCCATGCTTTCGACGATCAGGGAAGCAAGTACGATGGAGACGGGAATCTCAACGATTGGTGGACCGACGAAGACCGCGAGGCTTTTCACAAGCAGACGGCCAAGTTGGTGGATCAATTCAGCAAGTATTCACCACTGCCCGATAAGACCGTGAACGGCGAGCTCACCTTGGGCGAGAACATCGCCGACTTGTCGGGGATGTCTATTGCCCATAAGGCTTACAACATCGCGCTCGACGGCAAGGAAGCTCCCGTGATCGACGGTTGGACCGGCGATCAGCGCTTCTTTCTGGGTTGGGGTCAGAGTTGGCAGCGCAAATATCGCGATGCCGAGATGGTCAATCGCTTGCTGACCGACCCCCATTCGCCGTCGATGTATCGTTCGAATGGCCCGGTCTCGAACTTCGACGCGTTCTACGATGCGTTTGACGTGAAGCCTGGGGACGAGCTCTACCGGGCCCCGGCCGAGCGGATCAAGATTTGGTAATTCGTTTGCAGGCCCGTTTTGTGCTGAAAATGGCCTGAATTTGCAATACCTTGGCGAGCAATTATTCTGGAGATAGCGGTTGTGATGGCTATTTTCTAGCGTGATTAATTCACCTCTGAGGTTTGCGGCGATGATCAAGAGAAGCGGTTTGTTGGCGGTGGCCCTGTTGTGCGGCTTGGTAGCCGGTGAAGCAAACGCCCAATGCGGCGGTGCCTGTGGCGGCATGGGCGGTTTTGGTATGGGTGGTTACTGGGACATCGGTCGGTTGTATTCCGTGCTGGCTCAGAAGGTGCCCTATTACGCAGCCTTCCCGCCGGTGTATTACAGTGCTCCGGTTCCACGTAGCTACGGTTACAGCCCGTTTGCCTATCCGCCCGGAACGATGACACCTGAAGTCGTGGAAACGGTCTCGGCTCAGGAAATCGTGAATCCCTACGTCGAGCAAACGTCCGTCGAAATGCCGGCGGCTGAAGAAGACAAAGTCACGAAGGCCTCAAACGCCCCGGCACCGTTGGTGGTGATGAATCCATTTGTAGATACGGATGTGATGCACACGGCGTCGTCGAAATAACATTTGCATAAAACGAGAAGCTCGCCCTTATTGTTGGGGGCGAGCTTTTTTTATGCGCCTGGCAAATGCAACACCGAGGGCCATTGTGGCCAAACTTAAGAGCGCGGGCACGCGACGGTCGGGCTGCATCAGGGTGTTGGCGATGGTCCAAGTGACAAGCACCAGATACAAGATAGGCGGCAGTGGGTAGAACGGCATCCGGTAGGGTCGATCCAATTCACGCCACCGGATGGGAAAGATACTGGCGATCATCAACCCCGACACGGCCGAGAGCCCCACGGCGACATAATCCAAAAGTTGTAAAAAGCTGCCCGACCACACGAGCACGCAGGCCAGCAAACCTTGTAGAAAGATCGCCGCGACAGGCGTTTGCCGCGTGGGGTGCAAATAGCCAGCGAACGGAAGGAACGCACCGTCATAGGCCATGGCTAACGCAACACGCGGACCGATCATCATGTAAGCACTGACCGAAGCGATCAGTCCCAATCCCAACAGCATCGCGCCGAGAGTCGCGGCGGTGGTTCCAAATAATTGCTGCATCGCCATTTCGGCGACGTTCTCGACCTTATCCACGGGCAGCTGCTGCATAGCTTGTGGGTCTAAGGCGATGGCGTATGTTAGATTCAATGCCAGATAGATGACAATCACCGTCACCGTGCCTCCGATCAAAGAGCGTGGTAACAATTTGGTGGGATTCTTGATTTCACCCGCGAGATAGCCGGCCCCATTCCAGCCCGAATAGGCATAGCAGACGTAAATCAAATCGGTGGCGAGCAGCGACCATTGATCCCTTGGTGGCCAACTGCTTTGCTGCAAGTATTCCCAATGAGCGTGGCTGGAAAACAATCCGGCGAGACACAAGAGCGCGAGCACAAGCAGCTTGCTGATCGTTGAGATCGTTTGAAATGTTGCGCTCTGGCGATGACCCAACACGTGGGCGATCGAGCTACAGATGATGATCATGGCAGCAACGGATTGCGGGCCGTAATCTGCTATGAAGTTGAGCCCCTGCTCTCTGAGGAAAGTTTCATACGGATCGATGAGATAGGACCCCGCCAATCTGGCGATGACTGCCGTGGGGGCAACGAATCCCAGGAAGAAGGTGGCCCAACCGGCGACGAAGCCTGTTGCGGGACCAAAACCTTCGCGGACGAATACATAGTCGCCACCCACGCGCGGAAAGGTCGTGGCCAATTCGGCGACTGTCACCGCTCCGGCCAAGGCCATTGCGCCGCCGACAATCCAAAGCGCTAGCATAGCTGCGGGATTGCCTGTGTCGCGCAAGATATATCCCGACGTGGAGAGAATCCCCGCGCCGATCATGCTGGCCACGACGACAAAATGGGCCGTCCAATAGCCGTAGAGCCGAGGGCTTTCAGTTGGTGTGTTACTTTCGCTATCTGCCACGCACACTCCAGTAATGCATCGCGAAGCAGATTCGTGCTCTGCCTATTTTGCCTATTTGCCTCAAGGGTCTGCGTTACCGCAATTTTTTCGAGGCTTGTGCTGAAGATCGTAACAAATTGGGCAAGTTCTTAGCAGGTGTCTCGCAAAGCTGGCAAATCCGTCTGGACACAATCGGCAAGTTAGTTAACATTCGCACCGTAGCCAGACGTGGCTTTGTTTTTCGCTCCAGGCGGTGGAAAGGAATCTACCGATGCGGTGGGTCATCGCAATCATAATGCTTTGCGTGATAGGCGGCTGTCGCTCTCAGTCGACGCCGCTCACGAACCCTTTCGCGTCTGCTGATCGCGTTCCACCACCAGCCACGCGCACTCTCGCGCCGGGGACGGCTCAACCTTATTACCCTGGTGATCCCGGTATGGCCAGCGCCCCTGCAGTCGTTCCTGGGGGAGCACCAGCAACGACTTTTGCCCCGGCAAGCACCGTGATTCCTTCGGTGACGCCTCCGCCACAAACACAGCCTTTGCAAAGCGCGCCCGTCACCCCGCCCGGCGGTTGGAATCAACCCGCTGCCAACCCTTATGGCGCACCACCAGCCACAAGTTACACCCCTGCCCCCACGGGCACGGAAAACTCTGTCGTGCGAATCAATCCCGACGATCAGAGCATGCGATTCGCATCAGTGCCCAACAGCAATCCGAATGACATCCTGCAAGTCGCGGCGAATCAGCAAATGGGTACGAGTACGCCGTTTGTTTACTCGCCTCCTGCGATTGAAACTCAAGGCTTCCCCAACACGGTTCAACCAGCCCAATACACGGCGACGCCAACCCCCGCGGCAGCGAGTGATGGTTTCCGTCCGCAAGGGAGTTCGCAACAAGCAACGGCAGCAGCTACAGTTGAACCAATTCCCGCGCAAGCTCCTGGCACACCTCAGGAAGATCCGGCCCGTTTTGGCTTTGACGGTTCCTACGCCACGCTCCGGGGGCAGTTGCAATACTATCCACAAACCGGCTACTGGGGCGTCCGCTATATTCCGCTGCAAGGGACCCCCGATCACTACGGCGGTGTGGCGGTGATTAGCAATCCCGAAATTCTCGGCGGATTGCAGCCCGGTGAGTTCTTGCTGATCCAAGGATTCATGGAACCTCACGACAACGGCGACGGCACGTTCGTGCCCTCCGACACGGTGCAAGGGATTCAACGGCAACGGTAAGTCATTCTCCAACCGCGCGTGTCCCGGTATGATGGAATCATTCAGAGGGACTTATTCTCTTTCTCTGCTCCAGACATCTCGCGGTAGTCAAGCGTGTCGAAAATTCCCAGTGGTTTGAGTTGCACCATCCGAGCCAAGCTTGGAGATCATCTTGCCCGCTGCGCGAGTTATGTCCCGCTGGTCAACGCCCTGGAGCCGCAGATGCAGCAGCTCAGCGACTACGACCTGCGCAAAACCAGCTTGGGATTGCGGTATCGTGTCCGGAGTGGCGAATCGCTCGATAAGCTACTCGTCGAGGCGTTTGCCCTCGTGCGTGAAGCAGGTCGCCGCAAAATGAATATGCGGCATTTCGACGTGCAGATTCTGGGTGGGGCGGCCGTTCATCATCGTTCGATCATCGAAATGCAGACTGGCGAAGGCAAAACGCTTACCGCGACATTGCCGATGTATCTGGCGGCGCTTGAGGGCAAAGGATCTCATCTGGCAACCGTTAATGATTATCTGGCCCGACGTGACGCTGAATCGATGACACCACTCTATTCCGCGTTGGGTATGACCGTGGGAGTGATTCAAGGCCAGCAACCGCAGCCTGAACGCCGCAAGGCCTATACCTGCGACGTGACCTACGGCACGGCCAACGAAATGGGCTTCGATTTTCTCCGCGATCGGTTGCTCATGCGGTCGCAAGGTGAAGGCAATCAAGATTTGTTCGGCAAAATGCTCGGCACGGTGGGCGATGCCGCTGGCGATCAACCCGTGCAGCGTGGATTGCATTTCATGCTGGTGGACGAAGCCGACAGCATTCTGATCGACGAAGCTCGCACACCGCTCATTATTAGTGCTCTTCCAGGTGAAGACGAAAAAATCGCGACCGAAGCCTATCGCTGGGCTGCCGAGCGGCAGACCGATTTTATTGAAGACGAACACTACGTTTATGATCATGACGACAAAACAGTCGAACTTTCGCTCGCCGGGCGACAGCTCGTGCGGATGCTGCCCAAGCCGACTGCGATGGATCGTTTGCCCTTGTCATCGATTTACGAATACATCCAGCGGGCGATCAAAGTCGATCGCGAGATGTTTCTCAATCGTCAGTACGTGGTGCGCGACGGTGAAATCGTGATCGTCGACGAGTTCACGGGCCGCATGGCCGAGGGGCGTAAGTGGCGCGCTGGGATTCATCAAGCGGTCGAAGCCAAGGAAGGGGTCGAAATCACGTTCGCCACGAATCAGGCGGCTCGGATCACGATCCAAGATTTGTTTCTGCGTTACGAACGCCTGGGCGGGATGACTGGCACGGCCTCAACGAGCCGCGGCGAACTGAAAAAAATCTACCGTGTGAAAGTGGAATCGATTCCGACAAATCGCCCCCCTATCCGCAAGCAGTTGCCGACGCAGGTTTACGGCACGATCGACCAAAAGTGGTTGGGGGTCGTTGAAGATGCGATCGCCGAACATCAAAAAGGCCGGCCGGTTCTCATCGGCACACGCTCGATTGATAAGAGCGAGCACCTAGCCAATATGCTCGCTGAACGCGGTATCGAACCGGTTGTACTCAATGCAAAACACGTCGCACGTGAAGCCGAAATCGTCGCAGCTGCCGGGCAAGAAGGCAAAGTCACCGTGGCCACGAACATGGCGGGGCGTGGAACGGATATTCGATTGGGGCCGGGGGTGCATGAGCTTGGCGGCATTCACGTCATTTGCACGGAACTCCACGAAGCCAAGCGAATCGACCGCCAGTTGATTGGCCGCTGCGGTCGCCAGGGGGATCCTGGTTCGTACCGCCAGTTTCTCGCGCTCGACGACGAGATTTTGCTCCTTGGTTACGGTCCCAAGAAAGCAACGCGACTGCGTGAATTGGGCCTGCGCTCACAGGGAGCGCTCAAGTCGATGGAGCAAATTTTTCACAAAGCCCAGCGCCGGGTGGAACGACGGCACTTTCGTGATCGCAAAATTATGCTCTATCACGAAAAGGAACGGCAAAAAATTCAGCGGGCCATGGGCCAAGACCCTTATCTCGACACGCCAGGATAACAAAGTAAACCGCTAATCTACGCTAATGGTCGCTAATAATTCATTAGCGCAGATTAGCGTGCATTAGCGGTTTGTCTTCTTTGTTTTTTGGGCGAAGTTGTAATCAAACGCGACTTGAGGAACTTCGATTTCGCCAATCTTGATGGCAGGGAACGAAATACGAAAACCGTTGCGGTCGCTGCTCACTTGATACTGAGCGGCTTTGCCGTCGATGGGATTTATGGGTAACTTCCCGCCAAAGGTGGCGGCGACTTTTGTGAGATCGGGCGAGAAGAGTTCTCCCTCTCGTTGAGCGCAAACGGCAAGCGTCACATTCAAGAGCCGAAAAGCGGCTTCGTGGGTCGCATAGAATGCAGCGATCTGGCCAGGGCTGAGCGTTTCAGCATTTCCTATTCGCAATAACTGATCGGCGAATTCCGTATGGACTTTTTGTCCTGTGAGAATGGCTTGTTGTGGTGGCAAAGCCAACGCCGCGAGCGTTCGTGCATAATATTGCCTGTTGACTTCTCGCATGTGATCAGCGAATTTGTCGAACTCTTCGGCGCTCGTGAAAACCGAGTCCGGCACGCCGTGTTTGATGGCCTGCGATTTGGCGAACTCTTGCCAATCGGCAACGTCTTCGGCTTCTGGCACATCGGTAATCGTAGCCAGCAAAATTTCTGGCCAGTTGCCGTTCGGATAAGCTCCTTGGAGTTGAGTGATCCGCAAATCCACGATCGCGGCTTCGGTGTTAATCGCGTTGAGCGGCGATACCGATGCGGAGTTGGCTGCCAACAGCGACAGCCGCGCTGAGGCAGTCAGTTTATGATCCGGGCAATGAGTGGCCCAGGTGACGATGCTGTAATAGCCTGTCTCGAGAATGCGAATTCCTTTGGCGGATTCCCCCAGTGTAGGCTGCTCGGTGAGATGCCGTCCCATCCGCACGACGCTAAGATACGTTTCCGCGGCGTCAGCCCACTGTTCATTTCCCTGCTGCTGCATGCCGTAAAGGGCGATCAGCTTGGCCAATTGCCCCAGCGATTCCACGTGTGGCAAAAGAATGGCCGAACCGTAGGCGCGCAAATCGGTACCAAAATCCGCCGCGTTCTGTTGCGTGCCAATCATCCCCGCTCGCAAGGCATGGCGACCCTGGAAAAGAAGCTGCGAGATTTTGTTTTGTTGATCGCTTGTCATGTCGGGTGTGACAAGCTTCCATAGCGGTTCGTCGAGCAGTTTTCTCAACTCAGGATCGACGTTATCGAGAAACAAAATCGCCCGTTGATAGTGCAAGGCCGCATTGCTCGAGCCATTGGGAAGCGGCTGGCGAATTTCCTGGGCGTGTGCTGTGCCTAACAGCATTAAGGCGCTGAGCATCAGGCCAAGAATACGGGATAAGCGATGAGAGTTCATATTTGAAACGTCTGCTTTGTTTAATGGGTCAAATCGTAGCGCAATTTTAATAGACGAACCACGGGCTAAAACTGCGCAGGATTTCCGCGCGAGCCACGTCTCGACTTGAAACGAGGGGTTTCAGCGCTCGAGCGTACTGGGGGTCGGAAAACGGCTTTTGGACCGGCTGTTGGGGTTGCCGAATCGGAGGGCTCGTCACGGGCCGCCCCGACGAGACATTGCTGCGCGTTGCCACGGGATTGCGAAAGCCGCCGACATTTTGCGCGGGCAAATTTCCCCGTGAGGCGTCCCGCCGCAGATTCGACCAGCGGGCTTCTTCCTGCTGCACCTGGGCGCGTTGAGCTTGATGTTGAAGCAGCCAAGTTTGCATTTGCTCGGGAGACATCGCTTTCAGGTCGGCCATATACTGAGCGGCTTGCTCGTCAGTAATCTGGGCGGACCTTTGGAACGTCAACTCCATGTGAGCCCGCGCTTCGAGCATCTCGGGGCTGTTCCAAATCTGTTCTCGCGCGGCATCCATTTCCCCAGTAGTGGTCGACGGATGAGGACTGTCACCGACGGGTTGCTGTGCCACGGAAATCAAGGGCCGGATGCAGAGACATCCTGCCAACAACGAGCCAGCGATGAATAGGCTCACAAATCGTTTCATGGCCATGCCTTGGGGAAGCGTAATTCAAAGAGGATGAGTGTACAGAATTTTACATTCCGCAGCGAACTAAACTCTTAGCGTAAGTTGAGCGTTGCCAGCAAGCAAGTCTTTGCCAGCAAGATTCATCCTAAACGGGAACTGCTTAACGAATTGCTTACTCACCGAATTCCGCCGCAAAGGCTTTGGCATTGAGTTCCTCGCCGGTGGCATGCTTGGTGAGCTCGTTCCAGGGAAGCATCACGCCGGGATCGAAGACTTTTGCCTGCATGAACTCGCCGACACGTGGGTCGCGTGTGTAGATGGCTTGGGCCGGATCGCCGGGAAGTTTCAATTCTTTGGCAATCGCTTCGTGGACTTGGCAGGCAAACAGTTCGCCCATCATGTAGTTGTGGTAATATGCGGGGGCCGTGACGATGTGAATCTTGCTTGCAAAATCGGGTGCATTGCGATCCTTGGGTCGCTTCACGAGTTGATACTGCTCGACCAGATCCCACCATAGTTTGTTCAAGTCTTGATCGGGATTTTCATACATGGCCATTTCAAAGCGGTACATCACCTGACACCAACGCGAGAAGATCAACAACTTGTCGCGTCGCATGCGATGGCTCGCGGCGGTGTAGGCCGCGGGGTCGTCTACTTTCACACCATAGGCTTTGAGCCAGTCGGCACTCGTGGCGAAACGCTCGAACATCATGGCCACCCCTTCGGTGGTGAGAATGTGCGAATTCACCCGCAGCAAGTAAGGGAGCGTGCTGGGGATGTACTTACTCGTGTAAACCGAATGGCCCAACTCATGCAGCATCGTTCCCATCCAATATTCGTTGGGAACGATATTGGCCAGTACGCGCACGTCTCCTTCGCGGTCGATGTCGGTGCAAAAGGCGTGCGGGCTCTTGCCCGGCTTTTCGTAGAGATCGCTCCGCTCGATCACATCGTCGATCGGCAAGCCAATGCCTTGATAGAACTCGCGGCTGATTTGGAGAATATCGGCCTGCGCAAAGGGTCCGCTGAGGTCAACCTCATAGACGGCGGGAGGCTCTTGAAAGAATGGGTCGTGATAATGCCAGGGCTGCAACTCATCCACGGGGATATTGCTATACACAGCCAGCGAGGCATCAATTTCCTGCTTCGCATTGGCATAAGGTTCGCGCGTGAGCTCATCGAGTTCGTCAAAAAGCGCCAACACTTGAGCGGGATCTTGCTCGTTGATCGCCAGCTGCATCACATGATAATTCTTGAACCCTAGTTGCTGCGCCGCCTGATTGCGCATCTTGACGAGCTCGCGCAAATCCTCGGCAACTTTTTCACCGACCAGCTTGTAGCCTTCCCACACGGCCTGCCGCTCGGCGGAATCCTGACTTTTGAGCAGCACTTCGCGAACCTGGCTGTCAGTGAGCGACTTGTCGCCAACCGGCGCGCGGAAGGTGTTGAACGTTTTTTCAATCTCGTTGGACTTCGACGACATGCGGTTGAGCAGCTTGATGTCGACTTGTTTGCCTAGGTACAACAGATAAAGCAGCTCGATTTGGCGGGCCACTTGAGGATCATCGATCTGCGCTGCCTTAATCAGCTTGAGCTTGGCGAAATCTTCCTTCGAAGCCAGCAGCTCGTTTAGTTGCTTGTCGAGAGCTTCCTTAGACGCAAACGCTTCGTCACTGCCGGTGGTGTTGGCATCCCACCACGCGCGGCTGAGAGCGATTTCGATGGGGACGACGGTCTCTTCGTAATGCTTGATGAAATCCCGCGCCGCGGCAGTATTGTCTTGGGCGGAACTGGTGGCATGAAGTCCCGTGATGAGAACCATGGCAACAAATAATGTGGCAATTTGGCAGTTCATATGATATTCGAGCCTGCAATGAATACGTGAATCAATTTAGTACCGCGTGGGTCATCGTTGCAGCCAATAATCAGGCTGCCGACTTGTATGGGCAATGGCGACAATCAGAACATAATCGGCTCTTAAGTCATAAATTACAACGTAAGGAAAACGATCGACAATGGCACGTCGTAGTTGGCGAGAATTCAGCGATCCTTCATAGATGGAAAATCGCTGTGGATTTTTACCAATCTCTTCCATCGCATGAAGGACTTGATCATAAAATTCTTCCCCAAGTCCTTCACGTTGATTTTCATACCATAGTACAGCCTGCAAAAGCTCTGCCTCGGCAACGGGCAAAACTTGCGGCTTCATCGAGACTTCCTGCTTGCCAAAGCACCCTGGACTCGCAAGGTCACATCATCGAGGCTTGAGGCCGATACATGTCCCGCCTCAAACTCAGTGATTCGTCGTTCAACTTCAGCAGCAAATCCTGCGTCTTCGCAGGACAGTCCGGGCATGGGGAGGCTGCTAAGCAACTGATAGGCAAGATGAGCGCGATCACTTTCGGTCAAAGTGAGGGCCGCTTCCAGAAGGTGGGGGACAGACGTATTCATAATTTGATTATCTCTCGCGGATAGAACGCGGGCAATCGAAAATCTACACGGCCACAGGTGTTGTTTCAGGAGTTAATGTTACCACCACGCACTTAAAAGCAGGGGTTTTGCTATCGGGGTCGAGATGACGACTGACCAGGACATTGCATTCGGGATAGTACATGGCCGCGTTGCCTGGTTTGATTTGGGGGAAGCCATGAATACGCACACCGCTCATCAAGCCTGCTGGTCCGTGGACAGACACCGTTGTTGATTCGTCCAGTCCGAATACCGTAACATCATCGGGGTGAAGCAAAATAACTCGACGATCGGGCACGCCGCGATAGAGATCGTAATCCTCATACACGACGGTATTGAACTGCCCTTCACTACGAATCGTCATGAGGCGCAGTTCGCCAGGGATAGCCCCATAAAGTTCTGGTAATTCATGGGTATGCAGCACAGCCTTGCCATCGGGAGTCGGAAAGCTGGGCTCGTGGATCGTGCGGCCGGCGATTTGGAATTCCTCTTTCGTGCGGTCGATGTCTTTGATTTTGTCGAAACCGGGGACAATGGCTGAGATAGCTTCGCGGATGCGGCCTGTGTTGCGCATGGATTTCCAATCGATGGATTTCAAACCAGCGTTTACGCAGCCCGCTGCACCGCCCGCTGAAGCGGGCTCGCCTTGGGCGATGTTGTGCGCGATTGTGGCGATGACTTCGACTTCGCTTTTGGGGCCCGCGTGGCGGCGTGGGCCGCCGTCGCTCAATCGCACGAGATTGAACATCGACTCTTGTGTGGTGGCTTGCGGTTCTTCATCGCGCGCGAGCACGGGCAGAATAATCGTTTCGCGTGCCAAGCCATAAGCATGGCCCGTGTTGAGAGTTGTGCTCAGATATACGAGCATATCGAGCTTCTCAAGCGATTTTTGCGCGAATGTGGCGTCGGGATTGGAACCGTACAGATTTCCACCCAAGCACAAACCGAACTTCAGTTTGCCCGCCGTGGCCTGTTCCATACAACCCATCGTGTCGAGTCCCGGCGTCGTGGGGAGCGTCACGCCAAAATGAGTTTGCAACCTGTCAAAAATCGCATCTTTCAACTTGGGAGTGACACCAACCGAACCGATCCCCTGCACGTTGGAATGCCCGCGAATCGGTAATAATCCTGCGCCGGGACGACCTACCATCCCCCTCAGCAGTGCCAAGTTAGCAATGGCTTGTACGTTTTGCACGCCGTGGACATGGTGCGTGATGCCCATCGTCCAACTAAAAACCGCGTTTTGCGATTTCGAATACCGCTGGGCGATCGCATCGATCTCTTCAAACGTGACGCCCGACTTCGAGATAATCTCACCCCAAGAAGTGTCGGCGAGATTCTGATTGAGTTCCGGCCAGTTGTTGCAGTATTGTTCCAAGAAGCTCGGCAGGTGGGCATTCAGTTCGACGATCCGTTTGGCAATGCCCGTAAGCATCGCGAGATCCCCACCAATGTGTGGCTGCACATAAAGGCTGGCGATCTTGGTTCCAAAAAACAGCGAACGCAAATCACTCGGCACGCGAAAATTGACGAGGCCCGTTTCGATGATGGGATTGATGACGATCACTTCCCCACCACGACGACGGACTTCCATCAAGGTGCGCATAAGCCGCGGATGATTGCTGGCCGGATTGCCGCCGATCACAAACACCAAATCCGCTGCGTCGAGATCCTCGAGCGCAATCGTGGCCGTGCCGCTGCCGGTGCTGCTTGTGAGCCCCACGCCGCTGGCTTGATGGCAATAAAAGCTGCAATTGTTGACGTTGTTCGTGCCGTAGAGCCGCGCGAACATCTGCAGCAAGAATCCAGCTTCGTTGCTGCTGCGGCCACTGAAATACCAAAAGGTCTCATCGGCCGAGAGTTCGCGTAATTTGCTGGCGATTCGTTGATAGGCACTTTCCCAAGAAATTGGTTGATAACGCCGTAACTCTGGTGAGTAGAGCAAAGGCTGCGTCAGTCGACCGCAGTTTTCCAACTCGCGCGGGGTGAATTGTTTGAGCTCATCGGGGGTGTACTGTTGCCAGAAGTCGGTGTTGATCGCCCCCTGCATGTCGGCGACCATGGCTTGCAGCGATTTCTTACAGACTTCGGGAAAGTGCCCTTGCTCGTTGACCATACCGCCGCGCTGTCCACCCATGCCGAGTGCGCAGGTCTTGCATGCGTTTTTGGAACGCATCGCCTTCCATAGTTTCCAAAGCCCGCCTGCTTCGCGGCCTTTCCGTAGCGTGTACCAAATGGCTGGCCAGCCGCCGCCGGAAGAAACTTTTTTCATGGGAAGCGCGAGGGTGTGTGGTGGAGTGCGTCGACGGAATTGGCTTGCGGGTGGCAGAAGAGTGTTAGTCGCGATATTCTAGTCCTAAGCATACACGCCGAGCATCAAACGACCAATCGCGCGTGGGCGGCGATTTTCACTAAGATTTCTTAATTCACCGATTTATGTCCGCTGAGATCGAGATACAACCTGTCGCGGGGCCGATTCGTGGCCAAGTTCGTCCCCCGGGGTCTAAGAGCATCACCAATCGCGCGCTAGTTTGCGCCGCGCTTGCGCAGGGTGAGTCGTTGCTCACCGGGGCACTCGACAGCGAAGATACCCATGTGATGATCGCCGGGCTCAAGCAGTTGGGGATCGATGTTGAAGTGAACGATGCTGGCGAGACACTTCGCGTGCAGGGCTGCGGAGGAAAAATAGCTGCCAATGCAGCTGATATTTTCGTCGGCAATAGCGGTACGACGATTCGCTTTCTCACGGCGCTGGTGACCTTGGGACAAGGCAAGTATCGGTTGGATGGAATCGAGCGTATGCGTGAGCGCCCGATTGTCGATTTGGTAGATGCACTCAATCAGCTGGGGGCAAAGGTCGTTTGTGATGGGGCCCAAGGTTGTCCCCCTGTTGTCGTGCACGCGGATGGCCTCGATGGCGGCTCGGCAGAGGTACGCGGTGATATTTCGAGTCAATTCCTAAGTGGGCTGCTAATGGCAGCGCCGTGTGCCAAGAATCCAGTGACTTTGAATGTCGCGGGCACGCTCGTTTCGATTCCTTACGTGGCGATGACGCTGAGAGTCATGCAATCGTTTGGTATTGAGACCATTCCTGCAAGCGATTATGCCAAGATCGAGATTCCGAGCATCGGCAACTACACCGCTACTGATTATGACATTGAGCCTGATGCCTCGGCGGCGAGTTACTTTTGGGCAGCTGCTGCGGTCACGGGCGGTGAGGTCACGGTCAAAGGTTTGAGCCGTGAAAGTCTGCAAGGGGACGTTGCTTTCGTGGAATGCCTGGCCCAAATGGGCTGCAAAGTTCATCACGAAAAGGATTCGATCACGGTGATCGGCATGCCGCTGCAGGGAATCGACATCGATATGAACGGCATCAGTGACACCGTGCAAACGCTGGCGGTGGTGGCGCTGTTTGCCGAAGGCACCACGCGGATTCGTAATGTGGGCCACATCCGCCATAAAGAAACGGACCGCATCGCAGCCGTGGCGACGGAATTAAGAAAACTTGGTGCCAACGTTATCGTACACGCCGAAGGCTTAGATATTGCGCCCGGACCACTGCGTGCAGCTGCGATCGATACCTACAACGACCACCGGATGGCGATGAGTTTTGCGATTGCGGGGTTAGTACAGCCCGGCGTAGTCATCCGAAATCCGGGCTGCACTGCCAAAACGTACCCACGGTTCTTCGACGATCTAGCGAGATTGGTCGCAAAGGCGAATTGATTAAAATTGCCTAATCCGTGAAGAGCCTAATCGAGTGCGTAACAGCTCTCTTCAGATTTGTTAACCTTCACCGCTTGCAAAAGCTCTTCGGCACGCGCTAGCAAATTGAGCGACGATTCGCTCGCGCCGTCAGAGAAATAAGGGGGATCGCTCGTATCGAACTGAGCCGAGCAATGTTTGCAGGATACCATCTTCCCGAGGTATTCGACCCGCACTTCGAGGGACCTGCCGCAAGTAGGGCAACTACGAATGAAATAAGCACCACTTGGCATAGATTACCTCCTGTTAAAGCTTGTTCGTCCAGAAACAATCCATGGCCGCGCTGGTTAATAACGTAACTGATCCAATATCGAAATGCAATTCCTGACAGCACGACTTTGTGTCATTAAAACTTGGTTAATTTTCGAACAAAGTGCAGTCGCTGCATCCAGGTTATAACCCAGACACCCTAACAGTTGTGGGAAGCTAGTTAGGATTCAAAATTCTGATTCCGGGTCATAGAGCGCAAGATACTGGAAGAGTTGACAGCGCGAACCGTCTGTCGGTTCAGCCAACTATGCAAGAAATGGGCCAACATAGCCGCATCCCAGTAAATATCACAATGGTCGATGCTATACGCAGAAAATTCACAGTTGTTCACTGTGTTTTGTAAATTTGCGATATTCTGTCGCAATTACGTGAGAAGTCGGATAGAATGCAAGCCGGATCAGGAATAGAAGTGGCGCTGCCCCGCTCGACCCGGGCCATCGTGAACCAATTTCCGAGCCAGCCAGACCTAGAGTTGTGTAGGTTGTGTTGAGTTTGGAACAAACTACTGGGCTTTCCTTACCCTGGAGCCGCGCCCATGGCCAATAAGATTTTTGTGTTAGCTGTGGTTGTGCTGTGGTTATGCAGCATGACTTGGCTATTCACGGATCGCATTCTACCCACCTTTCAAGATGGGCAACCTCCTGCTATCGAAACCTACGAAAACGGCCAAGCCGTGGCGTGGAATGTCGAATGGGAAGGCAAGAATGTCGGCAAAGCGGCCAGCGTCCGCGTACCGGGGGCGGGTGGTAGCGTCGAGCTACACAACCGCATATCTCTCAAAGAGATGCCGATTATCGATCTCGCTCCCGCTTGGATGCGCATGGCCGTGCCCAGCCTGGGTGAAATGTCTTTCGATGTGATCTCGCGGGTTGAATTCGATTCGCTCGGGAACTTTGCTTCTTTTGATAGCAAGGTGATGCTTAACGAAATGCCTTCAGTGTTGCGGCTCTCGGGCCGTGTGAAAGATTCCTATTTGCGGCTCAACGTGATTTCGGGCCAGCTTCCTTACGAAGTGCCGATTTACATGCCCGATAGCAAGTCGCTCAACGAAATGTTGTTTCCCGATGCCCGACTTCCTTATATGTATGTCGGCCGCCATTGGCAGGAAGAAGTCTACAGCCCGTTCCGCGCACCCGGTGAACCGACTGAATTGATCCATGCCGAAGTGGTCGGCGAAGAGCAGATTGAATTTGGAGAGGAGTCCCGTCGTGTGCTGAAGGTGGAATACCACGGCATTATCGGCTCGGGCATTTCCGACAAGGCGCGATTACAGGCAGTTTCTTGGGTCGAGCCCGAAGGGACCGTGCTGCGTCGCGACGTGTTCTTGGGAACTGCCCGCCTCCGTTTCAATCGCCTTTCTGACAAGCAATCCGCGGCGATTGGTCAAGAACTATTCGACCAAATCGTTGATCTGGAACCGGTTGTGTTCTCGAAGCATCAAAAAGTGGAGCGTTTGTCTCCCACTCCCTTGGTCGACATGCTCAACGGGGGATCGCCCTTTTCCCCGGCCACCACGAATCCTTGAGCAGAACTGCTCGGGCGATAATAATCGTGAGTGTGTCAGAGCCGCTTCCTCCCATGATCAGCTTCGAAGACGTCACCCGCGCCTATGGCAATCGGGTTGCCGTTGATCGCTTGAATCTGACGCTGGGCAAAGGGGAATTGCTAGCCCTGTTGGGTCACAACGGTGCGGGAAAGACCACCTCGATCAAAATGCTCGTAGGACTACTCAAGCCGAGCGAGGGGCAGGTTCGCGTCGGGCCATATGTTGTCAGCGAAAATCCTCGCGAAGCAAGCCGACTCATCGGCTATGTCCCCGATCAGCCTTATTTGTACGAAAAACTTTCCGGGCGGGAATTCCTGGAATTCGTCGCGGAACTCTATGGCCTCTCCGCCACGGAAGTTCGTAATGCGGTCGATCGCGAAGCCGAACGCTTTCAACTCGGGCCGTTTCTCAATCGGCTCACCGAAAGTTATTCCCACGGTATGCGGCAACGCACGGTGTTTGCCGCGGCATTGATTCATCAGCCCGAAGTGCTGGTCGTCGACGAACCGATGGTGGGCCTCGATCCGCAGAGCATTCGGTTGGTGAAAGATCTGTTGCGCGCTTATGCCGACAGCGGCCGCACGGTGTTGATGTCGACTCATACGTTGCAGATCGCCGAGGAAATTTGCGACCGCGTAGCTGTAATGAAGGCCAGCCAGCTGGTGTTCAGTGGACCGATGGCGGAATTGCGACAGCGTATCCCCGAAACCGACGGCCATCTGGAATCGCTCTATTTGGCGCTGACAAAGGATTAAGCACAGCGATGGCTACGGCAGACGTTCCTTTTCAGCCCGATTATCTGGCCGACGTCGAGCGGCTGCCGACGCACGAACGCGAAGGGCGGCTGTTTTGGAAACTGCGCTTGCGCGAATCGCGTAGCCAGCTCAAGCATCTGTTCACCCATTCGCGAATGCGGACCAGCTTGGTGATCTCGCTGAGCATCTTTTTCTGGGCCGGCTTGTTCGCGCTCTTTTACATGGGCTTTTCGTTTGTGGTGTCCAATGTCGGCCCGCCGGGGGCGACCTATCACGCGCAAACCGTGCAGTTTGTCTTCACGCTGTTCTTCATGTCGCTGCAAGTGATGCTGATATTTTCCGCCGGCATCATTCTGTACGGTGGGCTTTATGCGTCGAATGAAACTTCATTGTTGATGACGCTACCCGTGCGCGATTCGCGGCTTGTTTACTATCGCTTTCAAGAAGCCCTGTTTTTCAGCAGTTGGGGCTTCTTCCTGCTGGCCAGCCCAATGATGGTCGCCTACGGTTTGGTCGTGAAAGCTCCATGGTATTATTACGCATATTTGCCGGCGCTGATGATTTCGTTCGCATACATTCCTTGCTCGATCGGAGCTATTGCCTGTCTGATTCTCATCAGCCGCGTGCCGCATCTACGACGGATAATCGTCGGCGCGATCGCGCTCGTGGTCGTGGCTATCGCCTACAGTTCCATTTGGCACACGCTGGATATCGATAACGCCGATCTTTTGGGCACGGCGTGGTTCAAGCAAACCTTCCAGCGGTTTGAATTCACTCGCGGGGAATGGCTGCCCAGCACGTGGCTGAGTAACGGGCTGCTGGATGCCGCTCGTCGGCAAAGCGATGATTACAACGATCTCCCCTGGTTGGATAGCGGTAAGTATCTCGTCGTGCTCGTGTCGAACGCGCTGTTCTTTCATTTGGTGCTATTGTGGATCGGCGGGCTTGTCTTTCGCGATAGCTATTACGGTTTGAATTCCCGTCAGGCTCGAGAAGCCCACGCCGGCATGGTTTGGATCGATCGCATTTTTGAAAAGCTAATGTTCTTTCTGCCACGCGAAACGCAGCTGTTGATCATCAAAGACATCCGCCTGTTTCGCCGCGACCCCGTGCAATGGTCGCAGTTCATTATCTTCTTTGGCCTGTTGATGTTGTACTTCGCTAATATCGACCGCTTCCGGCAACACCGTGCCGATCTGAGCATCATGACCTGGGTCAATATCGTCAGCTTCTTGAATCTGGCCGTGGTGGGGCTGATTCTTTCGACGTTCACCACGCGATTTATCTACCCGCTGATCAGTCTTGAAGGACGACGGTTTTGGATTCTGGGACGCTTGCCGATCAAACGTGACACGATTCTATGGGGAAAGTTTGTCTTCGCGGCGTGCGGATCGTGGTTCCCATGTGCTGCCCTGGTGCTGGCCAGCGATATATTGCTCGACGTGTCGTTGCTGGTCACGCTGGTGCATCAATTTATCAGCGTGCTCTTGTGCATTGGTCTGTCAGGTATGGCCGTGGGATTGGGGGCAATCATGCCGGACTTCCACGAGCAATCGCCCTCGAAAATCGCGGCAGGCTTTGGCGGGACGCTCAATTTGGTACTAAGCGCGATTTATATTCTGCTGGTCGTGTTAATGACCGCCCTCCCCTGCCATTTTTATCTGCTCACCAGCGATGCCGATCTGCAATCACAAATCGGTCATCCCGGCAATTTGCAACTATGGGTCGGTCTAGGACTCGCAGGAGTGATTATCCTCGCAGCGATCGTCACGATCATTCCCTTACGCAGCGGTTTGAAGGCGTTTCGGGAATTGGAGGTGTAAATCTTGCCGTTGCCATCCGGGCGAGTCGCCATACAATTGCGAAACAACTAAGGAGGAAGCCATGATCAGTATTCTGCTAGCGATTGCCATTGGCATGGCCACGACCGCGATTGAGTTCACCGACGATTCGCTCGCGCGAGTCAAAGAAAATATCACCAAGAAGAAGGCGGTGCTCGTCGACGTGCGCTCTAAGGATGAATGGGACAAAGGCCACGTCGCAGGGGCAATTTTTCTGCCGATCAATACCTTAGAAGAATTGCCCGCCGAGAAAGTCGCGAAGATTCTTCCCAAGGATCGAATCTTGTACACGCATTGCGTTATCGGCATGCGGGCTGAAGCCGCGGGCGAAATCCTCGAAGAGCAAGGCTACAAGGTCCGCGTGCTTAAGCCGGGATACAAAGAATTAATCGAGGCGGGTTTTAAGAAGCACGATGAAAGTCCGCGATAGTGGCATGCCCGACGAAGTCTACTGGGAATCATTATTCGATGTTCCTAGAATTCTCGTCCAACTCGAAATCGATAGTCGCTTGCAGGATGTCGTCGAACTTGGCTGTGGATATGGCACGTTCAGCATCCCCATCGCGCAGGTGATCACGGGAACGCTTTATACTTTTGATGTCGACTTAGCCATGCTCGAACGGACGAGGCAACGTGCCGCCGACATGCCGATCGTGTGTGAATACCGCGACGTGATGGAGCACGGCTTTGGAAGACACGCCGATGCGGCGCTTCTATTCAACATTTTGCATTGCGAACAGCCCGTTGAGCTTTTGCGTCATGCCGCCAATGCTGCGGAAGCGGTTCTTGTAGTTCACTGGCGCTACGGTGAAACGCCCCGTGGACCGACTCTCGATATGCGACCGCGTCCCGAACAAATCGTCGCCTGGGCCACGGAAGCAGGTTTGTCAGCGGGGCCGGTACTTGATTTACCGCCGTGGCACTATGGTTTGCGATTAACATCGAACGGAACCTAGTTTCGACATTTTGCGCTGAGTTAATTGCAACACTCTTATTGCGGGTAACCTCGTGGGAAGCGACCACAAAAGCCGCCGATGCAGTCCGCCTAGTCGGCCCTCCACAGGCCCTCTATAATCGCTGCATCGGCCCGCTTTCCACGAATATCCCATGAATACCTCGCACGACAATTCTGAACTTCGCATCGGTGCGGTCACCTATCTCAACACCAAGCCGTTGGTTTATGGCCTCGCGGAAATGCTTCCCGACGCCGAGCTTGTGTTCGATTATCCGAGCCGCTTGGCCGATGCGCTTGCCGCGGGAGAACTCGATATCGCGCTGGTTCCTTCGGCGGAAATGCTCGCCCATCCCGATTGGACGATTGTTTCCGATGCCTGCATCGCATGCCGCGGCCCCGTGCTGAGCGTAAAACTTTTGTTTCGCGTGCCTCCCAAACAGGTTCGCACTTTGGCTCTCGATGAAGGCTCACGCACGAGTGCCGTGCTGTCGCAAATTTTGTTACGCGAACTTGCCGGCGTAAAACCACGACTTTCCAACTTGCCGTTGGGGCATGAAGCTACGCAAACTGATACCGATGCCGTCCTCGTGATTGGTGATCGAGCGATTCGCTCGCCCGACGACGAGTTTATTGAAGTTTGGGATCTCGGCGACCGTTGGTGCCGTTGGGCGGAACTTCCGTTCGTGTTTGCCATGTGGGTCGCGCGGCCAGGCATCGACACGGCTGCCGCGGAAAAAGCGTTCACAGCCGCACGAGATCGTGGCTGCGAGAATCTGGCGGAAATCGCCCGCGAGCAGGCGGTTGCGATGCAGCTTCCTTATGATTTAGTATTCGAATATCTGTCGCGGAATTTGCATTTTGAACTTGGTGGCCGAGAACGCCGCGGGTTGGAATTATTCCGCGAAAAGGCGTTGGCTCTCGGATTAATTTCTCACAATTGCGAAGGAGTTGTGCGGCGATGATTGCTCAACCTTCGATCCCTTACATTCTCGACAAAGCCGTGGCCGGTGAACGGATCACAGCCGACGAAGCACTGCGCTTGTTGGAATCCCACGATTTGGCGTCACTCGGTCGTGCGGCGGATGAAGTCACGCGCCGGCTGCACCCGGAGAGCTACCGCACCTACAACATCGATCGCAACATCAACTACACAAATGTCTGTACGGCAGTTTGTGATTTTTGCGCGTTCTATCGCACGCCCAAATCGAATGAAGGTTACACGCTCGACCGCGGCCAGCTGTTACAAAAGATTCAAGAAACGGTCGAAATCGGCGGCGATCAAATACTGCTGCAAGGGGGCCTGCACCCCGAATACAAGCTCGAGTGGTATGAGGAAATGCTCCGCGACATCAAACGCGAGTTTCCTCAAGTGAACATCCACGGTTTTAGCCCACCGGAAATTTATCACTTCACCAAAGTTTGCAAACTGCCCACTCGCGAAGTGCTAGAGCGTCTCAAAGCCGCGGGATTAGGGAGCCTCCCCGGCGGTGGCGCGGAAATCCTGGTCGACCGTGTGCGGCATGCGATCACCCGCGGCAAAGTGCTGACCGACGATTGGCTCAACGTGAATCGTATTTGGCACGAAATGGGTGGCCGCAGCACGGCGACCATGATGTTTGGCCATGTCGAAACGCTGGCTGAACGCGTCGAGCATTTGGATCGCTTGCGTGAACTCCAAGATGAAACCGGCGGCTTCACGGCATTCATTTGTTGGACCTTTCAGCCCGATCACACCGAGATGTCGAACGTCCCTCCTGCGGGTTCGTTTGAATATTTGAAAACCAATGCGGTCGCGCGGTTGTATCTCGATAACTTCGCCAACATTCAATCGAGCTGGGTCACGCAAGGACTCAAGATTGGCCAGATGGCGTTGGTTTATGGTGCGAACGACATGGGCAGTCTCATGATCGAGGAAAACGTTGTCGCCGAGGCGGGGACCGTTCATCACCTAACACTCGATGAAATTCGCGGGGCCATCGCGGAACTCGGTTACGAGCCCCGGCAGCGGAATGTCTTTTACGAGCTGATCGACCGTCCGGTCGAATCGATTGTGCGGCCTGGTGGTGCGAACCTTCGCAGCCTGCCCATCGTAAACTGAATCGGGCCAAGAACTTGCTTCGCAATTCGGGCGGTTTCTGTTATCCTTCAAACAGGAACAGATTCTTTCGCACTCGTCGGCGGACGCCATAATTGGCCAGTTTGAGGCGGTGGCGTTTTCTTTGCAGCATTCGTTAGGACACCATGTCGTTGTCAGGCACCGTTGTCGAAGCTCGTTCGTTGACAAAGTCTTATACCGACTTGCGCCGTGGCGATTTTATCGCGCTCGACGGTTTGAGCTTTTCAGCCAGTGCTGGTGAAGTGTTCGGTCTGCTCGGACCCAACGGTGCGGGCAAAACGACGGCTCTGCGAATCTTAAGCACGGTGCTGCAACCCACGAGTGGCACAGCCAGCATCAATGGTTTTGACTGCGTCACGCAGCCCTCGCTCGTGCGGCACCATATCGGCTTTATGTCGGCCAACACCGCGGTTTACGATCGCATGACCGCCTGGGAAATGGTTGAATACTATGGTCGACTGTACGGGATGGCAGAACAACAACTCCATGATCGGATGGAGGATTTGTTCGAGCGCCTGCAAATGCAAAATATCCGCGACCTATTGGGCGCGAAAATGTCGACCGGCATGAAGCAGAAAGTTTCGATTGCCCGGGCGATTGTCCATGATCCCCCCGTGTTGATCTTCGACGAAGCCACGAGTGGGCTCGACGTCCTCGTGGCTCGCGCGCTGCTGGACATCGTTGCTGAGCTGCGTGACGAAGGAAAGTGTATTGTCTTTTCCACGCACATCATGCGCGAAGCCGAACGGCTTTGCGACCGCGTAGCCGTGATGCATCGAGGAAAGATTCTCGCCGAGGACACGGTCGACAACATGCGCAACCAACATGGCGGCGGTGACTTGGAAGATGCGTTTTTCGAACTCATTCGCGCCGAAGAGGCCGCGCTGGTCGAGGCCAAATAATTCCGCATGAATCTGCACAACGTCAAATTGGTGTATGCCCGCGAGATGCGGGACCAACTCCGCGACCGGCGGACGTTGTTCTTGATTGCCGTGCTGCCATTGTTGCTCTACCCGCTGTTGGGGATGAGCTTCTTTCAGCTTTCGCAGTTTTTGCGAAACAATGCCTCGAAGGTTCTGGTGCTAGGGGAAGAACAGCTTGCGGACAGCCCTTGGCTACCCGATCTGTTACACGAAGATCGCTTTGTGAGCAGTTGGTTCGTGAGTGTCGACGACAGTAAGAGTTTGCAGGTCATTCGTCCTGACGAATTGTGGAAAGACGATGAAATTCCACAGGGCAAACGCTTGCTAGATGCTTCTCGGCAGGCCATTGAGCAGGGTAATGTTCAAGTTGTACTCTATTTTCCGCCGGGATTTAGTGAACGGCTTGAAGAAGTGCGATCCTCGCTAATGAATCGCAGTGCCAACGACGAGGTCGCCGACGAGGCCAAGGTGCCCGAACCGGAGATCTTCTACAATTCAGCAAATGAAAAATCACGGATTGCCCAATTGCGGGTCGATGCCGTGATGCGAGATTGGCGCGTGGCGGTGACTCAAACCAATCTCCGTGACAGCCATGTGCCGCTCGATGCCACGAATCCTTTTCAAGTGCGACAGCAAGATGTCGCTCGTGAGCAGCAACGCTCGGCGGCCATCTGGTCGAAAATCCTGCCATTTATCTTATTCATTTGGGCTCTGACCGGCGCGTTTTATCCGGCTATTGACCTTTGCGCCGGTGAAAAAGAACGCGGCACGCTAGAAACTTTGCTTGTGAGTCCTGCCGAACGTCGCGAAATCGTGTGGGGCAAGCTGCTCACGATCATGACGTTCAGTATTGTGACCGCCCTATTGAACCTGAGCAGCATGGGGCTGACGGCGAAATTTATTCTGGGACAATTCCAAGAAATTGCGAGCCTACCAGGAGCTAAAAGTTTGGCCCTGCCGCCGCTCGTTTCCGTGATTTGGTTGGTGATCGCGCTACTACCGATTGCGGCGTTCTTTAGTGCGATGTGCCTCGCCTGCGCGGCGTTTGCTCGCAGCACCAAGGAGGGCCAGTACTATTTGATGCCCCTGCTTTTGGTGATCATGCCGTTGATGATGCTGCCGCTCTCACCTGGTGTTGAGCTCAATCTTGGCAACAGTTTAATACCTGTCACTGGCGTCGTGCTTGTACTACGCGCCGTGATCGAAGGGCAATATTGGGAAGTCGTGCGTTACTTGGTTCCTGTCGTGGGAGTGACGCTCGGGTGCTGTTTGCTGGCCATTCGTTGGGCCGAAGATCAATTCAATCGAGAATCCGTGCTATTCCGCGAAAGCGAACGGCTCGACTTGGGGCGTTGGATCACCCATGTATTCCGTGACCGTGCCGACACGCCGACGCTTGCGCAAGGTTTGCTCTGCATCGCCGTCGTGCTGATCGTGCAGTTCTTTGTGAATCTGTCGCTCTCGGCCAAAGCGGGGATGGGAAGCGATTTTCTTTCGCTTGCCCAAATGTTGTTCATCAGTCAGGTGGTCTGCATCGCGCTACCCGTGGGATTGATGACGCTGTTGTTTACGCGCCGCCCAGCGCGAACGCTGCTGCTCGACAAGTTGCCGCGGTTTTCGCATGTCGTTGCGGCTGCACTTTTGGCTTTACTTGTCTTTCCATTGGGGCATCAAGTGAGCCAATGGGTGCAGCAACTTTATCCGTTTTCGACGGAAGTTCAGCAACAAATCATGGCCCTCGAGAAAACACTTGGCGACGCGCCGAATTGGTGGCTGCCGTTTGTGTTGATCGGACTTTTGCCGGCCGTCTGCGAAGAGATCGCCTTCCGTGGTTTTGTCCTCTCCGGCCTGCGGCATCTCGGCCACAAGTGGTGGGCAATCAGCATTTCGGCCATCGCGTTTGGCATGGCTCACTTTATCTTGCAGCAAAAGATCTCTGCGGCAGCGGTGGGACTTGTGCTCGGCTTCATTGCGGTACAAACCAGCAGCCTCATCCCCTGCATGCTATTTCATGCGATCTTCAACAGCCTGACGCTGGTGTTAGCGAAGATTGCCCCGCAGTTTGAGAAAATCGTCGACGACTACCCCCTACTGGAGTATGTCGTGCGCACTGACGGCGAAGGAATATTCCAACCCGGCTTTATGATCGCTTGCTTGTTCGCCGCGGCATTGGTCCTGTGGTGGCTGCATCGCCTGCCGTATCGCCGCACACAGGAAGAAAAGTTGCAAGAAGCGCTCGATCACCAGCAATTCGCCGGTGCTTGAGCAATTCTGTGGGCAAGGCCAGAATAAGTGCTACACATTTTGAGCACATGCTTTAGGCCGTCATGACACAAATTTCTCTCCGCGCCCGTTGGGTTGTTCCCGTTGCTTCTCCGCCGATTGCTAACGGCGTTATCTCGATCGAGGGAGAGCGAATCGTCGCGGTCGGTCCAGCTTTCCATGGCCAGGAGATCGATCTGGGCGACGTGGTCCTCATGCCGGGACTGGTGAATGCCCACACACATTTGGAGTTTAGCGATTGCCAGAAACCGCTCGGCCGAGCGGGCATGGCACTGCCCGAATGGATTCGCCAGGTGATCGGCACGCGGCATCGGGCTGATCGCGATCCCGCCGCGGCAATCTCGCTAGGATTGAATGAATCGCTTCGCGCGGGAGTGACGACACTCGGCGAAATTTCAACGACTTCGGCTTCCGCTTACAGCGAATTTTCTGGCTCACAGCTGTTGGCATTTCAGGAAGTGATTGGCTTCTCCGCAGCACGCTGTGACTCCGTGCACGGAGATTTGGAAGATCGGCTCGATGCGGCGCTGGAAAAGCATCTCAACGTCGGTATTAGCCCGCATGCTCCTTACACGGTGCATCCCGAGTTGTTGCAACGACTGATCGACAGCGCTGCTAGTCGAAACTTGCCGGTGGCGATGCATTTGGCTGAATCTCTCGAAGAGCTTGAACTCCTGAGGGATAACACCGGCCCGTTTCAACAATTGCTCGCCGACCGCAGCATGTGGGACCCTCAGGCGATCCCACTTGGCAGCAAGCCCCTCGATTACTTGCGTGTGATGTCACAATCGCCAAGGTCGCTCGTGATTCACGGCAACTATCTTTCGTTCGAGGAAATTGCTTTCCTGGGTGAGAATCGCGAAACGGTGTCCGTTGTCTATTGCCCGCGAACGCATGCTTTCTTTGGGCATAGTGAATACCCTCTTCAGCAAATGCTGGACGCTGGCGTGCGTGTGGCTTTAGGAACAGACAGCCGCGCATCAAATCCCGATTTGAATTTGCTCAGCGAAATGCGTTTTGTAGCGAAGCAATTCCCGAATCTTACCCCCGAAACAATTCTGCAAATGGGAACGCTGTGGGGCGCTGAATCCTTAGGTTTGAGTCAAGACATTGGAACACTAGAACCCGGCAAATTGGCCGATCTCGTTGCGATCCCCTGCCCCGGCAGCAATGGTCCGTTTAGCTCGATATTGCACGGCTCCGAACAGCCCACGCATGTGTTTGTGCGTGGCGAGCAAGTTATCGTGGCTCAGTGAGCGAACATCTGTTCCACTTCCTTGGTGAACTTCGACATCGCCTTCGAGGCCTCCACGGGCAAAACGATTTCCCCTGACCAGGCCACATCGCCGGCGTTCATCGTGAGGGCCAATGGTGGTGCGCTTGGGTATTCCGGCAACTCGGGAAACGAGCCCAAAAGCATCATCGATTTCAAGGCATTCTTTACGAGTGTCATTAAACCTTCAGGATTCAATAGTCCCACCCAGTCGGCCTCGAGGTCGGTGAGCTTGAGCGTCGTTTGCACTTGGGGATCTTTACTGAGGCCGGCGTCCTGCTTCTTAAAGTCGGCGATAAAGCTCTCCAATTTTTCGCTCGACTCCATCCCAAAGAAAATGTGCGAATCATCCGTGGCCACAAAATAAAGCGACAATTTATGATCGATACCCAAAAGCGACGTCAACATGGATTGCCAGATGATATTGTCCCCGTCGCCAGCCGCTTCATCCAAATCGCAGGTGACTTCAATCCCTTTCGCGCCGGCAATCTCGGTCTCTGCAATTTCATAGACAAGTTTGATATCGCTTTTCGAGCGTTGAATCAACTTGTTAGACAGATCGAACAACTCCTTAAGCGACTGCATATACTTAGCGGAATCCGCAACGGTCAGTCGAGCGAACACGACCGACAACAAGGGTTCCCCTTCCTTGCCACTGGTGATCAGATAAGAAACTTTCTGCAAATCAGCGACGGCCAATTCATACGAATGTTGCACTTCCTGCCAATCCGCTTCGGTGAAATCGTCCCGGCCATCCTGTGTTGCCATCTCGCGGGAGATGTTCGTGAATAATTCCGGCAGCCATATCCCCGTGCCGAGCGGAACCGGCCCCCCTCCCGCAACGACATACGGCTTTGCGGCAAAACCCGTGAGTGGCTTTTCCGCGTCCTCGACCTCCGTGAGTTTGGCCTCGGCGATGGGCTGTTGAAACTGAACATGCCAGCGAACGCGGGCATTGATTTCTTCGTCGATCGCCATGCCGAGAGCTGCCGACTGAATGTTCTCACGGAAGAATTCGGCGAACGGCAGGTCGTCGCCTAAAGTGAGCATGTCGTTGGGAATCGCCGAAGGCTGGGCGGGAACATCCGTGGCATCGGTGGCTTCCAGCTGGCGTTTATTTTGTTCCGCGATGTAAGCGATCCCCGCTGGCGAAACCACGATCGCGATATCATTGACTGCGAGCCACTCGGTCAACTCGGCGACCGCCGCGGGAGTTTTCTCGGGTTGAGCCAAAACTTTTTGCATCAACTCGCGATGTTCAAGATTCATGACCACCGCGAAATCAGCGCGCTTGGCCACCAACACGTCTTGATTGGCCACGGTAATGCGGCAGATTTCGCCCGTCGCATCCGCTTTCATCGCCTCGGCGAAGGCGTTGTAATCACTCACGGGCAGCAAAAACATTGGTGCGGGAACGCCCGGCTCGCTCGATGGCAGCAAACCAAACAACAAATCGCCTTCGAGATTAAGACCTGCTGAGAGCCCAGTCATCGCTTGCACCATTTCCAGTGGGGCAGGCAAGCCATCGTGAAACACCCCCACGAATTTCACAATCTTGTCGTTGGCCGCCTGGACGTTGCGGACCATAGCGAAGCTCAGCACCTCCTCTGGCAAATAGGAAAGCCCGTCGACGGCGCGGACCGTATTCGCTCCCATCAACCATAGCGTGATAAAAACAACTAAGCGAGACTTATTGGAAAGAATGGATTTCATCGGTTGCGGACTTTTCAAAAGGGTTAAAAAATCGAACTCGTCACATTATCCCCAGAGAGTTTTGTCTCACAAGCGGAGACAAAATTAATTCGTACTATTGGTAAGATTCGTGGTAAAAATCAAACGGCATCTTCGATTGGCAAATAGGGCCGATTGGCGATTGAATAGACAAACGCCCAGTGGCAGCCCAGCCCGATCAGCACCGCCACGTGGAAGATTTCGTGCGACTGGATAACCCCCGTCACGATCACGGGCCACTGCATGCTGTTGAGAATCGCACCGAAGGTGTAGGCCAGCCCGCCCCACATGACGGGTCGGGCAAACTCAAAGCCATAGCGCCGCACCAAATCGCGCCACGAAATCAGTCCAATCCAGCCCATACCAATGTACATGGCCGTGCCGGCAACCGGCGGGATGGAATCAAAGTAGATTGACTTGAACGTGATACCAAGCACGGCAACGGTCCACACAATCACCAGCACCAACCAGCGCTCGCGGCCGCGAAACAGGATCACGTGCATGGGAGTGAACGAGCACGCGATCAGTAAAAAGATTGCCGCGTGATCGAGCCGCCGCAAAAATTCGTGGCTAGCTCCGGGCCCCGTAAGATGCGTCAGGCCGCTCACCACGAGCAAAAAAACCGTCCCGCAGCAAAAGATCACGAGACTGGCCACGCGCAGCGGATCCCCCCAGCCGCGCCGCAGCAAGAACACCGAAAACACCGCGAAGATCGCCGCACCCAACAAGTGCGACAAACTGCTGAACGGATCAGCAAAACCGGAGATTGAAATCACCTGCGCCACGACACATCCGATGTTTGTCGGCATCGTCACGATACCGTGGACCTTGGCAACACGACTATTTGCCGAGTTGCTTCTTCGCGGCTTCGACCATTTTCTCGGGAGTGATTCCCACGGCTTTGTAGATCTGCTCGAACGGAGCCGACATACCAAAACCGTGCATTCCGATGAAGGCACCACGACCCGCCAGATAGCGATCCCAACCTTGTCGCACGCCGGCTTCGACTGCAACGCGAGCGGTCACCGTCGGTGGCAAGACTTCGTCTTGATAGCTTTGGGGCTGCTCGTCGAACAGTTCGAAGCATGGCAAGCTCACAACCCGGGCTTTGATGCCGGACTTGGCCAGTTCCTCTTGCGCCGCGACCGCGATCGATAGCTCGCTGCCGGTTCCCATAAGAATCACATCAGGCTTACCGCCGGGGGCATCCGAAAGAATGTAACCACCCTTCATCACGCCATCCGCCGCGGCATACTTTTCGCGATCCAGCGTCGGCATGTTTTGGCGAGTCAAAATGATCGCCGAAGGGCGGTGGTTGTTGGCGAGCGCTGCCTTCCAGGCGTATACCGATTCGTTAGCATCGCCGGGGCGAATTAACAGCAAATTAGGAATGGCACGCATGGCTGCCAGCTGTTCCACCGGTTGATGCGTGGGCCCATCTTCGCCAACGCCGATCGAATCGTGCGTGAACACAAAGATCGACGGCAGATTCATGATCGCGGCCAAACGGAGCGAAGGCCGACAGTAATCGCTAAACACAAAGAACGTTGCACCATAGGCACGCAATCCGCTGAGTACCATGCCATTCACAGCCGCTGCCATCGCATGTTCGCGAATGCCAAAATGGAAATTCCGCCCTGCGAAATCTTCCGAGGAGAAACTGCCGGTACCGTCGAATTCCAATAGTGTTTTCGTCGAAGGAGCCAAGTCCGCCGAACCACCCACCAGCCATGGAATGTTCTTGGCAAAAGCATTGAGAGCCTTGCCACCTGAGTTGCGTGTGGCAGCTCCCTTGGCATCGGCCGGGAATGTGACGATCTCTTTGTCCCAACCCTTGGGCAGTTCATTCATCTGCATCAGGTTGATCTGCTCGGCCAGTTCAGGAAACTCGCTCGTGTATTTCTGGAAAAGCTCTTCCCAAGCTTCGCGAGCGTCGCGGCCTCGTTCGCCCAGCGTGTTCTGGAAATGCTCGGGCACTTCGGGGGGAACCAGGAACGATTCATTCTCAGGCCAGCCGTAAGCGGCTTTCGTGAGTTTGATTTCTTCAGCTCCCAACGCTTCGCCGTGAGCCTTCGAGGTGTTGGCCTTGTTGGGCGAACCGTAGCCAATGATCGTTTTCACAATGATCAACGTGGGGGCGTCGGTCGTTTTGAGAAACGCTTCGTAAGCCTTGGCCAGCGATTTGAGATCATTGCCGTCGGTGACGCGAATCACATTCCAGCCAAGCCCCTTGAAACGTGTGGCCACATCTTCGCTAAAGGCCAGATTCGTGTGGCCTTCGATCGTGATCGTGTTATCGTCGTAAATCCAACAGAGATTATCGAGCTTCAAATGGCCCGCAAGTGAGGCGGCTTCGCAGGCAACCCCTTCCATCAGGTCGCCGTCACTGCATTGGTTGTAGACATTGAAGTTGAACAGTTCGTAGCCGGGCTTGTTGTATCGCGCGCCGCGCCATTTGCTGGCGATCGCCATGCCAACGCTATTGCCGCAACCTTGCCCCAGCGGGCCGGTCGTGGTTTCGACACCCGTTGTATGGCCATGTTCCGGATGTCCGGGGGTCGCGCTAGCAAACTGCCGGAAGTTCTTGAGATCGTCGAGCGAAACCGAAGGCTCGTCAGTGAGCTTGCCATCTTTAATCGTTTTCACGCCTGCTAGGTGCAGCATCGAATAGATCAACATCGATGCATGGCCACAGGAAAGGACATAGCGATCGCGGTTCGGCCAAGCCGGGGACGAAGGATCATAATTGAGCACTTCGGTCCACAATTGATAGGTCACCGGCGCGAGCGCCATCGGCGTACCAGGATGCCCCGATTTCGCGGCTTCGACGCCGTCCATCGCAAGGGTGCGGATCGTGTTGATGGCCAATTGCGAAAGGTCGTTAGCAGTTTTCGGCATGTGTCTTATAGCATGAAAAGGTCGTGGCAAAGTACTCAACCCGAAGCACTAATATAGGGGCATTTCGGGCAAAGTGTCAATTGACCGAAAGTGTTGCCGGGCAACGATCTAGGTTCGATTAAGAAGACGTAAAAAACGAACTTCATCGGCTGATTTGCGAAAGGAACTCTGGCGTGCCGGAATGCTGACCCGGATCCGACAACTTGTCGTTGTAAATAGCGCCGACATATCTTATTGGCATGACTCATCAAGAACCAATTGGTACGCGCGTCGCGGCCTTCTTAGCTGCCAAAGATGAAACGGCAATAATTTCTCTGCTCCAGCAGAACGAGATCGACCCCGATCAAGTTTTCGTTGTGGGAGGCGTCAAGCAGCGGCTTCTCGCGATTGCAGCCAGCCAAAACTACACCGATCTCGCATTTTATCTCATCACAAATGGTGCTGATGCCGATCGGCGAACTTTTGGCCGTACTCCTCTTTTGGACGCTTGCGATTGGAAGAATCACCAACTTATCGAAGCGTTATTGGCCATTAGTGTGAATGTTGATGCACGGCAAGCGGCTGGTTCAGGTGAATCTGACGACACTCCCCTGATGATTTCCGCTGAACGTTGCGACCTCACGGCGATTCATCTTTTACTGGCTGCTGGTGCCGACGCATTGGCAACGAATCGACATTCGCAAACAGCGGTCCATGCCGTCCTACGGTCTTATGCTCCTCAAGCTCACAAGCATCCTGATGCATCAGAGATTCTGCAAAGATTGATCGAAGCGGGGGCACCGCTCCAGGGATCCGAATTGCATTTCCCGATCTATTGCCGCGATGTGGAGATGGTTTCGCTATTGATTGCAGGAGGCAGTCCCGTCGACTTACCGCTATCCAAAAACGAGGAATACGGTCCCAAGAAAGGTGATACTCCGTTGGCAACGCTTTTGCGTTTTAACAACTTCGATCTAGCAGGCGGTTCGTTTGACTACGAAGTGACTGATCCGGCTCGGCTCGAATTATGTGGTCTGCTTCTGAAACATGGTGCGAACCCCAATCAAGCTGTTGCGAAGGGAGTCACGCCGCTACGGCTCGTTTTGCCGAAAACTCATGCCCCGTTCAATTTGCAAATGACGAAGCTTCTCGTCGAAGCGGGTGCCAACCCGCATAGCGTTCCGCCTGGTAGCAAAGAGCCATCAGTAGCTGATTTAGCAGTTGAGCGCGGTTTGACGGAGTTTGTTGAGCTGTTCGCAAGCGTGGCCGAGGGTGGCAATCGCTGATACGAGTCCATTTTTTAACAAAATACCCGCTGCCCTGTCTTGCAGCTCACCTTCGCCTGATTCGTGATAATGATCGCCTTGTGAGCGTCGTCGAGGCTCGCCGTTTTGAGAACCAGACTAGACACCGCGCGGTGAAAAGTCATCAGCAATTGCTCGCCGACGTTCCGTTCGTGGTCGAGCTTTTCCATGTGTTGTCCCGCCTTGTCAAACCACGCCACGGTGTTGGGCAGATCGACAAACGCTATGCCGTTGTCGCACACCACTTTGAGATCGGCCGGCCTACGATACGCGAGTGATTCTTCGAGCGACTCGGGCACATAGTTGCCGCAACCGATGATCGCCACGGGCCCGAGACCAAACTCAGCATTCGGTGAGAAATCTAAACTCACAGCAAAGTAATCGTTGAACGGTGTTTCCGCCGAGCGGTGGGCCGTGGCAATGAGTGAAGTCGGATCGCCTTCCACCACGTAGCGACACCAATCGACCAGCTCCACCAGATCGCGGGCACAGCGGTCGCCATTTTCGCACTTGATCGGCGAGCTACGGCGACGATTACAAAACAACAGTCGGGGCTTGCCCAGCTTCGTGGCGAGCAGTTCTTTAAGCCGCAAGGTGGCTGGCGACAACCGACAGGCGAACTCCGCCATGAAGGCGATGCCCGACTCCTGCACGCGCTCGCGGAGGGTGGTGGCTTGATCGTCTTCCAATTCCAGAGCGGCCGCGCAATAGACGGCTTTGCCATACTCACAGGCAGCAAAAATCGGCGTCGGTCCGTAAAAATGGGCCGAGAGCAACATTACCCCGTCGATGTCGTCGCGATCCATTAACGAGCGGAAGCCATCATAGACCGTCGCGTTGAACTGTTTGGCAACCTGAACCGCGCGGTGCTGCACCGGATCGCAAACTGCGACAACCTCCAGTCGATCCGACAAGGCTTTCAATGCGGGGTAATGCCGCGACTCCCACGCGGATCCAATTCCAACAACACCGACCCGCAGTTTCATAACCGTTCCGTGGGATGCTCAAGTTGTGCTGTCGCGACAATCATGACGCCGCGATCAGCTTGAATTATAGGGGCATTCACGTGTTTGGCTCAATCGAGATTTGTTCGATCATCTCGGCCAGCAATTCCATGGGGAGGCCAACCACATTGGATTCGCTCCCCTGAACGATGCTTAGCCAACCGGGGCGATCCTGATAGCCAAACGCACCGGCCTTTCCCCGCCACAGGCCGCTTTCCAGATATTCGTCGATATCTTCGTCCGTCAGGTTGTCCATCTCGAGTTCGGTGATCGCAATTCGCGTGCGGGGAGCCGTCTTTTGTTGCGTGGCGCCGAGCACCCACAGACAGAGCCCGCTGTACACACGATGCCGTTTGCCACGCAGATGCTCGAGGATTGAGCGGGCATGGTCCTCGTCGCGTGGCTTGCCCAAGATCATTCCTTCGCATTCGGCCACGGTGTCGCAGGCCAAAACGAGCGTGGGCTCCTGTGGTCGGTCCGCCGCGCGTAGTTGACTCACCACGTCGGCGGCTTTGCGGGCCGACAGATCGAGCACCAACTCCGCGGGACCGCATTGGCTGCAAATTCCCCCTTCGGCAGCTTCATCGGGCGGAAGAATCTCGAATTCATAACCTGCCTCGGCAAGCAGGCTCTTTCGTTGGGGCGAGCTACTGGCGAGAATCAAAGGGAGCTTTAACATGGGGCCGATTGTCTGAATTGTGAATATGCCGGAACGCTTCAATCATAACCTGGATGTGCTGTTCGAGGATAATCATTTGCTGGTCGTCAACAAGCCCGCGATGTTGCCGACAATGGGCGTGGCGGAAACCGAGCCCAGCCTGTTAAAACTCGCCAAGGAATACATCCGCGAAAAATATCAAAAGCCGGGGAATGTCTATCTCGGCATCGTGAGTCGGCTTGATACTCCCGTCACGGGGGTGACAGTTATTGCCAGAACTTCCAAAGCCGCCGCGCGGCTCTCCGAAGCGTTTCGCGAGCGCCAAGTCAAGAAACTTTACTGGGCAGTTGTCGCGGGCGAACTTCCAGAACCGACCGGGACACTGGAACATTATCTACGCAAAGACGAACGCCATCGCAAAGTGCACGTCACCCATGCGACCGCGCCTGATGCTCAATTAGCGCGGTTACAGTATCGCTTGCTCAAAACTGTCAGCGGCTTATCGCTGCTGGAGATTGAACTCGAAACAGGCCGCAAGCATCAAATTCGCGTGCAACTGGCCAAGTTGGGGTGTTCAATCGTCGGCGACCGCAAGTACGGCAGCCAGCGTGAATTTTCGCGGGGGATCGCCCTGCATGCCCGGGAGTTGGTTATTGCGCACCCAGTTCGTGGCGATGAGTTGACGTTTGTTGCACCACTCCCCAAGGCTTGGCGAGCGGATCATCATTTTGCCGGATTATTCTAAACGTCGCGTGTACGTGCTTGGCGCTCTTGGAAAAGAGAAACTAGACTTAAATAACTGCGATCTACAAACTTCTTGAATTTTCTTAACGGCCCGGGCCAACTGCGTGCGAACAGAACGATCTATTCTTGAACAAGCCGGTTTGGCCAGTGGCCTGTTGACCGAGGAGCAGATCGACCGCGCTTGGCAGGTGCTGATCGAATCGTTGCCGGCGGCGGATGTCACGCTCGAAAAGATCACCGACGAGCAGCTCGCCGCGCAGATGATTGCCCTGGGTTACTTGAATCGCTGGCAAGCGGAGCAACTTCGCCAGGGTCGCACCAAGTTCAACTTGGGTGCTTATCGCATTCTCGATGCCATCGGCCACGGCGGCATGGGTTGGGTCTTCAAATGCGAGCACGGCCTCTTAGGTCGCGTCGAAGCAATCAAGGTCCTCCCCAAAAATCAAACCAACCCGAATTCCATTGCCAGTTTTTTGCGCGAGATTCGTGCCCAAGCACAGCTCAACCATCCGAATCTCGTGCATCTGACCTATGCTGACACCGACGGCGACACCTATTTCCTCGTGACGGAATACGTCCCCGGCACGGACCTGCGAAAAATGGTGCGGCATCATGGACCGCTGATGATGAACGAGGCAGCGGTGATTATTTCGCAAGCTGCCGAAGCTTTGTCCCATGCCCACGGCCGCGGACTCATTCATCGCGACGTAAAGCCTGGGAACATATTGATTACGACCGATGGCCGCAGCAAATTGGCGGATCTGGGCTTGGCCTATTTTTATTCCGACGATCAGCAATCGGGCCAGAAAAAGCCCCGGCACATTGTCGGTACGGCCGACTATATTGCCCCGGAAATTATCGTGTCGCCCGATGTCTTGCGCACCGTGAGCGACATCTATTCCTTGGGCTGCACGCTCTATTACGCCGTGACCGGTAAGGTGCCGTTCCCCGGTGGCGACACAGCCGACAAGCTCCGCCGCCAATTGGATGAAGCCCCGATCGCGCCGCAGCGGTTGAATCCCGCGGTGACGGAAGAGTTTTCCCAAGTGATTGCCGCGATGATGGAAAAACGCCCCGCCGACCGCGTTGCGACGGCTGAGGGAGTGACTGAACTTCTCAGACCTTGGGTCAATAATTCAAGTAGTGCCGCGCAGCAGCACGTGGGCAACCTCACGAAACTGCCCCCCAAGGTGAAGCATGAATCTCCTTTGGCTGATACGATTGCTGTCGAATACGAGCTTAGTGAAACCATGGGACGCCAAGAGGAAAGCACCGATTCCAGTTCATTAGGCGGAGCGACGCTGCCGCAAATCGTGGCTGAAGAACGCGCGCGGGCCGAAGCCGAGCGGCTCAAGGAGTTAGAAAAAGAACGCGCCAAAGCCGAGCGCGTCTTGCCGCTCGATCGCATCATCACCGTGATGGTCACACTCGCCGTAGTGATCGCCGGTGCCGCGGTTTATCTCATGGTTACCGGGAAATAGCTCGGACTGCTCGCTTAAGCGAACAGTCCAGACCTGCAATCCCTACACGCATGCCCCCAAAGCTGCTACGATCCAGCCATCTCTTTTCTGCTGCCGGATGGGTTTGAGGATGTGATGGCAACTTCTCAATCAGAAGAATCTCGTTGGGACGATCGCTTCATGCGGTGGCTGTGGTGGGGACGACCCGCGGCAACGACCGTTGAAGAACGAACCCGGCGCCGGGTGTGGCTGCATCTGCTCCCAATTCTCTTTGGCCTGTACATTCTCGCCTACATCGACCGCTCGAATATCGCGGTGGCGAAATTCGGCATGAACCGGCCCGTCGAAGAACAAGGGCTCGGCTTCAATAACGAGATCATCGGCTTCGGCAGCGGCGTGTTCTTTTGGGGATATTGGATTCTGGAAATCCCCAGTACGCTTAGCGTCGAACGCCGCGGTGCGCGCCGTGTTTTCTTTCGGATTCTCGTGATGTGGGGACTCGTGGCCGTGCTGATGGGCTTTATGGGAATGCCCATCATGGAAACATTGTTCGGCTGGTTACCCCAACTTCCCGCGCCGGCTAGTTGGCCTTGGCTGGCGAGCATCGCACGGCATTGGAACGAACTCGGCATCAACCCCGAAAGCCAGTTTTACTTTCTGCGGTTCATGCTCGGTTTTTTTGAAGGGGGCTTCTTTCCCACGGTCGTCATGTACCTGTCGATCTGGTTCAAAGCCCAGCATCGTGGCAAGGCCATGGCGAGCTTCATGGCCGCGATGCCGTTGTCGATGGTGCTAGGAACGCCCCTTTCGCAGTGGATTGGCGACAACATCAACTGGGGCGGGCTCGCCGGGTGGCGTTGGATTTACATTCTCGAAGGGATCGCCCCGGTGCTGGCAGGCGTCGGCGTTTGGTTCTGTTTGCCCGACCGGCCGCAGAAAGCGGAATGGCTCAAAGAGGACGAACGCGAATGGCTGCTAAAAACCCTGGTCGACGAACACGCCACTCGCGCGGCTCGCGAGCAAGGCGCGTGGCACAAACATTTGGGCATCGTGCTGCTACTGACACTTGTCTACTTTTGCCAGAATGCCGTGGCGTACAGCATCTCGACCTTTATGCCGAGTATCGTGAAGGCCCAAGTCGGTACCAGCGAAACCGCTGCGGCTTGGATCACCGCGCTCATTTACTTCGTTGGCTTCCTCGGCATGCAGTTCAACGCCTGGCATTCCGACCTCAAACATGAGCGGATTTGGCACGTCGCAATCCCCATGCTATTCGTCGGAACGGGCCTGCTGCTGGTGAGCCAAAGTGCCGGCCAGCCGCTGCTCGGGTTATTGTTCCTGATCGTGTTCGTGGGAAGCAACATGTACACGCATGTCCCGCCGTTTTGGGCTATCCCCACGCTGTTTCTCGGATCGACCGCCGCCGCCTCGGCCATCGGCTTTATCAATATGGTGGGTAACTTCGGCGGCTCGGTGGGGCCTGTCATCGTGGGCGAGGCCGCCGATCAGGGGGACTTCGCCACGGGCTTGATGCGGGTCGCCCCCTTCCCGCTGATTGCCGCCACGATCGTGCTGGTGATCGGCTATGCACGCCGGGAACGAAAGCCGCCCGAACCTCGCTGAGCCCGCAGCGTCCGTACAATCGTTAGAACAGATTTGCCAGCAAAAATAAGGTAGGCTTTGGCCTGAGAACGACCTCCGCGAGCCGATTGACACTCCCGGGAGTCCTTTCTACGATGGCAAATTACCCGCGACTTGTTGCGGTGTTGGTTAGGTAGCTCAGTTGGTAGAGCACTGGACTGAAAATCCAGGTGTCGCCGGTTCGATCCCGGCCCTGACCACTTTTTTCTTTTTGGCTTTCGGCCATTCCACCTGCTGGGTGCTGGTTTTCCCAGCCTGTTTGTCGCAGCGGACACGCGGCTTGTCGAAAATCCTCGACATCCTCTCGAAGCGGCCAAGGATAGACCACGTTTCTGGCCAAGCGGCCAACATTTCCCCCAAGCGGTCAAAGTTTTTAGGGGGGCAACTGCCAATTGGGATTCCGAGGACGGAATCTCAACGCAGAGGTAGCGCAGTTGATCGGACAGTCCGAAAGTCCGACCGTACCTAGGGCCAATCGACGTCATATCCGATGGTCGGTTTATCCAAGTTTTCAAAGAGCAAGCCTGCACGCGGCGGCAACCTGCTGTGTGACAATGTACATCAGTACACTCTACCGCAGCGGGTGGCCAATTTCTATCACAAAATAAATCGAAGACTCTCGCGAAGAAAGCACGACTTCTCGGTTATGCGACATGTGCAAAGACCCGCGACCAAGTGTGGTCACGGCTAGGGTCGGTTTCGTATATATCTTAGCCCAAACCGCCGCTCGCCCGCCGGATTTCTCTCGCCAATGGTAAACCTTAACGGCTATTCCGCGCACTCCTATTAATTCGGTGGAGCCATGCGTGGGGTAAATACAGCGCCAAACTGCTAGCAATAGCCGATTCCTTCTTTCAAGTCTTGATGCAATGAGGCACTCGCGCTCATTGATCGTTCCAATCAACGGAGTGATTGTATGACTGGCAAATGGTATCTTGTCGGCGCGGTAGTTCTTGGCTTTCTAGCAGGCCGCGAGGCTGAAGCCGCAACGTCACTGGAGGTCGCATTGGCCGACGTGGTGTGGGACGAACCAACAGCAAGCCTTGACGACGATTCCAACTCCGCCGTTCTCTTGGCTGGAGATACTTACGCGACGGACGCAAGTTCGCTCATCTCCTGCTGTAGCTGTGAAGAGAGTGCCTGCGACGATTGTTGTGGCGCAGTCGATTGTGGCTTGGGCGTAAATTACTGCTGCCCTAAGTGGTACGCCACCATCGGCGCCGTGATTTTGGATCGCGAAACGCCGACTGCGGGAACGATTATTGCCGCTAACCCAGCTTTAACTCCGTTCTCATCCGCCCAAGATTTTGATTTCGATTGGGAGGGTGGCCCCGAGGTAGCACTCGCCCGGCGCTTCGATAATGGCTATATCGTGGAAGGTCGTTACTTCGGTGTCGATCATACAGCGGACGTCGCATTCATTACTCCAGGTAATTTCATCGGCGCGGGATTCACTGGTCCGGGCGGAGCTTCGTTCACGGGTCGTTATCTGACCAAACTCGACAACGCCGAGATCAATGTTCGTAAGCAAGTCGGTGATCGACTCACGTTGTTGACGGGCTTTCGCTGGCTTGAGTTGCAAGACGAAGTGGACTACACGATTAACGCCGGCGTGGCTCGCGGCAATTACGCTTACGACAATCGCCTCTATGGTGGTCAGGTGGGCGGAAATTTCGCCATTATTGAACCGGGCCGCCGTCTGATGGCGAACATCGAAAGTAAGGCGGGCATTTTCGGCAACGAAGTCGATGGTGGTATTAGGGAATTCTCGGGAATTAATCCGATCGGAAGCTTTCTTGGTAGTGACACGACCACGTCCTTCGTGGGTGAAATCAATCTCACCACCGGCTACCGGCTCACCAATCACATCGCCGTTCGAGGTGGTTATCAACTCCTGTGGATCGAAAATGTGGCGCTCGCCAGTGACGCCGCCAGCCGCAGCTTAACGAATCCGAGTTTGTTAACCACAGTCTCTGACGATGCCGGCCTCTTCTACCACGGTGCGACCTGCGGCATCGACTTTGTGTGGTAATCGTCGAGCCGATTTCAAAAACCGGGGCTAGTCCGCCGCGGCGGCCGGCTGATGAAAATCAGCCGCCACGCGCTAGCGTCCGGTTCTGTTTGGCATAATTGACAACCGCTATTCAAAGACACAGAATGCTCGCAGAATTATCCAGGAACAATTCAGAGAATCCTTGATAGGCGGCTGCATACGTGTCGAACATGCCCACCCCCAACGAAATCGCCACGACACCACAACCGCCCTACTACGCGGCCATCTTCACTTCGCTACGCACCGAAGGGGACCGAGGCTACGGCCAGATGGCCGATCGCATGGTCGAGTTGGCCTCACAACAGCCCGGCTTTCTCGGCGTGGAGAGCGCGCGAACAGCCGGGGGACTGGGAATCACGGTCTCGTATTGGTCGAGCGAAGAGGCGATCGCGGCTTGGAAGGCTCACACCGAACACACCGTGGCCCAAGAGACGGGCCAGCGCGTCTGGTATTCAGATTACCACCTGCGAGTTGCGCGTGTTGAGAGAGCGTATGGTAAGGATGTGGCGTAACTAGAGCTGCCGATGATCCGTGACCAAGTGTGGTCGCGGCTAGGGCCGGTTTGGTGCTTTTCTGGTCGCGGCGGTATACTGGCGTTTACTCCTGCTCGCTTGAGAGTGAGGAAATGGCTTTGGAGTTAGGCGGTCATGTCACACGAGTCTCCCAACTTCGATTGGTCCCCGAGTACGGTCCCAGTTGTGGAGCGAGACTTCGACGAGTATCAAATTCTCGTCCTCCACTATTGGGCGGCATGGGACAAGATTGATCGGGAGATGGACAAGCTGCTCGCAACGCTGCGGGAAGAGTATGTCGGTCGAATATGCTTCCGTTCCTGCGACGTTGATCGTGCGGAGAACCAAGCGTTCATAAATGAAATCGCGAATATTCCCGCGCTCGGATGCTTTATCGGTGGCAAGTGGTTCAACAATTTGATCGGCTTGCGTTCCGTTGACGAACTCCGCTCTATGATTGAAGCCTGGATGTGGGTTGCGGACACGCTTGCTAACCACATACCTCAGCAACCATGAGCCCAAACGCGCTAGCGTAGCGTGATTCGATGGTTGAGCACGGTCTGTGAAATTGAAGTACACGCGGCTAGCGCGTTGGCCAGGGAGGTCGACCGCGAACGCCTCGTCAAAGGAAGTGCGATCTCATTTATCGCCGATGGCAGAACCGTCGGAGCTTGCTCGCGATAGTTCAGTTCAAGCCCTTCGCCTTCCAAGCATCGCCAGGCCGGCCATTGCCAGTAGCGACAGGCTCGCCGGTTCTGGGATGAAGATTTCCGTGCTGGCGTTGGCAATCAAGGTGCCGGGACCTAGGCCGGAAAAAAATACTCCGCCGCTGAGGGTGAAGCCGGTGCCCGGTCCGGTGAAGCCGACGTAGTTCACCGGGACGGCGCCGGATAACCATTTGTCCGGTAGTGGGCCTGTGGGGAGCGTTGCCCCAATGATGATGTAATCGCCGGGGTTGATTGTCGTTGCCGGGATCCGGTTGTATCGGAACGCATCGCCAAAGTTTTCACCCAGCGGGGAAGACGGCGTGATGGTCGTGTTGGCGAGCAGCGTCCACGACGTCGGCACGACGGGGCCAACCATGGGCGGCGTTTGTGTGTAGGTATCGATCCGCCACAGCGAGACCTGATAGCTGCCACTGATGCCATCCGGACCGAGGAGTGTGGGGAAGTCGGTGTTCAGATCGATAAACCCGAGGGAATTGAAGATGATGGGCGCGGCGTCGGGCGCTCGCCGGAAGAGCCCGCCGGCGGTCATGCCGCCAGTGTTGACCGCGTTGGAGGGTGAGCCGGTCGGGAAATAAATCGCTGTGGCCGCATACGCCGAACTTGAAAAGACGAGGACCGAGGCCAGCAAGAGAGCTATCCGAGAATGTTTCGCTGTCATTTTCACCCCTTCATCACCTGATACGACTGAACCATGAGGAGAACGACAGCAATGAGATTACGGGGTCACGACGTTCAAAAATGACGTGCGAACAGTTTTTATCTACTAATCACTAGCGTTCTCTAGAATAATCTGTTTGTTGAGCCGGTTCCCCGGGACGGTGCTGTTATAGTGACTGCAAGATACGCATGTCAACAAAAAACACCGCAGAAAAACGCATATTGGATTTTGTGTGAATCGATTCTCGGCGTCCCAGGAGAAACTATGACGGTCAAACGAATGGACAACGTCGGTATCGTGGTCGAGGACTTTGATGCGGAGTGAGGTGAAACTTTTTAACGTATCGCTGCTGCTGACCCGCGACCAAGTTCGGTCGCGACTAGGGCCGGTTTGGTGCTTTTCGTGTCGCGGCGGTATACTGGCGGTCAATGCAGCTCCAATTGAATGCCGGCAACAAGCTTAAGCTTTATCTCTTCTGTTATTCTGATTTAACTAAATTATGACGGCCATTAATCACTATGACCTCGTCATCCGGCGACCCGGAAAGCCCGTGGATCGCGACGCGATTTCCTCCGCAGAGCAGGAGCTAGCGATCACTTTTCCACAACCTTACGTCGATTTTCTGCTGGCCAACAACGGCGGATCGCCCTCCCCGGCCTATCTTACGGGTCCTGGCCAAGGGGGCACCAAAGTCGAGCGATTCTATTCGCTTGGTGAGGATGGGCTTGTCCAAACTTGCCAGCGACTCAGGGCGGAACACGGACTGCGTGCCGAATTTCTACCAATCGCGCAATTCGGAGAGACAGAATCGTTGCTGCTCCTGAAATGTTCTAGTGAGGATGCCGGAGCACTCTATTGCTGGATCGAAGTCGAGGAACTCGGATTTCGCTACGAAGATCCAGATTACAGCAATGTCAAACGCTTGTATTTCGACATTGCCGAACTGCCGCGGAAATTTGGCCCCGCCAAGAATCGCAAAGATCGGGATGGCATGTTCTTTCAGCTCAGCCACGCCTCGTCGAACCCACGGCATGGTGGGATTATGGCGGAGAAGTTTGTCAAAGAAGGCTACGATATAAATTTCGTGGTCCCCAATTTTTGGCATCCAATTTTCGGCTCTATCAATAGCGAAGAGTTCGGTGTCGCGGTAACCTTCCTTAAACTTGGCACTCGGACAACTCACGTCGACTCGCGTTATGATAATGCGACGATTGAAGATCGGCTGGTGGATGCACAAGAACATTGGAATGGGTTATTAGAACACAGTCGCGGAACGAAATATGACACGGGTATACGAATGGCCACAAGGCACTTGTCGAATATCGCGAGCGCATTGGCCTTGATTGGACATGTTGCAACGACATCCCCCACGGCTGACACCCGTACGAAACAAGTCGATCCGCTTAAAGAAATGACGTTGCTCGAAGAGAATCTGTTGGAATCGCAGGAGGGTTGGCAAAAGTTATTGGAATCCAGCCTCGAGATCGGCGATGACGCAGGCAAGCAAATGGCCACGCGACACTTGTCGGACATCGCGAGCGCACTGGCCACCATTCGAGGAATGTCAGGTTTTGATAATCCAGCCAAGAACTAGAGAGCCATTATGACCGTCAAGCGAATGGACAACGTCGGGATTGTGGTCGAGGACCTTAATGCCGCGATTGAGTTTTTTGTTGAACTGGGCCTCGTGCTCGAAGGCCGCGCCCCGATTGAAGGCGACTGGGCCTCGGGCGTGACGGGACTCGCCAGCATGCGCGTCGAGATTGCCATGCTGCGCACGCCGGATGGCCATAGCCGACTTGAATTGTCGAGGTATCTTGCGCCGCCCGTGGTGGCCGATCATCGTAACGCCCCGGTGAACGCGCTCGGGTATTTGCGTGTCATGTTTACCGTCGAGGACATCGACGATACGCTCACGCGGCTCAAGAAACGCGGGGCGGAGCTTGTCGATAAGGTCGTTAACTACCAAGACATGTACCGACTCTGTTACATCCGCGGGCCGGAAGGAATTCTTATTGGTCTCGCTCAAGAACTCAAGGAGCAAGGTGCCGAGCGAACAGATCCATTGGTTCAGCATTCCGATTGTTAAAGAATACGCCTAATAACGTCGCTAAGGGTTCTCTTGATCGACTTCCCTCCCCGATAAGTTCTCAACCATGAACAAAGCCTTTGTCCGCGAGCAGGAAGATGACGGCCGGGCGTATTGTCCGCGTTGCCGGTCGCTGGGCATTGCGGTGGAAGCTGGGCCGCTCGATACGCACATTCGGGCTGAATTCCGTGCAAAATTGGGCGACTACGCCTGGTGCTGCAATTATCAGTACTGCGATGTCGCGTACTTCAACCAGTTCGAAGTGACCATCGCCATCGACGAGCTGAAATCTCCTGTGTATCCGAAGGATCCCGATGCTCCGATCTGCGCCTGCTTCGGCTTCACCTACGACGAGGTAGCAGCCGACGCACAGGACGAGACGCCGTTGCGTATTCGTGACCTCCTGGCGAAGTCGAAATCACCGGCGGCGAATTGCCGAACACTTGCCGCCGACGGCCGCTGCTGTATGACTGCCGTGCAATCGCTCTATATGAAACTGCGATCGTCAGCTTAAATGCGAATCAGCAGCAGCTCTGGCGTTGGCTAAACGGCGTGGTGCGGTAGGCCAGTCTTGCAGTATGATTGGGGCCTATGAGCTTCCGCCTCTTCGTTTCCTGCGCTTGGTTCTTTCTCGTCCTGTTTTCGTATTACGTCCTTAAGCCGGTTCGCGATGCGTTGGCGACCGAAACTCGGCTCTTCGGGCCGTTGTATTTGGCGACGTTTCTGGCCGTATGTGTCGCGCTGCCGTTGTATTGGCGGATCGTGGCGCACACCACGCGGCGGCAGCTCGTGTTTGGCGTCTATCAGTTTTTCGTGGCGTGTTTGGTTCTGTTTGCGATTCTTGTAGCCCGCGGACATGGGGATACGGTGTGGCTGCGAAACGCGTTCTTCGTGTGGGTGAGCGTCTTCAATCTTTACGTCGTGGCCGTGTTCTGGAGCGTGATGGCGGATTTGTTCTCGGCCGAGGAGGGGAAGACCTGGTTCGGCGCGATGGCCGCGGCGGGGACGACGGGCTCGATTATCGCATCGCTCGTCGGCAACGTCGCCGCGCAAACGTTGGGCGTGGCCGGGTTGATGGTCATCGCAATTCTAGCGCTCGAACTCGCGATCGCGCTGGCGTGGTTGGCTTTGCGATCCGAGCAACGCGGCAGCGGCGAGACTGCACCCACGAGCGGTTCACTCCGCGAAGGCTTGCGCACTGTGTTGGCCTCGCGCTATTTGCTGATGATCTGCGCATTTACGGCCATCGGCAAGTTCGCCGCGACGTTTGTTTACAACAATTTTCAACACGCCTTGCGCGCCCAGGAAATGGCGGTCGCCGAGCGGACGGAACTGTTTTCGACGATGAATTTTTATTCGCAAACCGGCACGCTCGCGTTTCAGGCTGTCCTGGCCGCGGCGCTGATGCGGCTGGTGGGCGTGGGCGCGACATTGGCGGCGGCGTGCGGGGTGATCGTCGGCCTGTTCGCGTGGCTCAGCTTCGACGCGACCCTCTGGCCGTTGATGGTCGCCAAGGTGGTGCAGGAAATCGTCGGCTACGGCCTGCTGGTCCCCGCGCAGCAAGTGCTGTTCACTGTGGTGAGCCGCGCGGAAAAATACGAATCGAAGGCGTTCATCGACACGGTAGTGTTCCGCGGCAGCGACGTCGCCGCCTCGAACGTCTGCGACGCGCTGGGGCGTTTCTCGATCAGCGCCGCGGCGATAGCAATTTTGCCCCTCACCGTGGCATGGATGGCGCTAGGGGCGTGGTTGGGGCGGGAGCAAGCGGGGCGGGCGAAAGGTGGGGATGGGAATTGAGGGGCGTAAATTTTCGATTTGTTGCAACCCGTGCAGCACACGTACGATTATGATTGCTTCCTGCCTCGGGCGGTAGAAAATGAGCTAGTTGCTGCGAGTGTGACTGCGAGAATTGCGCTCATTGCGATTGAGTTCGGTTCTGGAACGGCAGCGAAGGCTAGTCCGGAGGGACGCCCTAATGAGGGTCCAACCGTCGTAAGTGAACCATCGGCAAGATCGATTTTATAGAGGTTATAATCGGGCCCGTAACCGATGCCGTACATTGCACCATCCTCCGGTCTGACCGCGATATCTTCCATGCGTGACAACGCCAAAGTGTCGATAACTGAGGTCGCCCCGTTGGATTTATCAATCGCGACCAGATTGTTACCATTGCCCACACCGTACAAATTGCCTTGTACGTCGAAACCAAGTCCTTTCTCTACCTGTACGGTTGTGTTGCCGACCAACGTGGCAACTCCGGTATTTGGGTTCAGACGATAGAGTGCGCTGGCCGTGGTTGCATAGAAGCCGCCATCGATTGGGTCAATCGCCAGAGTCTCGACTGTATTGACGAGATTTATATTGACCATTGAAACGAGTTGATGTTTGGCAGGATTTACTGAGAGCAACTCGTTGCCCCCACCGCCAAAACGCACGGCCCAAACGAGACCGCCCTGCGAGATGGGTTCGGCAGCGAGGTCGCGCACTGCCGTGCGGATCAATCCGTCACCACTTTTGCTAACTGCCCCAACACCGCCGGTCGATTGATCGACCGGATAAAGATCGACCGACCCACTATTTCCAGCTACGACCGACCACAATTGCGATGCTGATAAGGGAACTGATAGAAACAGCGAACCAAAGAAAAGGGATACAACCGCGGCATAGTTCGAGCTTTTCACGATTCAATTCCTGTGACATCGGTTTAGCGGCGAGAATGGAGATTAGCCTTAGATATCAGTTTATCCGTTGGGTGCTTTACGACTACCCGAGGTGTCGTCGACCCTGGGACGCCGTGGTTTAGCGGGGTTGCGAAACCGCTCGGCTTTGCTTCGCGACGCCTTACGGCTAACGCACTAAACACGAAATCTAATCCGGGATTATTCTGAGTAAAAAATTCTTGGGCTGCACGTTATTTTTCCGCATTCTTCTCTTGAATCGGCAGTTGCAGCTCCCAGAAATTTTTGGAGCGTTCGAGCATCGGGCTGTTGTAACCCAGGATCCGGTAATCGCCGGCTCGCTCCACGTCGGGCAATTCTTTGAGACGCGCTTCGATCGCAGCTTGGCCCTTCTTGACCAACTCCGGTTTCGAATCCCCCTGATAGGCAATGCTCAGCACCCGCATGGCGGGCATGTCGGCCACTTCCACGGGACCCGCCTCGTGTGGTTTGTCGAGGGAGTTCTTCTCGAGCAGGAAATGCATCCGTTCGAAGGGGACCGGGACACCATCGCCGGGGGCAGGCTGGCTGGTATCGAGCTCGGGGCTGCATTCCATGACGACGGGGGCAGTCATCTTATGTTGATTCGTCGTTAGATAGACGAAGCACTTCATGAACGAATCCGCGCCGGTTGCCGAGTAGGATCGCACCACCGGGTAGGTCTTTTCGACAACCTTGCCGGGTTCGCTCGGCGGCGGAAACCCTTCCGGGAGTGGGGCCTCTTCCACATAGCCGGCAGGAAGATCGGCTTTCTCTGGTGTTTCAGCCAGCGCGGCCTGGGTGCCTATCATGCTGGTGATGAGACAAACAACAAATGAGAACGGGGCGGCAAGAGAGTTGAAATTCATGTGAGACCTTAGTTTCGATAAATTGTGTGTGTCCAGGTTTAGCGGGCACCTATTGATTCGCTCCGACAACGCCGGTAGATGCAAACTAAGAAAAACGACTGTGAAGCAGCGTAGTTTCGGGCAATATGTCACTATTCATTTTTCGTGCCAACCTGCTCTGCTGCCCGTGCGAGGTTCCGCAACATGCCGGCAAACACGCGTTGGTGAAGGGGATAGATGCCGTACCAATAAATCAGTCCGAACAGCCCCAGGGGATCGAAGATCGCTGTTTGACGGATCGTGCTCCCCTTGGCAGTCGGTGTGACTTCAAACTCCAGCCACGCCCGGCCGGGGAGCTTCATTTCGGCATTGAGTCGCAAGCGATGGGGCGCTTCGTAATGTTCCACGCGCCAAAAATCGACGGGATCGCCGACGCGCAGCTGCTCGGAATCGCGGCGGCCACGGCGCACGCCGACGCCACCCACAAGCAAGTCGAGGAAACCGCGCAGCGACCAGAGCCAGTTGCCGTAGTACCAACCGTTGCGGCCACCAATGCGGCGAATCGGCGTGAAGGCCTGCTCAGGGGGAACGTCGACCGTGACGGTTCTGGAATCGACGAGTCGCGAACCAAAACGCAAGCCACCCCAGCTACGCGGCACTCCCGCGGACGAGTAGGCGTCGGACCAGCACGTTTCGGCGAATTCGCGATCTTCATTCACTAAAGCCCTGGCAATGGCCGCAGGGACCGAGCGTGGCCGGACTGAGAATGTGGTTTCCGCCAAGCGGTTTGAAACAAGAGTCGGATTGCGCAGGCTGTCGACAAGTTTCCGCCCCACGCGGGCGTATAGCGGTGTGACGAGCCCCAGCCACAGGCTCGATAGATAGGGCGTTAAGAAGGGGATCGGAATCATCCAGCGCGTAAGCCCGCGCTGGCGAGCGTATTCGTGCATGAGTTGCCCATAGGACACTTGGTCGGGACCACCGATCTCAAAGATTTGCGAGCTTCTCGTTGGCAGTGAGATCACTTCCAGAAGATAACTCAACAAGTCTTCGACGGCGATCGGCTGGGCCTTCACCTGCACCCAGCGAGGACAGATCATCACGGGGAGCCTTTCGACCAGTGCACGAATCATCTCGAACGAGAGACTCCCCGACCCAATGACGATCGACGCCCGGAACTCGATGACTTGCGGATGATGGGTCCGCAAGATGTCGCCGGTTTCTTGGCGGCTGCGGAGATGTTTGGAAAGTTCGCGGTTCGCGTCGCCAAGTCCTCCCAGATAGATAATGCGGCGAACTCCCGCGTCCGTGGCAGCCTGGGCGAAGTTCTCCGCGGCGGTCCGGTCAACCTCTTCAAAATCACGATCCGCGCCCATCGAGTGGACGAAATAAAAAGCGGTGTCGACTCCAACCATGGCTTTTGCCAGTGAGTCTCGATCAAGTACGTCGCCCGCGACGACTTCCGTCGACTCGCCAACGCGACCCGCCAGGGCTTCGGGACGGCGTGTGAGACAGCGCAGACGATAGCCGTGATTTTCTAAGAGTGGCAGCAGTCTGCCGCCGATATAGCCCGTCGCCCCGGTGAGCAGGATCAGGTTGGTTGGATGCTTCTCCATCGCGCCTCGAGTTCAAATAGTCGGAGTTGGCAGTGCACATCGTCCAAACAACTTCAATGCCCTGCTAAGATTCAACTGGAGAGTCTGCGCTTCGGCTGGACGCGTGACAACCCTCCGTCGACTCCAATGACTTGGCCCGTGATCCAGTCATTTTGGGGATCGAGTAACCAGGTTGCGAGTGACGCAACGTGTTCGGGTTCTCCAATCCTCCCTAAGGCGTGCATCTCAGCCGACGCCGTGGCCGAGGTTGAATTCTCCCAAATTCTGCGCGTGAGTTCGGTTCGAACCAATCCCGGGCTGATGACGTTGACCCGGATATTGTGGGGAGCATAGGTGGCTGCGGCCGAGCGGGCCAGACCGACAACGCCTGCTTTGGCAGCGGCAATGGCTTCGTGATTAGGAATGCCAATTTCAGCGACCGCCGAGGCGAACAGGACGATCGATCCCCCCTGTTTGCGCAACAGTTTGCCTCCCACGCGGACGGTCGCGAAAGCCGTAAATAAATTGGTCTCGAAAACCTGTCTGAATTCTTCGTCCGAGGTCGTATGGGCCGGCTTAAGCAACAATGACCCACAGCAGTTAACGAACCCCGCGTAACCCTCACAGAGTTCGGATTTCGAGTTCAGCTCTTTTTCCAGAGAATCTGACGAGGTGAAATCGACGACTACAAATGGCTGACCGAGTTCCTTCGCTTGGCGGGCGAGCTTTTCATGATCTCGGCCCACGAGAAGCAGTCGTCGACCAGTAATCACCAATCGTTCGGCCAACGTGCTGCCAATCGTTCCTGTCGATCCCAGTATGGCGATTGTTGACATAAAATTCAGCGAGTCTGCTCGGCACAGTGTCCATCAGCGAGCTCTTTGGGAACAATCCGACAAATTGCTTCTGCTCAGCCTACGGAGTTGTACCGTAGCGCCGAACACTTACTTAACCGACCGCCACCAAAACAGTGATCCGCGTGTAGGCAATATGTCAATGTTCATGGCGCAACAAAAAAGCCCGAGGAGATTGCTCCTCGGGCTCTTGTATGTTCGCCTTCGACTGGTTGATCGGTCTCTGTTCCGAAGCTCTCGCTTCGTCGCAAAAACTTAAACCATGTCCTTCAACTTCTTCAGCGGACGAATCTTGATGATGTTGCGGGCTGGCTTGGCCTTGAACATCGTCTTTTCGCCGGTGAAGGGGTTGATGCCTTCGCGAGCTGGCGTGGCGGGCTTCTTCTGGACGACGATCTTGCACAGGCCGGGGATCGTGAAGGTCTCGGGACCCTTCTTGCCCAACGCCTTGGTGATTTCGTCATTGAGTGCGTCGAAAACGGCGCCTACGTCCTTCTTGGCCAGGCCGGTTGTCTCGGCAATGCTGGCGTAGATTTCGGTTTTGGTAGGTGGTTTTTTTACTGGTGCTGCGGCTTTAGCCATGTTTGGAAACCCTCCATAGTGCTCTGGGTGATTAGGGATGCTAGGAATACGCTCTGAACCCTAGCACCTACAAATTGTTCGACGAGCTGATTTAATGCCTGCTGGCACGAAAATACAAGGCATATTTGCCTGTTTTGTCTAGAAAAATAGGGTTTTTTGGCAAAAAAGGATCCAGAGGGGCCATTTTGTCGCGGTTTGAGACGGATTTGTGATGATTTGCCGCACGATTATCGACTTTTTCGCTACTGCGATATTTCTAGCCCGCCGATTTCAATTGCCCGATTGGCAGTGGTGATCTAAGATTATACAAGGTAAAGATTTACGTGCTTTGGCCTGCCCCGTCGCCTGGGAAATGCGGCAATTTGGAACGATTTTTCTCGAAATAACGTCCATATAAGGCAGCTATCGCACGACCCGCCGCTAGAATTCCTTCGCCACGCTATGTTTTGGCTCTTTGAATTTGTTTGATGAATTCTTTTGGCCGTGCGTGGCCGCTTGCTCGTAATGGATTGAGTCACAAAGCATCGTTCGTCAGGAAACGTCTATGAACGCTCGGCACACCAAGCAACTTATCCCCGCACCGGGCCGGTTGATTCTCCTGCCGATAGCACTGTTCTTCTTGACGGCAATCAGCCCCGCGTGGGGACAACCGCGCGTGATCGTCGGTCCAGGGGGCCGCACCGTGATCGATCAATCGATGTCGACCGTGGACCTGCCCACCGATCGCACGATGGCCCGCGGCATCGATCGCGCGAAAGATCGGATTGCCGAGGGGGAATTCTCTCAGGCGATTCGCTTCTTGGATGAAGTGCTCTCCGGCGAGCAAGATTCATTCATCGCCGTGGGCGAAGCGGGCGAACACGCTGGTTTGAAAGAAACCGCCAGCGATATGATTCGCGATCTGCCCCCTGCGGGCCGCGAGATGTACGAATCGCTGTTTGGCCCCGTGGCGCGTAAGAAATTGAACGATGCCGTGGCGACGGGCAATGTCATTGAGCTTCGGAAAGTGGCTCAGCAGTATTTTTACACCCCCGCCGGTTACGAAGCGGCGATGATGGTCGCCCAGCACGAAGCCGACGCGGGTCGTCATTTGTCGGCGAGTCTGTTGTACGATCAACTGCTCAACACGGCCGCAGCCGCCGAGCGTTTGAATCCGCAACTCGCGCTGCTGGCCGCGCGAAGCCGCTTGGCACTGGGTGAAACCAAAAAAGCGGGCGAGGTCGTGGCCTCGGCGAGCGAGTATGACGACACCGCGCAGATTGCTGGCCGCAAAGAACAATTGAAATCGGCGGCTGATAATCCGCTCAACTGGTTTGAAAAGATCGTGGGCCTACCCCGCCGCACCGACACGACTCCGATCGATCAATGGCTGATGCCCCGCGGCAATGCAGCCCGCAACGGTCAAAGTGAGGGGGGCCTGCCCCACATGCGGGTGCGCTGGGAAGCTCGGCTGCTGAGCCATCCCCAGTACGAAACGGTCCATAATGAATTGTGGACGTCGCTCGAACAGCGCAGGCAAGCTCTCCCCACGGCGGGAACTCCGCTGGCGATTGGCGACACGATTATCGCGACCACGGCCCAGAATGTCGTAGCCGTCGATTTCCGCACGGGCAAGCGGATTTGGCAGACGCAGCCGCAACGGATCACCGAATTCGAGCAATTGCTCAATGCCGCAACCGATATGAACCAGTTCGATGCCACGTCGCCGCTTGTTCAGGCTTTTGCCCGGCGGTTGTGGGACGATTATCTCTACAACAGCGTGAGCAGTGACGGCCAGCGGGTGTTTGTGATCCGCGATTTGAAGCTGCCCGAGTTTATCGATCCCGATCCGTTTGGCGGCATGGGGTTCCGTGGTGGTGAGTATGGCGATCAAGTCGTCGCCAATCGTTTGTGTGCTTATGACCTGGTGAGCCAAGGCAAGCTCGTGTGGGAAATCGACGGCGCGGCGAGCGAAGGGGAACTTGCGGGAGCTTATTTTTTGGGTGCCCCCGTCATTGTTGATCAGAAGCTCTATTGTCTCGCTGAAATCAAAAGCGCGATTCATCTAGCGGCCATCGACCGACATACGGGCCAACTTGAATGGCTACAACAGCTCGCCGGTTTGCAGAACGGCATCTATCTCGACCCGCTGCGGCGGTTGCAGGCGGCGATGCCTTCTTATGATTCGGGCATGCTCGTGTGTCCTACCGGTGCGGGCGTCGTGATTGGCATCAACTTGGAAAAGCTCGCGCTGGCGTGGGCTTATCAATACGACACGACAAACAACTCGATGAATCAGTTCCGCCGCGAAGGGGGACGGATCATCGAGCAGCATCCGACGCAGTGGATCGAAAGTTCCGCAATTCTTGCCGACGGCAAGGTATTGCTCGCTCCGCCGGAATCCAATTGGCTGCATTGCCTCGATTTGGTGACAGGCAAAGTGCTGTGGAAACGTGGTCGCGGCGACGGCATTTTTGTCGCGGGTGTGGAAGGCGACTCTGTGCTGATTGTCGGGCAGCAAGGTTTGACCGCGCTGAACCTCAAAACGGGTAAACCTATTTGGAAAGAAGAAACGCACGCCTTGCCGACGGGTTCGATGCCGAGTGGCCGTGGGTTCTTCAGCGAAGGCAAATATTTCTTGCCGCTCAACACGGCGGAAGTGGTGGCCCTGGATATGACCAGCGGCCAGATTGTCGAACGCACGCAATCGCGTTTTGGCACGGTGCTGGGGAATTTGATTTCGCACGAAGGGGCCATTCTGTCGCAGAACGGCAAGTTTCTTGATTGCTTCGATCAAATCGACGTGCTCCGCGAAGACACTGAAATGCGACTTGCCAAGAACCCTGATGATTTCGAAGCGTTGCGAACGCTGGGCGAGTTGACCTACAACGAAGGCCGGCTGGCCAAATCGATCGAGTTGTTGGAAAAGGCCTACGAACTTTCCGCCGATGATCCCCGCACCCGCGAAGTGCTGGGCGATTGTCTGCTCGAAGCGATCGAACAAGACTTTGCCGCCTATCATAACCGCTTGCCGGAATTGCGTGAGATCCTCACGGATCAGCCCTCCAAAAAGCTGACTTTATTGCGGCTCGAAGCGCAAGGCATGTTGGAGCTCAACAAGCCGGTCGAGGCCTTTGAAGTCTGTTTGGAAATCGCGCGCACGGCTGGTGAAGATCAAGAGATTTTGGAGATTGCTCCCGATCATCAAGCGAGCGCCGCGAATTGGCTGCGGGCGCAGATCGCCGAAATCTGGCGTGAAGCCGATAGCCAAACACGCGAAAAAATTCTGGAACAGTTGGCGACTTTGAAAGAAGAAATGCCGACTCACGATCCCGGATTGACCTCGTTCTTAGCGGGCCTGCCGGGGATCGATGCTACGGTTGACGATGAGTATGCCAAGATCGCGTTGGAACTCGCCAAGCAGAATCAATTGCTCGGCGCGCAGCAATTGCTGCTCGACTACACATCAAGCGACGGACCCCATCAAGCCGAAGCGGTCGCGCTTTGTTCACGGATGCTCCATGAGCGCGGATTTAGCCGATCGGCCTTGTCGTTTGACGAATTGCTTGCTGGTCAGTTTGCCAACATTCCTTGCTTGGACGGCAAAACGGGCCAGCAATGTTTGGCCTCGTGGAGGCCGCAGGCGGAGATTAACACACTCCAGTGGCCCTACGGCAAAGTCGAAGTCGACCAACCGCCGCAAACCAATCCCACGGCACCGCGACGCGCGCAAGTGCCGCTGGCGGAGATACGTCTGGAACATGGGGACGAAGTTCTCGACGGTTCCAATCTCTTTTTCTGCATGCGAGTTGGCGAGCTCTTGATTCGCGATAGTTACGGCCGCGAAGTGTTTCACAAAGTCCTCGGGGAAGAAGAAAAGCAGCTGTTCGACCCCCGAGGAATTTACGGCGTGTCCCGCGGCAATCTGTTGATCTGCTCGATCGGTCAACAGATCACCGCGATCAACACCCTCGCTAAAGAGTCTGACGCGACCGCGGTGCTCTGGCGAAAAAGCACGGTCCGTCTGACGGGTGACCGCTTCCGCTTTCAAGGTCAAAGCGTTTACGGTGGTGAGCGACCGGGTTCATATCGTCCTCCCCGGTTCCGAGAAAGCGATCGCTTTGTGGGCGTGTTGGCTCCGCTGACTCGTGATAGTTGCGTTTACCAAGATCAACGCGGTTTGCACTGCGTGGATTCGATGACCGGCAAATTGCGTTGGTCGCGGTTGGGCACGCCCAATGCTTGCCAACTTTTGGGTGACGAAGAAGTGGTGATCGCCGTTCCAGAAAGCACCGGACCCGCGCAGGCCTACAGCATGCTCGACGGCCGCAGTTTGGGCGAAGTGATTCTGCCACGGTGGCAGGAACAACTCGCAACCCAAGGACTTAACCTGATCGCATGGACTCGCTCGGACAAGGGTGAGCATGTCCTTTCGCGGCGCGATGCGATGACCGGCACAGTGGATTGGGAGAAAACTTTCGCTCGGGGTTCTCACGTCGACGTGGCACGCAATCGTTTCATCGCCGTGGTCGAGCCGACTGGGCGCTACCACGTAATTGATGCCGTCGATGGCCGCGCGCTTGTGGAGTATAAGTCTGAGCCAATCCCAAGTTTGGGCAAAATTCATCTGTTCGCGGGCACAGATCATTATTTGATCGCCTCCGAGGTGAATCTCCACACGACCGCCGACCGCACGCACATGCCGTTCAATCCGTTCGATTTTGTGATCTTCAACGGACAATTGATGGCGTTTGCCGCTGAAGATGGTAAGCCGCTGTGGTCCCGCCCCGCCGAAGTGCGTCAAGAATCACTCATGCTTTCGCAACCGGTTGATTCGCCGATCGTCACGTTCGTCAGCAACCATACTCGGCAGGATGCGAATGGCTCGCGGCAATTGGTCGACATGCTGCTGCTCGAAAAAGCGACGGGTCGAGTTTTGTTCTCGGAAGAAGGTCTGCCCCAATCGTCGAACCATTGTGTCGCGGTGGCCAACCCGGCGACTGATGAAGTGTTCATCGAAATGATCAACCGACTGGTACGACTGAAGTTTACCGACGAACCCCGCGCGCCCGAGCCCCCGGCCAGTTACGAGGCCGCCCCGTCGGATCAGGAAGGGCCGAAAGGAATTTTCGGCATCCTGGAAAAATTCAGCGGCGTGCCGTGACACTCGCCGCGCCGTTTTCTTAGCACGATGCTCCGGATATAAATCAGAAGCCTTATTGCCCGCCTGAATCACTTTTCCAAGTTTTTATGCCCCGCCTTTTCCGATTACTGGGTTCGTCAACGTGGCTCACGCTCGTTATTTGTCTAGCGTTGTGTCACTCGCTGGTTAACACAGCGTGTGCCGCGCAATCAGCCAGTGAAGCACAAGTCGATGAGCGTGTTCAGCAAGGTTTGGATTGGCTCGCCTATCAGCAAGAAAAAGGGGGGCACTGGACCGCCCAGGGCCGTTATCCCGCCGCAATGACGTCGCTGGCCGGACTTGCCTTTCTTTGCGAAGGTTCGACCACGACTCAAGGCAAGTATTCCGAGAATCTCCGCCGTGCGGTTGATTTTCTCGTGCGCCGCGCGCGGCCCAATGGCCTGATCGGCGATGCCGGTGACGACCGCTATACCTATGGCCACGGGTTTGCGATGCTGTTTCTTTCGCAAATCTTGGGGGAAGAGGAAGATTTAGAACGCCGCGAGGATTTGATCCGCGTATTGACCAAAGCAGTGGTTTTCACCGGCCAGGCCCAGACCGCCGCCGGGGGTTGGGGCTATGTGAGTGCCAAAGACGGCAGCGGCTTTGACGAAGGTTCCACGACGATCACGCAAGTGCAAGGCCTGCGCGGTTGTCGCAACGCGGGAATTCCCGTCCCCAAGGAAGTTATTGATAAGGCGATTAACTACATTCACCAGTGTACGACCAGTGAAGGGGGCGTGCAGTACAGCTCCAAAGGGGGCGGCAGCCGCCCTGCGATTACCGCCGCCGCGATTGCCTGCTTGTACAACGCGGGCGAATACGACGACGAATATGTGCCGCGGATGTTGGAATATTGTGAGAAAAATTTGCAGCCCGACCAACACGACAGCTTTGGCCATTGGCATTACGCCCACTTTTATTATTCTCAAGTCAACTATCGCCAAGGGGGCGACGACTGGGATAAGTATCTCAAGACGATTTCGCAACGGATTCTGCGAGAAGTCGAGCTGATGAAAGTCGGCGACGAAACCGTCGCGGTGTGGAAGCAAGGCATGGTGGGCCCCGTTTATACGACGGCGCTCAATTTGATAATTTTGCAGTTGGATAAGGCTTGTTTACCGATTTATCAACGTTAATTGCCACGCAACATGCGTGATTAGGAAGAGGCATATCCGGATGAGTTCTCTTGATTCGGCAAATGGAAGCGGTCAGGTCATTGAGCGCCTGGCCGCGGCGATGGATGGTATTCGCGATCAACTCAGCCAAGTGATCGTCGGCCAGGATGAAGTCGTCGAGCAGCTATTGATTAGCCTGTTTAGCCGCGGGCATTGCATGCTGGAGGGCGTGCCGGGGCTGGCCAAGACTTTGCTGATCAGCACGCTCGCGCGGAGTTTGAACCTGTCGTTCAGCCGCATTCAATTCACGCCCGACCTGATGCCCGCCGATATCACGGGGACCGACATCATCGAAGAAAATCGCTCGACCGGCGAACGGAATTTGCGATTCCTTGAAGGGCCGCTGTTTTCCAATATCATTTTGGCCGACGAAATCAACCGCACGCCCCCCAAGACACAAGCGGCCTTGCTCGAAGCGATGCAGGAACGCCAGGTGACCGTCGGCCGCGTGCGGCATCAGCTTTCCGATCCGTTCTTTGTGCTGGCCACACAGAACCCCATCGAACAGGAAGGGACCTATCCGCTCCCCGAAGCGCAACAAGACCGCTTCATGTTCAAGGTGTTGGTGACCTATCCGACGTTCGACGAAGAATTTGAAGTCGCTCGGCGAACAACGACGACCATGAACGATTCGGTGAAACCGGTCGTCTCGCCCGATGAAATCATCGCGCTTCAAAAGCTCGTCCGCGAAGTACCGGTTTCGGATCACGTGATTCGCTACACATTGTCGCTCGTGCGGCAAACGCGTGTCGGCGAGAAAGGGATTCCCGAGTTTGTCGCCGAACAGTTGGCCTGGGGCGCGGGACCGCGGGCCGTGCAGTTTCTTATCATCGGAGCCAAGGCGCGGGCCCTTATGAATCGCCGTTCGCACGTGACCGTGGCCGACATTCAAGCCCTCGCCAAACCGGTGCTTCGCCACCGCATCGTCGTTAACTTCGCCGCCGAGAGCGACGGGGTCTCTTCCGACGACGTGATCGATTCTTTGCTTGCCTCGACGCCGACACAGGAGGATGAGTTGGCCAATGACGCCCGATTCCAAGCGATTTTTGCATCCTGAAGCGATCCGACGCATCAGCCGTCTGGAACTCCGCGCCCGACATATCGTCGAAGGCCTGTTGAGCGGTATGCACCGCAGTCCCTACTTCGGGCAATCGGTAGAGTTCTTGCAGCACCGGCAGTACACCCCCGGCGACGATCTCCGACACGTCGATTGGAAGGCCTGGGCCAAGCAAGATCGCTTATACGTTAAGCAGTTTGAAGAAGATACGAACATGCGGGTCACGATGCTCGTCGACGTGTCGGCCAGCATGCAGTATGGCAACGGTCCGCTCAACAAATATGAATATGCCGCCACGGTGGCTGCGAGCTTGGCTTATTTATTGCTCAAGCAACACGATGCCGTGGGGTGCGTAGCGTTCGATAGCACGATCCGCGCGCGATCGCCGCTCAACAGCACCCGGCAGCATTTGTATTCGATTGTCAAAACGCTTGACGCCACGAAGCCGCAAAACAAAACCGATGCCGGCACGATCTTGCGCGAAATCGCTGAGAGTGCGCCACGTAGGGGCATGATCGTGGTCGTTTCTGATTTATTGGGAGAAGTGGAATCAACGTTGCGAGGCTTGCGGCTCTTAAGACAACGTGGGCATGACGTGATGGTTCTACACGTCATGGACGATGACGAGTTGGATTTTCCGTTTGAAGGACCCACTCGCTTCGAGGGTTTAGAAATTCCCGACCATTTGAACTGTAATCCGCGGGCGTTGCGTGAAGGTTATCTTGCGGCGCTGGAGAAATTTCTGACTGAGTTGCGGCGAGGCTGCGCGCGTAACGAAGTCGACTACGCACTAGTGCGCACGAGTGCCCCCCTCGACGCGGCCCTGACGGCATTTTTGAGTCATCGTCTGGCCGCGGAACGCACGCGCTCGGTTTGAGAATCAAGTATTAGAAAGTTGTTCGTTGTCATTTTTGTTTCAATCGCTGCTTTGGATCGGTCTGCCGTTGGTGGCCGCGCCGCTGTTAATCCATTTGATTAACTTGCGTCGGCATCAGCGCGTCGAATGGGCGGCGATGGACTTTCTGCTGGAAAGCCAGAAACGCAACAAGAATTGGATCCGGCTTAAGCAACTCCTGCTATTGCTGCTGAGAACCTCGGCGATTTTGCTCGTGGTATTGATGCTCGCTGGGCCCGTGTTGATGTCGCAATGGGGCAGTTTGCTGGGAACCGGTCAGACGCATCACGTCGTGCTGCTCGACGATACCTATTCCATGGCTGACCGCTGGCAGGACACGAGCGCTTGGGATCAAGCCAAGCAAGCCGTCGGCGAGATTCTCGAGCAAGCCACTGCGAGCGGCGGCAGTCAGAAACTCACGCTGATGCGATTTTCGCAAGCCGCTGATGCCACGGCCGGGCAAGGGCTGGAATTTGCCGACAAACCGCTCGACCGCGAAACGCTCGATCAGGTGAACTCGCTGCTGGAAAGAACGACCGCGAGCGAAACCGCCGTGGGGCCGGTGGAAGTCATCCAAGCCGTGCTGGGACTGCCCGCAACGACCGCGGAATCGAAGATCGTGTATTTGATTTCCGACTTCCGCAATCGCCAGTGGGCCAACAATCCCCAGGCGAAACAAGTTTTGGGCGAGCTCCGCGAACAGGTTTCCGACTTGCATCTGGTGCAAGCCATCGACGAAACGCGGCCCAATTTGGCGATCACGCAACTGGAACCCGAGTCCGGCATCCGCGCGGCCGGCGTCGAAACTTGGATGCTATTGTCGGTGGCCAACTATGGCGATGAACCCGCCGTGGCGGTGCCGGTGAGCATTTCGCAAGACGGTCATAAACTGCCTGCGGTGGAATTCGATGAAATTGGTCCCGGGGAAGAAGTGACACGACGATTTCGTGTCGCATTTCCCACAGCGGGCCCCCATGAACTCGAAGCCCAAATCGCGAGTGATGCCGTCACGACCGACAACAAACGGTTTTTCGCCTGCGATGTGCCCAACACGTTTCCGTTGTTGCTGATCGACGGCTCGCCCGCCGGGGATGACGGCTACTATTTGCGCACCGCGTTGAGCCCTGGTTCCAGCAAGCCGGGTTGGAGCCCGCGGGTCGAGCCCCCCAGCTTTTTACGCGATCACGACGAGCTGAAAAAATTCGCGGCGATCTTTTTGCTCGATGTCCCCCGCCTGGACGATGCTGAGGTCACCGCGTTGGAAGATTACGTCAAACAGGGTGGTGGCCTAGCCATCTTCTTGGGCCCGGAATGTCAGCGCTCGTTTTATAACGACCATCTTTATCGCGATGGCACGGGTTTGATGCCGGTGCCACTGGAAGTGCCATCCCAACTGTTGAGCGACGGTGCGGAAGAGACGCCCGACGTGGTGGTGACCGATCACCCCGTGTTCCGGATTTTTGCCGGCCAGCGCAACAGCTTTTTGTCGGTCGCTCAAGTGAACTTTTATTACGCGACCGCGCCGCAAACTTCGGGGGACAATCCCGACGTGCGTGTGATCGCCCGCTTGCAGAACGAAGCCCCCTTCGTGGTGGAAAAGAAATATGGCGCGGGCCGTGTTGTTGTGCAGCTGAGCAAGTTGTCGCCCAAATCGACCGACCTCGGCGTGTGGAGCAACTGGAGTTTGAATCCCGTATTTCCCGTGGTTGCCAATGAACTGGCCGGTTACCTCACCGCGGGCGAACGCGAAGCCGACGTCGAACAGGTCGGCAGCGACATTGCGTTTGATTTGCCGGAAGATGATTATGAGCCTGAAGTGCAAGTTCGCACGCCTGCGAGCGATGCGCTCGTGACGCTCACCCCGCAAGCCAAAGATGGCCGATATGTGGTCGATGCCGGCCGTGGCCAGGTGAGTGGTGTTTGGCAATTCGCGTTGCAGCCCCGGCAGCAAGCCCCCGCGAGCCATTTGGTCGCCGTCAATGTGGCCAATGGTGAAGGCGACTTGCATCACATGGATCGCGCGGCCTTGGCCAACGAACTCACTGGGATCGACTACCAATTTTCGTTGGCGTCGCAAATGACCGCCGCCGATGATCAGCTCGCCGGTTACCGCTTGGGCGACACGATGCTGCTTTTATTGTTGGGGGCACTCCTCGCCGAGCAGTGGCTGGCGTACAAAGTGAGCTATCACAGTCCCATGGGGAGCCGGTCATGATCCCCACGCTCCCCATCAATTTGCTGTTTGCCGCTGCTAGTGACGCCACAGCACCCACGCGCGAACTCGTGACCTACGAGTTTCGGCGGCTCACGCAATTCGATGACCCCCGCATCTTTTGGGCGATGCTCACTGTACTGGCCGTGTTGATCGCAGCCTATATCGTGTGGCTCTACCGCCGTGAAAGTTTGACGCTCTCCCCTGCCCTGCGGCTGGTTTTTCCCGTGCTGCGAATCGTTGCGTGGACCGGGGCAATCCTGTTTTTCCTGGGACTCGAAAAGCGGGTCGATCAACAAATCGTTTCCGATTCGCAAGTCGTATTGCTTGTCGACACCAGCCAAAGCATGTCGGTGGCCGACGTGAATGCTGAAAGCCGGCAGCCGCTCACCCGTGGCGAAGCGGTCGCACAAACGCTCGAAGAGTCGCCGCTGGTGAAATCGTTGCGCGAACGGCACAAGGTTTCGCTCGCCACGTTCGACCGCAACTTGCGGCAGATTCGCAGTTGGGATCGCGGCACCGATACTTCGGAAAAGCCTGCTGAAACGGCTGGTGATTCGCCACAGGCGTTGCAGCCTTTGGATTGGGAAGATGCCCTGCAACCGCGCGGCGTCGAAACTCGGCTTGGCGACGCTTTGAAGGGGACACTCGATCAACAACGCGAAGGTCCGCTCGCCGGGATGATTGTCATCACCGATGGCGTGCAAAACAGCGGCATCGAACCGCTCTCCTTGGTCGAAGGGGACGAGCAATCGTCCGTGCCGATTTACACCGTCGGAATTGGCTCGAACGAACCTCGCCGCAATTTGCGAATTCAAGAACTGAGCGCCCCCTCGCGGGTGTATCCCGAGGATCGCACGATGGTGACGGCAATGATTCAGGGCGAAGGCTTTGCCGGCCGCACCGTGCCGGTGCAACTTTACGCCCGCGAAGCGGAATCTAAAGACGCCGTTCCCGCGTTGGTGGGTGAAGCCCAAGTCACGTTCTCAGAGGATTCGGAAATCTTGCCCGTGGAGTTCCCCATCGAGCCCGCCGAGATTGGCCGCTTGGCGTTGGAGCTGCGCATCATGGCGCCGCGCGAAGATCAGTATGCCGGAGATAATGAGCGCGAAGTTGAGGTAGAAGTCGTCGAAGCCAGCACCCGCGTGCTGTTGATCGCTGGCGGTGCTTCGCGTGATTATCAATTCCTGCGGAATCAATTGTTCCGCGATCGTCATGCCACGGTCGACGTGTGGATTCAATCCGCCGACGGGGGCATCTCGCAAGAGGCCGATCATATTCTCAATGGTTTTCCGAGCACCCGCGAGGAACTTTACAACTACGACGCCATCGTGGCATTCGATCCCAATTGGGAACTGCTCGATGCCGAGCAAGTGGAAATGCTCGATTCGTGGGTTGCCGAAGAAGCCGGCGGCTTGATTGTCGTGGCTGGCCCCATCTACACGCTCAGCTGGTCGCAAAGCCCCGAACTCGGCAAGATCCGCGCGCTCTATCCCGTCGAGTTCCAACGCCGCCTGACTTTGCTCGACGATGGACTCTATGGCAGCAAGACACCGTGGCCCATTCTGTTCACTCGCGAAGGGGAAGAAGCCGAGTTTTTATGGCTCGCCGATGATGCCGTCGAAAGCCGCGTCCGTTGGGAAGAGTTTCCCGGCGTGTATGGCTGCTATGCCGTGAAAGGTCCCAAGCCGGGGGCGCGTGTGCTGGGCTACTATGGTGATCCCGACGCGAGTCTTTCGGGCGACTATCCCGTTTATATGGCCGAGCAGTTTTATGGCAGTGGTCGTGTCTTTTATTTAGGGAGCGGCGAGCTGTGGCGATTGCGTTCACTCGATCCGGCGTATTTTGAAGTCCTCACCACGCGACTTATTCGCCATGTCAGCCAAGGCCGGTTGCTGAAAGGTTCGTCGCGGGGGCGCTTGCTTGTCGAGCAAGATCGTTATTCCGTCGGCGATGAAGTCGTTGTGCGGGCGCAACTTTTGTCGGCGAGCCGCGAGCCGTATCTGGCCGATCAAGTCACCGCCCAAGTCGTGGAAGATGGCGGCCGCAGCAGCAATCTCGTGATGCAATCCGATAAAAGCCGACCGGGGAACTATATCGGCCAGTTCACCGTCAAACGGGAAGGCTCCTATCGCATTCAACTCGCGGTGCCGGATGCGGTGGACGAACAACTCGTGCGGCGTATTCAAGTGGTGGTTCCCGATTTGGAATTCGATCACACCCGCCGTAATGATGAACTGTTAGCGGCACTGGCCGATCGCACCGACGGAAAGTATTACACAGATTTGACCGCCGCTGTGAATGGCACCGACGATCTCAAACCGATCGGCGAGCTCATCGAAAGTCGAGCCGAGACGCGCACCTTGCGTGGCACGCCCGACCCGGTGTTTGGTGAACGATGGAACAAGATTTTGCTCGCCGTCATTTGTGGCGCATTGTGCCTGGAATGGCTGCTTCGTAGGTTGGTGAAACTCGCGTAAGAAAGTGTATGGCCTCCGCTTCCCTATCCACTGCAATACCCAAGACGATTGCCCGTAAGGTGCAGTGGTTGCGGCTGCTCGTGCGCGGATATGTGGCCGTCGAGGGTCTTGCGGCGACGACGATTGCCGCGGGACTCGCCTTTTGGATCGCTCTGTTCTTGGATTGGTCGTTTGAACCGAGCGCTGCGCTGCGCGTGATCATGTGGGCCATTGCCGCCGCTGTGGTCGGCTTTGTGGCGTGGCGGCAATTTTTCTCGCGGTTCTTTGCCCGGCTCTCCGACAACAACATGGCCTTGCTGTTGGAACGGTCGTTTCCCCAGATCAATGAAAGCTTGGTCACAACGCTGCAAGCCGCGCACAGCCGGTTTAGCATCTCACCGCAGCAACGCGAATTGCTGACCAACACGAGCAACCAAGCCAGCCACCGATTGCAAGAAGTTTCGCTCACCCGAGTGTTTCGGTACCAGCCATTGATCTGGAAGTGTTTGGCGGCGGTCGCACTCGTGGGGTCCATCGTCGCCTTCGCTACGCTGCGTGCCAACGCGTATCACTTCTGGCTCGACCGGATGGCCCTGTCTCATGATCTTTGGCCGCGGCAAGTGCAGCTCGCGGTCGCGGGTTTCGACGAAATTGATGGCGAGCGAGTTCGCAACGTCGCCCGCGACGATGACTTTGAATTGCAAGTACTGGCTTCGCTCACAGACAAGCACGTTGCCCCCGAGCAAGTTGAGATTCGTTATGAACTGGCCGATGGTCGCCGGGGCCGCGATACGCTGACTCAAATCGGTGCCGCGGTCGCTGGGCAAGATGATGCCCAAAAGTTCCATTACGATTTCAAGAATCTCTCCGGCGATATTTCGTTCGACGTGATCGGCGGCGACGATCGTATCCGCGATCTGCGATTGCATGTGGTTGAACGCCCCCAGATTTTGCAGACGGCCGTGGAATGCGAATTTCCAGCCTATTTGGATTGGGCACCGCGTTCGATTCCGTTCACGGGGCGGGTCGAAGTCCCTTACGGTTCGCAGATTGTATGCAAGGCCGAGGTCAACAAGCCGCTCACAGAGGTTCGCGTTTACGACCCCGCGACCAAAGAAGAAATTACCGCGGAGCTTTCCAACGACAAGCCACGTGAATTCAGCTTCCCGCTCTCGACGATTAAAGAAGACCGCATCCTACTCGTTGATTTGCGCGATCAGGACGGCGTCGTCAATCGCGAACCGTATCGTCTGATGGTCGCAATGGTGCCCGATGAACTCCCCGAGGTCGCGGTGCAACTCCGCGGCATTGGCGCGGCGATCACTCCGCAGGCGACAATTCCACTCGTTGGGACGATTGTCGACGATCACGGCGTGGCACAAGCCTGGATCGATGGTCAAGTCGATAAACAAGAGCCGCAGCGCCGTCCGCTCGATAACATTGCCGACACGAGCCGCGAGAATGTCGAGCTCGGCCAGTTTGATTTGGCGGCGATTGATCCCGAAACGCAGGAACGATTGCTCGTCTTGAAGCCGGGGCAACAAGTGACGCTCTCGGTCAAAGCGCAAGACGCCTATGACTTAGACGATGCACCACACGTCGGTTCCAGCCAGCGGTTTGTACTCGACGTGGTGACTGACTCACAGTTGCGATCGCTCTTAGAAAAACGCGAGTTAGGTCTACGGCAACGGTTTGAAGCGTTGCACGAAAAGATGGTTTCAACACGCGAATTGCTCACGCGGATTGAACTCAATCCCCAAGGCGAGGACGGCAGGCCGTTGAGTGCCGATGAAATCGCTCAGCTCAAGGAACGCGATAAACTGCGGGTCGTGGGTATTTTGCAGAATGTGTCGCAACTTGGCTTCGAGACGTTTGGCGTGGCCGAAGGGTTTGAAGATATTGTCATCGAACTCGAAAACAATCGCATTAACACCGAAGAGCTCACGCAACGCTTGGGCCGCGATATCGCCGAACCGTTGCGGGTCGTGGCGGCGGATTTGATACCCGAGCTAGAAAAACGTGTCCAGAAAATCCCCGCGGCCCTCGACGACGATAACGGAAATGCCGACGCGCTTTCCACGGCAATTATCCAGTCCGATGAAGTTGTCGCGGCCATGCAGCGCATTTTGGACCGCATGCTGGAGCTGGAGAGTTACAATGAATTGGTGGACTTGTTGCGCGGGATCGTGGAAGACCAGAAGCAATTGAGCGAAGAAACCCGAGCCCAACGCCGCGAGCGACTGCGTAGTTTGCTCGATGAGGAATAATCGAGAGCGAAGACCGATGATCCAAGTTTTCAATCACTGGCGATTCTTTTGCATGAGCGTGGCGCTCATGCTCACGCTCGCGGTCGGTTCACTCTTCGCTCAAGAAGAAAAACAGAAATCGGATCTGGCCACGCAAGAGCAATCCCTCTCCGAACGTTACGATCGCTTGGAACTCTTGGCCGGTCGATTGGCAGAAATGTCGAAGGCAACGCAACCTCGCCGGGCGGAACTCTTGCAACAACTCGTGGCTCGTAGCCGTGAGAAAGATTTGCCGGGTCGCTTTGAAGCGATTGTCGAGGCGCTCAAGACCGACGATCTGAGCAAAGCGAACGACGGTCAAACGTCTTTGCAAACCGATCTGCAAGCGATGCTCGAATTGTTGCTTCAGGAAGATCGCGATCGGCAGATCGAATCCGAGCGGCAACGCATCAGCAAGTATCTGGCGGAACTCAACAAAGTGATTCGCCAGCAACGCGGAATTCGCGCTCGCACGGCGGGTGGCGATAACGAAAAAGAGCTCAGCGACGAACAAGATCGCACGGCCGACAATACCAAACAGCTGGGCAACAAGATCGAAGAGACCGAAGTCAGCGAAAAAGACAACTCCTCGGAAGCTGATTCAGAAGGCAAAGAGTCGGATGCCAAGAATTCCGATGGCAAATCCTCGGAAGGCAAACCAAGCGAGTCCGATTCCAAGGACGGCAAGCCTGGTGAGCAATCGAAGTCGGATAAAGAGCAATCTTCAAAAGAAGGTGCATCGCAAGACAAAAAGCCCGGCGGCTCCGAATCCAAGGAAGGCCAAGCCGGTGAGAAATCCGAATCGGAGTCAAAGCCGGGCGAACAACAAGCGGGTGAACCCAAGCCGGGCGAATCCGATTCGAAGGAATCAAGCGAATCAAAACCAGGCGAGTCGCAGTCGGGCGAAGGACAGCCCTCAGACTCCAAGCCCTCCGATTCCCAATCCCAAGGTTCGTCGAGCGAATCCCAAGGTCAGTCCGGCGAAGCTGGCGAGAGCGGCGAATCGTCAGAGAGCCAAGAGCAACAAAAATCGCAAAGCCCAGGCGAAAAAGCGGTTCAGAAACTTCGCCAAGCTCAACAAAAGATGAAGCAGGCAGAAGAACGCTTGAAAAAAGCCGAACGTGAAAAGGCAGTCGAAGAGCAAGAAGCCGCGCTGCGGGAACTGGAGCAAGCCAAGGCCGAACTCGAAAAAATCCTCAGGCAACTGCGTGAAGAAGAAATGGAGCGGATGCTCGTGCTGTTGGAAGCCCGCATTCGCAAGATGCTCGACGCACAGAATGAAGTTTACGATGAAACGGTCAAGCTCGACCAAACGACCAAGCAGATCGCTCATCACGAACTCGAAATCGCGAGCGCAAGCTTGGGCCGCAAGGAAGATCAAATCGTCAACGAAGCCGATCGCGCGCTGGTGCTTCTGCGTGAAGATGGCACGTCGGTGGCGTTTCCTGAAGCGTTGCAGCAAGCTCGCGAAGATATGCAGACCGTCGCCGAGCGGTTACGCCGCGTGAAGCCCGACAAGATTACGCAGGGGCTGGAAGAAGATATTATCGCCACGCTCGAAGAAACGCTGGCGGCTTTGCAGCAAGCGCTCAAAGAACTGCGCGAGCAGAAGGCCTCGCAACAAGGCGGCGGTGGCGAACCCGGCGAGCAAGCTCTGGTAGACCAGTTGGCCGAATTGCGTATGATTCGGGCATTGCAAAACCGGGTGAACGATCGCACCGAGTTTTACGACAAGATTATTCTCGAAGACCGCACGTTTGAACCGGAGCTACGAGAAGCGCTCGACGGCTTGGCGGAACGCCAGGAACAGATTTTTGAAGCGACCCGCGACTTGGATCAAGGCACCAATCGATAACAGACATGTTTTCGCACACTGACAAAACTTGGTTGGCCGTTGTCACGCTCATCTCTGTGAGTATGGTTGCGCCCGCGCGGGCGCAATTGAGCTTCGAGCCGAGTTGGCAACTGCCCGCTTATGAAGATGTGCGGGGAGAGGTGTTCGAGTGGATCGATCAATCCGAGGCCAACGCCAAGTTAAAACAAGAAGCGCGGTCGCTGTGGCCGTCGGTGGCATTGCGAGAAATGGATGGCCCGGCACTGCTGGATAGCGTGGTCGAAACTGCAGCCCTGCTCGATCCGCAAGTCGCCGAGTTGGTCAAACAAAGCAATGCCGAGGTGCAAATTCCCAAAGCACCCGACGTGAGCTGGATCGGCGACAGCGATTTGCCGGCGTTCGTTCAGCAGAACCTGCGGCTGTATGTGGCCCGCTGGCTTGGCCAGCAAGCGATGTACGATGAAGTGCTCGAAACGGTTGGGGACATTAAGCCCGACGACGTTGTCGACCCGGCCAGCTTGTTGTTCTATCGAATGGTGGCCTACCATCAAATCGTCGAGCCCGATCAAAGCCGTGTCGCGCTCGTGGAACTATTAGAACACGAAGATCAACTGCCAGTGCGTTATCGTCAAATTGCCGAGATGATCCGCCAAGATCTGGCGGGGCTTAAAGATGAGTCGCTCGATCACATTTCGCGTCGCATGAACGACGTCCGTCGGCGGCTGGAATTGGGCGAAGCGGGTAAGACGGTTCAAGTCGTCGAAAAAGGGGTGTCCGATTCGCTCGACAACATGATCAAGAAGATTGAAGAGCAACAAAAGCAACAACAAAGTGGCGGTGGTGGCGCGGCCCAAGGTTCCACACCGATGCAAGACAGCCAACTCCCCGCGATGCAAGCTCCCGGCAAGGTCGATCCCAGCGACATTGGCCACAAGTCGGGTTGGGGGGATTTGCCCCCCAAGGAACGCGAAGAAGCGATGCAACAAATTGGCCGTGAATATCCCGCCCACTATCGCCAGTTGATCGAACAGTATTTCCGCGATCTGGCCGATGAATCAACCAACGAGCCTCAGAAGTAACCCCGCCGAAAAATATGTCGCGAATTTGTTCCCTAACCCGCTGTGTGATTGTGTCGCTGCTGTTTTTATCAACAGCTTGGGCGCAGCAGGTCGAGTTCACCCAGCTCGATGGTAAAAAATCGACCGGAGAACTCACCGATTGGCAAAGTGATCAGCTGACCATTGAAGTGGAGGGAAAAGCCACCACGATCCCTGCCAGGGATTTGCTGGCCGTGCGAATGGTCGACGCTCCCGTGGCCAAGGTGGTCTTCACGCCAACGGTCGAATTGGTCGATGGCACACGCATACCGTTCACCGAGTTCACAGTCGCTGATCGGCAAGCCAAAATCTCGACGACACTCTCACCGCAGACGATCACGATCTCCACTCAGGAGATTCGCGACGTGCAATTCGTGGCTTTGAAAGACGGTACGCAACCGTGGCAGCAAGATCTTACTGCCGACGTGTTGGTCATCACCAAGAAGGATTCCGATCAAACGGAAACGCTTGAGGGAGTCATCGGCGACGTGCTGCCTGAGCAGGTATTGTTTTCCTGGGATGGGGACACGATTCCCGTCAAACGGACCAAGATCGCGGCTTTGGGATATTTTCACGCGCAAGCGGCTGAATCCACCGAGCCGGTTTGTTTGTTGCAACTCGCATCGGCAGCGTTACTGCCTGTAGCTAAGATCGAGCAATCGGGTGATGAACTGCGCGTAACGACCGTTGGCAAATTGGAATTCACACTGCCGCTGGCTGATATCATCAGCGCCGACTACTCTCTCGGAAAGCTGACCTATTTAAGCGACCTTGAGCCGCTCACCTCAAGTTGGACGCCACTTGTGGCGCTGCCCACAAGTGCGGAATCAATTCAAAATTTCGGTGAGTTCCGTCGGAACATTTCCTTCACGGGTTCGCCACTCACGCTCTCGTGGCCCGGCAAAGATAACACTGCGCTCACGACTTACGATAAAGGGTTGGCGATTCGCAGCCGCTCGGAACTTGAATATCGACTGCCTCGAGGTCTGCGGCGATTCGTGGCAATTGCGGGGATCGATCCGCAAACCCAATCCCAGGGGAGCGTTGATCTGGCAATCGAAGTCGACGGCGCCCAGGTCTTCAAGCAAACCATCGACGGCACCGCCGAACCGGTGGCCATCGATTTGGATATTGCCGGCAAACAGCGACTCAAGCTGATCGTGGACTATGGAGAGAACCTCGATTTGGGCGACCGGCTACACGTGGTCGACGCACGATTGGTGAAATGAAATACCCGCTACTAATCAACTGTTGTTTGCTGCTGGCTGCGTTCGGGGGAATTGCGCGTGGCGAAGTCACGCCTGATCCGCAGGTGCTTGCCACCGAAGCCGAGCGCGTGGAAGTCGTGAAGCGGGCCTCAGCCGCCGCGGTCGCCATATTTGAGTCGAGCGGCCAAGGGGGTGGTTCAGGCGTGTTGATCACGCCTGATGGTTTGGCGCTCACCAATTTTCACGTCACAGCCCCCTGTGGCGCGACGATGAAATGCGGACTCAACGATGGCCAGCTTTATGATGCAGTGATCGTGGGCCTAGATCCCGTGGGCGACGTCGCCTTGATTCAATTGCTCGGTCGTGATGATTTTCCCACGGCGGAGCTGGGCGATAGCGACAAGGTGCGCGTCGGCGACTGGGCTTTCGCGATTGGCAATCCGTTTTTATTGGCCGACGATTTTACTCCTTCCGTCAGCTATGGATTTATCTCGGGTGTGCATCGCTATCAGTATCCCGCCGGCACGCTGCTGGAATACGCCGACTGTCTGCAAACCGATGCGGCGATCAACCCCGGCAATTCCGGTGGCGCTTTGTTCGATGCCGACGGCAAACTCATCGGCATCAACGGCCGTGGCTCGTTTGAAAAGCGTGGCCGTGTGAACGTCGGCGTCGGTTATGCTATTTCGATCAATCAGATCAAGAAATTTCTCTCGCACCTTGAAGCGGGACGGATCGTCGATCACGCCTCGCTGGGCTTCACCGTGAGTACCGGCGAGATTGGCCGCGTAGTGGTCGACGACATTCTGGAAACCAGCGACGCCTATCGCCGTGGATTGCGTTATGGAGATGAAATCGTAGAGTTCGCCGGCCGTGAAATCACAACGGCCAATGCGCTCAAAACGGCCCTTGGCACATTCCCGCGTGATTGGGTCACAACACTCACGTATCGTCGGGATGGTCAGAATCACAAGGTGACTGTGCGACTGCCGGGAGTGCATGACCCCGCGCAGCTGATCGACATGATTCAAAAACAAGAAGCGGAGCCTATGGAGCCCTCGGAGGAGAAAAAGCCCTCCGATGATCCGTTGGAAGAGCCCAAGGAAGGCAAAGAAAAAAAGCCGGGCATGATTCCCGATCTGCATAAGCTGCTCAAAAAAGAGCCCGAGATGCCTGCGGCGGTGAAAGCGCGTTACGAAGAAGTTCGCGGCTATGCCAACTATTGGTACAACCGGCAGAAGCAAGAGGAACTTTGGAATAAGTTTCGTGCAGAAAACCATCTGGAACAAATGGGCACGGCTTGGCAACTTGCTGGCACCAACAAGGATGGCGAGTTCACGCTCAAGATTGGTCCTGACCGAGCGGAGATGCGTTTGCCCACGGGCCAGTTTGGCGCGGTGTTCGCCGGTGAACTCGATACGCAATTGAGTCCCCCCGGCTCTGGAGGGTTCTTATTGTCGCTGCATCTCTGGCAGCGGATGTTCGACAAAGGCCTGCAGAAGTTCGGCGAAGTGTTTTATCTCGGGCAATTACCGCTGGGCGAGAATGGCGAACTGGTCGATTGCCTGGTCGGCTATCATGCGGGCCTCGAATTTCGTCAACTCTTTTCACCGGCCACGGGTGAGCTCGTGGGCCTGGAGATGTCGCCGTCCGATGATGCCGACCCCTGCGTGATTCATTTCTCAGACTACGGCGAAGTTAACGGTAAGCGTTTGCCCAAGCGGTGGCGAGTACGTCACGGCGATAAGGAGTTTGCCGACTTGCAAATTACTTCTTGGCAGATTGATGCTGTGGCCCCTGCCCCGGAGGCGACCAACTGATGAGGCGCGCCGTCTGCAAATGGATTTGTTGGTTGGCAACGCTGCTCGTCATCGGCGATTTGCAGGCTCAAGATCTGCACAAAGTCATTCGCCAAGCACAGCAAAAAGTCGTCAAGATTTATGGTGCGGGCGGTTTGCGACAAATGGAGTCCTATCAGTCGGGCATCATTGTTTCGCCAGAAGGGCATGTGCTCACGACGTTGAGCTATGTGCTTGATACCGATGACCTGGCAGTGGTGCTTGATGATGGGCGAAAGTTTTTGCCCGAGCGTGTGGGGACCGATCCTTTGCGTGAACTGGCGCTCTTGAAACTGCCGCTTGAAGAAGGGGAAACCGTTCCCTACTTTGATCTGAAACAAAAGCCCGAAGTGGCCATCGGCGAACGTGTGATGGCCCTCAGCAATTTATACGGCATCGCCGCGGGTGATGAACCGGTGAGCGTGCTGCAAGGCATGATCACCGCGATCGCGCCGCTCGATGCGCGCCGTGGTTCGTTTGCCACGACTTACCGTGAAAATGTCTACATCACTGATGCTTATGCCAACAACCCCGGTGCGACGGGTGGGGCGCTGGTGAATTGGCAAGGCGAACTCTTGGGCCTGTTGGGCAAAGAACTCAAAAGCCGCGTCACGGGCACGTGGCTCAACTATGCTTTGCCGGTGACGAGTTTCGCCGAGAGCGTCGACAACATGATTGCCGGTCGCGCGAATAACGTCGAACCGCCGTCGCAACTTCCCGAGGATTCGCTGAGCCCTGAATTGCTCGGCATTCGATTGATTCCCGATGTGTTGCGGCTCACGCCCCCTTACATCGACGCCGTGCGGCAAGGCTCGAGTGCCGAGCAAGCTGGCTTACGGCCGGATGATTTGATCGTGTTCGCCGCAGGCAAGCAAATCGCTTCCTGCCGAGCGCTTGTTGAAGAATTGTCATATCACGATCAACGCGAGGAAATCGATCTGGTTGTGCTGCGCGATGGCGTGATTGTCGAGACGAGTTTGCAACTCGCGGAAGAACCTGTTGCAACTTCTGAAGACTCGCCAGCAGAAGAAACGAGCACAGACGAACCCACCGCGGAAGATTCCGAGGAGGCCGCGCCGTGAATTGCAAAGCCTTTTTCGTGATGTTGGCGTTGTCCCTAACTGCGACTGCTAGTTATGCGGCGGATCGCGATTACGCTCTCGAACAACAAGCCATCAACCAAGCCACCCAAGCGGTTGCAGATTCGGTCGTCCAGATTCGGACGGTGGGTGGTTTCGAGCGCATCGGTGAAACGACGGTATCACAAGGTCCATCAACCGGTTTGATCGTGACCCCCGATGGCTACATCGTGTCGAGCGCGTTCAACTTCGCACAGCGGCCGAGTTCGATTCTCGTGACGCTTCCCAATGGCAACCAACTCTCCGCAGAGTTGGTGGCTCGCGATCTCAATCGCATGTTGGTGCTGCTGAAAGTTGAAGCCGAGGACAAACTCCCCGTGCCGACGTTTGTTCCTGAGCGGGAGATCGCCGTGGGGCAATGGGCCTTGGCGTTGGGACGCACGTTTCAGACCGACAAAGTCGATACTTCGCTGGGGATTATCAGCGCGCTCAATCGCATGCATGGTCGCGTGGTGCAAGCCGATGCCAATGTCTCCGCGGCTAACTATGGCGGACCTTTGGTCGATATTCGCGGCCGCGTGTTTGGGGTACTCGTTCCCATGTCACCGCAACCGGCGGGCGCTGGGGCGGAAAGCGAAGTCGCCGGCGCCGAGTTTTACGACTCCGGCATTGGCTTTGCGGTACCGCTGGAGCATGTCCTCACAACGCTTGATCGGTGGAAGAAAGGCGAAGATTTGCTTCCCGGCAAGTTGGGCGTAGCCCTGAAAGCGGGCAGCCCCTTTGTCGAACCGCCGGTGATTCATACAGTATGGCCCGGTTCCCCGGCGGCTGAGGCGGCTTGGCAGACGGGCGACACAATCATCGCGGTCGATGGTAAAAGCGTGGCCACACAGTCGCAACTTCAGTTTTTGACCAAGCCTCTCTACGCGGGGGACACGCTAACAATTTCCTTGCGACGCGGCGAAGGGGACAAAGCGGAAGAACTCGACACCGAAATCACGCTCGCCGGCGAGTTGCCACCCTATCGCCATGCCTTCTTGGGCCTCTTGCCGAAAGCCGAGCCGAAAAAAGCGAAAGACAAGGGAGTTGTCGTGGCCCACGTGTGGCCCGGTTCCCCCGCGGCCCGCGCAGGTGTTGAAATTGCCGATCGGCTGACGAAAATCAACGACACGGAAATAGCACATCTTCCCGCGGCTTTGGCGGCACTGCGAGCTTTGCAACCCGAGGAAGAAATCAAGCTTACGATCATGCGCGATGACAAAGAGCGAGAGCTCTCGACCGAGCTCACGACTCTGCCAGACAACATCCTGACGAGCGTCGATCTCGATCAACAGGGCTCGCTCAAACCTGCCGAGCCGCGTGAACTGGAAACCTTGAAGCTGCCGCAATTTCCGCAAGAGGCCAAGTTTCTCATGCCGGATAAGAATCCGGATCAGCCCGGGCTGTTGGTTTGGCTTCCCGAGAAAGGTGAAGAGGAAGAGGCGGCGCTCGCCAAGTCATGGCAAGCGGTTTGCGATGCGCAAGGATTGGTGCTCTTGATGCCGCGGCCGAGTGGCGAAGATGGTTGGCAGTTTGAAGACTTGGAATATCTCGACAACTTGGTCCGCATGGCGAAGGGAAAATTCAACGCCGATCCGCAGCGGACCGTGATCGCCGGCAGCGGCAAGGCGGGCCAAGTAGCCTATGCCCTGGGGCTGCGGCGGGCCGATGAACTGAGCGGCGTGATTGCCGACAATGCCCCCCTCCCCCGCACGCTCACGATCCCCGACAATTCGCCGTCGAATCAACTCTCGCTACTGACCATCATGTCGGCGAACTCAAGCTTTGCCCCGCTCGTGAAGCAAGACATCACGCAGCTTCGCGAGAAAGGGTTCGTTGTAAGCATCCTCGAACGCCCCGCGGCGACTGACGAAGGTCAGCTTCTCGATGCCAAAACCCGAGCAGCGCTGGTTCGTTGGATCGCGGGGTTGAGGCGGTTTTGAACCAGGGGAGTCATCCTGAGAGAGGCTTGCCGACCGAAGGATCTGGCCTCTCGTACCCTCACGTATTGAAGACGTGTAGGTCAGGAAGCTAGATTCTTCTGTCGCCTAGGCTCCCTCAGAATGACGGAATTTTTCCGCCAAGATACCATCCTCCCCGGCGAATAGCGAACAACACGAAATCATAATCGCGGAGATTCGACGCATGACCGCCAATGCCGGTTCCCTCGGGGCCAACGACAACCTGCTGTTCAAGGAAATTGAGTACCAGTGGGAAGAAACCGCCCTGGGCATCTGGCGGAGATATGTTTATCCCAGCGGCTCGCGGTTCGAAGAGTTCAAATCACACGGCTACATCGGCCCGCTGCCGATTCTGCACTACACCTACGGCAAGTGCCCTGAGACGGGCAGGCGGATCGTCGCCCACGGCTTCATCGCGGTCGGCCGGCTCGCGCGCGGAGTGATCGCCATCGGTCATGCCTCGGTGGGAATCATCGCGATCGGGCAACTCGCGATTGGCTTAGGACTCGGCTTAGGCCAAGCCGCCACGGGGATTGTTGCCATCGGCCAATTGGGAATCGGCGCATACTTCGGCCTAGGCCAATTCGTGACGGGCCACATCGCCATCGGCCAGATCGCGCTCGGCGGCTATGTGCTCGCTCAAATCGGATTCGGCTCGCACGTGTGGGACAGCGTCCACGGCGTCGACGCCGGAGCCAAGGCGTTCTTCGGGCCGTTCTTGAGACTGCTAGGGGTGGCGGTATAACTCAATTGGAATTTAGTGCGTTGAGTGATAGAATTTAGGCAGTCGTTAACTTGGGAGTACGGGAGCATCTGATGTCGCAAATCGAAATGAATCTGCCGGATTCAATCACTGAGTTTGCCGGCGCCCAGGTAACCTCAGGACGATATTCCTCACTGGAAGATTACGTTTCTGCTCTTGTCACGGCCGATCGAGAGACACAGGAACTCCTTGCCAGCTTAAAGACCAACCCACGACTCCCAGCCTTGCTTGAAGAAGGCATTAATAGTGGTCCGGGTCGCATTTGGAGCGCCGAATACCTGGAGGAACTCAAGCAACAAGTCTACGATCGCGCAGCTCAAAAGGGCTTCTGATGAGGCCTTTGCGTATTCTTAGCGCGGCCCATATCGACATCGTATCGTGTGCTGCCCATTTGCAGGAATTCAGCAACGATACCGCAATCCGCTTTTTGAAAAGCTTAGACGAAACGCTCGCTTTTGTACAAAATTGGCCAGAACTGAGTCCGATTCAGTTGGTTGACGGTTGTAGATACACCGACCTACGCGTCAGGCCCGTGACACAATTTCGAGACTACCTCGTCTTCTGTAGAATCGTGAGTGAAGAGATCGAGATCTTTCGCGTTCTACATGGCTCGCGAGATCTGGAATCAGTAATTAGCGATTCCAAGTCATAAACCTCTACACCAACTCACTCAACTTTCGGGGCTTTTGGCCTTCGGGTGTTTCGTCGCTGTCGATATCAAACCATTCCGGCTTGAAGTCGATACGTTGGTTTTGCTTCATCGCGATGTTCGAGGTGAGTGCGATCACCGCGTCGGCGAGTGCCACCTTGGGCGGGCATTTGGGCTGATTGGCGGGGTCGGGGTTGCGAATGCACCAGGCCCAGTGTTCGATCTCTTCCTTGTAGCCACGGCTGACATCCTTGGGCAGCGCCGCTTCGGCGACCGCGGCTTGTCCACCACCTGTTTCGTAGGTATCCATCGCTGCGCCACCCTTGGCATTCGTGATGGAAATCTTCGTGGCTGTGTCAGATTTCTTGAACAGCATCGCTTCGGTTTCACGATCTAAGATCAGCGTTCCCTTCGTGCCAAGCACAACTTCGCCGTAACCACCATAACCGTTGCCGTTGATCGACGAGTAAGTGACGATCGTTTTCTTGCTGGGGTCGGCCACTTCGCCTTTGAAACCTTCCTTGTAATAACCCTTGGCTGGGTATTCAAAGATCGTGTAAACGTGGTCGTCGACGTCGCGGTCGGCGGGGAATAACGAGCGGCTGCCGTTGCCTGTGACGCTGAGCGGCAACACCTTTTCATGGGCCGGATTCTGGGCGCTGATGAAAATGCTCGCGGCATCGAGTTGATGGCTGCCCAATTCCGCCATCAAGCCGCCGCCCGTGCGGTCCCACAAACGCCAGCGGATCAATTCCTCGAGCGGAGTCCGCTCGCGGTTGAGCTCGGTGAGCATCCGGCTTTCGTAACCATAAGCGGCGGCATCCACTTGTGCGTCTTCGAGTTGCTGACGCTTCTGCGCGACTTTTAGGGCCCATTCCTCCGCGGCGGTACCCGTGCTTTGGTCGCGCTGCTTGGTCCAAGCATGAAGCTCACGCAGCAATTTGTATTCGTTCCGCAAAGTGGCGAGTGCCGCATCGCCACCCGATGCCTTGGCCGCGCGCTCCATTTCGGCAAATTCGCTGGGCGTCAAAACATTCGTCGGCAACGCTGGTTGCCAACTGTCGTTGCCCGGCAGGTTGTCGCGATGCCATTGGGCGCGAATGTGATGGACATCGCCCAACAGACCGCTGGAAATCTGATCGACCGCGTTGGCGTACAGAATGCTGTAATGCCGCTGATGACCGGTGGCGAGTATCTTGCCGGTTTCCTTCGCGACGCGGCCCATCTCTTTGCATTGGCGCACGCTATGAGCCATCAGCTTCTCGGTCAACACGTGCTTGCCGGCCCGCATCGCCTTGATCGCCGCCACGTCGTGCAACCACAACGGCAAGGCGATGATCACGGCTTCGACGTTGGGATCGTTGATCAGTTCGTCGTAAGTTTGGCCTTTCTCTTGGCAATAAATCTTGACGTTCTTCTCGCCCTCGGCTTGATCCTTCCAACCATAAACACTGCATAAGCCCGGGCGGGCCTTAGCGGTGCCGGGACTCGAAAGGTCACCATAGAATGCACGGTGGATGTTGTACGGCCGAATGTCGGCGATAGCCACGACGTCGATAAATTCCGGATTGAGCGCGCCGATCAGCACGCCCCCTTCATCCCCCGTGCCGATGATTCCCACCCGCAAGCGGTCGTTCTTGATCGAGCCGTAGCCAAAATACATGGCCCCCAGCGACGCACCGGTCACGGCGCCACCGACCAAGGCCCCCTTGAGGAAGTCGCGACGATTGGCGTTCAGGTTGTAGCCGGTCGCTTCTTGAAAGTTTTGCTTACCGACGGCTTTTTCTTCGGGGGTGAGATTCATGCGTTAACTCCCTGGGCACTGCTTTTTGGAGTGACTTGGCGTCTGCTCCACAGTCCCTGGATAATAAAGTCGAGGCCCGCCCACTGCCCCGCGCCGATGGCCGCGAGATAGATGAGGGCCGCGAATTCGACCAATTGATAGTAGAAAAACATCGCGTTGGCTCCCGCGACCCACGGGGGTTGCGAAGCCATCACGGACAACAAAAATAAAGCGCCGACCACCGCGGCCACGCGCGTGAAAAGTCCCAACATCAAGCAAATGCCCACCCCCGTCACGACGCACGTGATCAGCACGTTCATGCGATTGAGTCGCGTCACTTCGGGATTGGCAACCGCCGCGTCAACCTGGTTAGCTAGCGGCGAGTCCTGTTCTGGTACGGTCAAAATCCCGCGGAGTTCGTCGGCAAAACCCTCATCGAGCGATTTTGCCTGTGCCACCCACTTGCCGGGGGTCCGCTCGACCGTGGCTTGCTGGTCGCTCACCCGGGCGATTTCAAACGGCACTTCGTCGAAAGCGGGCGTTTGTTTGGCTGTTTCTAACCGCCAGATTTCATGCTGATAGGCCTCAATGGCCAGGGCTTCTTCGGCCAAAAAATCGGCCAGATAACGCTCGTGCTTTTTGAACGCTGCGTCGGCCTTTTCGAGTTGTTCCTTGCTGAGCGATTTGATCTGTTTGAACCGTTTGAGCGTGTCCTGCCAATCAGCGCGAATTTGCTCGCCCCATGTTGCCGCGGGTGAAAAATCCGCGAACTGGGCGTCGGTCGGCTTACCGTTCTTGAGTTCCCCCTGCCGGCGCTTTACGTAGCTGGCCACCCAGCCCGAGAGCTTAGCACTCTTCGCAGGATCAAGCTGCTTGGCGACCACCAAGTTGTCGCGCCACTTGTGGGTTGTGGGGGCTTGGTTCTGAAAAAATGGGGCCAGCGGCCCCTTGGCTCCGTTCAAAAATCCTTCCGCCGAGAAGACCATCTTCCACTCACCCCGGCTCGTGTCGTGCTCGACCTTCTTGATTCCTTCGCTGAAAAAGTGCCAGCCGATGCACAGCCGCAGAAACACCAGCGCGACAATCGCCGACCAAACGCAGCAACTCACGCCCGTCGGCGTACAACTGTTCTTCTCAACGGTGGAGTTTTCGCTCACAATCGGAAACCTCGGTCAGCGGTCCGTCGAATGACGGAGGGATGGATATAGAGTGTTAGGTGGGATATCTGAAAAGCAGGACGGCTGGCGACAAGATAACGAACGATTTTCTTACATGCCTAAGTAACTCATTTTAGGCCACAATTGCAGAATTCTCCAGTGCCTGGCGGGCTCGAAAGTTCCGTAAACTCGACAACTTACCCCGATTTTTCCCATGCGTATTGTCCTTTGCTACCCGGTAGAAGATCGCCACCTCGCCCAAATTCGCACGGCTTGGCCTGGCAGCGAAATTATCGACGCGGGACAGGAACGCATCGCCGAGGAGCTTCCAACGGCCGACATCTATTGTGGACACGCCAAAGTGCCGGTGCCATGGGATGAAGTGGTCGCTGCCGGGCAGCTCCAGTGGATTCAATCTTCTGCCGCGGGGATGGATCACTGCCTCGTGCCGTCGGTCATTAATTCTGAAATCCCTGTGACAAGCGCTTCGGGCGTACTCGCCAAACAGGTGGCCGATCACACGCTGGCGCTGCTGGCCGGAATGCTTCGTAACCTGCCGACGTTTTTTCGCGCCAAAGATGCGCGGGAATTTATCCGCCGCCCGACCCGCGATCTGCACGGCGCGACCATCGGCATCGTCGGCATGGGGGGCAACGGCCGCGTGTTGGCCCGCGTCCTCAAGCCGTTCGAGACAACCATTCTCGCGACCGATTGGTATCCCGAGAACAAACCCACTGAAGTCGATGAACTTCATCCCGCCGATGCGCTCGATGAGATTTTACCGCGCTGCGATATTCTCATCCTCGCCGCCCCGCTCAACGATTTCACCCGCGGCATGATCGACGAACGTCGGTTGCGACTACTGCCCAAAGAAGCTGTGATCGTCAACATGGCTCGCGGGCCGTTGATCGTTGAAAGCGATCTAGCCAAGGTTCTCACATCCGGCCACCTCTGGGGCGCGGCGGTCGATGTCACCGAAGAAGAGCCACTCCCCACGGATAGTCCGTTGTGGGAGATTCCCAACCTCATCATCACCCCGCACGTCGGCGGCCAACGTAAAAGTCGCATCGACGACATGACACGCTTGTTTTTGGAAAACTCTCGCCGCTGGCAAGCTGGCGAAACTCTCATCAACCGCGTGGATAAGCAGTTGGGATTCCCCGAGCACGGGGCGATTTTGTTCAGTCCTTAAGGCGCTGTTTATTGTTGTCACGGAATGCTTTACCTGCGACAATAAAGTTGGCGATTTCGTCCATTCCGTTGAATCGGGAGACAATTTCTATGATCGGCATACCAGCCATCTATCGAGACGGTGTCTTTCACCCGTTACAGCCGGTTCAACTTCCCGAACAATCTAATGTTGTTGTTATGCTTCCACAGGCAAATACGGAAACAGAAAACTCAACGAAGGATGAGCAAGCTTTTTTGCGCACGGCTGGTGCTTGGGCCAATGTTGAAGGAGTGGATGACGTACTGCAGCAACTGGAGGAAATGCGCCAATCTGCAACTTTTCGGGACGAGCCGTCGTGAGCTTTCTTCTCGATACGAATATCTGCTCTGCACATATGCGTAGGCCAGCGGGATTACATCATCACTTCAGTCAGTATTCTTGCCGGCTATACACAACCTCGATAGATTTGGCCGAACTTTAGGCCTGCCGAAACCCCAGCAATTTTCTACTAGCCTTGCTGGCTGTGTGTGTTATTTTGGACGTGGGTATGCTAGGCCTAGTTTTTTGTGAATGAGGACCGTCTCATGAACGTTGTTCGATTCCTTCTCTGCTTGGGATTGCTATTAGCGGGCAGCAGCGTCTCCCATGCTGCTTTCACGTTTCTTGGTCCGACTCCCTATCGCAGCGCGGCGGATAGTCCGTTCAATCTTAGCGGGCTTGGCACGACGTTCTTTCTGGAGGACTTTGAGGACGATGTGCTGACGCCGGGTCTCGAAAGCGGGTTTCCTGGTTCGATATTCCCTATATCAGATAATTCTGTCGATGCCGATGATGGGGTTCTTGATGGACTTGATTCCGGAGGTCAATCTGTCTTGGCTTTTCCCCCGGACGCCTGTAGTGGCCCGAACTGTACTGTGTACACGCAGTGGAATTTCAATAATTCGGCATTTGGTAAGTATCCAACAGCAATAGGTTTTGTTCTAACTGCCAATAGTGGCTCTCAAGGTACGGTATCCGTTATTGGCTTTGGGGAGAATGGATACGAGTTTGTGACATTCGATTTCGAGGGAATTATCTCCCGAGCTTTTGACGCCAGTGATGACTGGTTCATTGGCATCACGAACCCGTTTGGAATGTACTCCGTCACTTTTGAACAGTTGAGACGACCTATACCGGGGACGACAACTTCAAATCCTAGTTTCGATCATCTCCGGTACGGCTTGCACGTGCCCGAACCCAGTGCCTTTCTGCTAGCCTCTCTGGCTCTATCATGTTACCCTGGACGTGGGTATTGCTGGGCCTAATTTTTCGTGAATGAGGAGATTCTCATGAACGTTGTTCGATTCATTCTGTGCTTGGGGCTACTTTTAACGACGAGAAGCAGCGTTTCGTACGCTGCTTTCACGTTCTTAGGACCAACGCCATACCGCAGCGCGGCGGATAGCCCGTTCAATATGAGTGGTCTCGGCACGACGTTCTTTTTGGAGGACTTTGAAGACGATGTGCTGAGTCCAGGTTTGCTTTTCTCTCCCGGCTATCCAAGCTCGACTGATCCGATATTAGGAAACTCTGTTGATGCAGATGATGGAATAGTAGATGGCCTTGATGTTGGAGGTCATTCTGTTCGAGCTTCCGGTCTTGGTGCCTGTATTGGCAACTCGTGCACGGTGGAAGCATTATGGACCTTTGATCTTATGCCTTCAGGTAATTTTCCTACTGCCGTTGGCATTGTGATGACTGGTAGTAATGGAGCCGCAGGACAAATTACCGTTGAAGCCTATGAATTCGAGACAGGTCAGTATGAAACGACCACCTTTGACATCGAAGGAATCATTTCACAATCATTCGATCCGAACGACGACATATTTATGGGCTTTCTGAATCCACTAGGAATTTTTTCGATCAAGGTCCAGCAGTATCGACGGTCGTTTGAAGGGGTGCCCCACATTGCGCTGACATTTGACCACTTACAGTATGGCAAATTCATCCCAGAACCGAGTGGGATATTGCTGCTCACATTTCTGGGGCCTTTATTTGCGCATCGTTCTTGCAGCCGGAGAATTTTGTCATGAACGGATTTGGCCCAAAGAAAACATCTTTCTCTCGAATTTTGCGCATTGAGCGTCTTGAAGATCGATCAATGCTGTCGGCAACCGCTACGATGCTCGGCGAAGAATTCAATCTGCCATCCTGGTTATCACAGGATCAGATTCCTGTGGTTCAACAACTAGCAAGCCAAATCACAACCGCGACCACAAATGCCCCCATGTACCCTGCCCGCGCTGAATCCTATCCGTTGATTGGTGTGGATGCGTACTACGAGAATTCGAGTTATTCACGTTTTGATGGAACAGGCTACTCAATTGCCATCTTAGACTCAGGGGCCGATTTGGACCATCCAATTTTTGGCCCCGCCACTAACGGGATCGCAGACCGGATCGTTTATCAATATGACTTTGCGGAAAATGATGCTGACGCATCGGATACACACAATTCATACTTCGCGTATGGGCATGGCACCCATGTGGCGGGAATTGTAGCCGGTGCCGCGCCAGGAGCGAGTCTTATCATTCTTAAGGTGTTTGGTGATGATGGCACGGGAGATTTTAACGATGTTCAAGCGGCTTTGCAGTGGGTTTTCGCAAACGCATCAACTTATAATATTGCTGCTGTGAATATGTCGATTGTCGATGGGAAAAACTATAATACTCAGGTCAATCCCTACGGCTTCGCCGATGAAATGGTAGCCATAAGTTCAATGAACATTGGCATTTCAGTGGCAGCAGGAAACTCTTATGCACAATTTCATGATGTTCAACAACAACCTGCACCTCCAAGTGTTAGTGGACCCGGTGTATCTTATCCTGCAGCAGATGCTAGTGCGATTTCAGTTGGAGCGACATGGGATACAACCTTTGTAGCTCAAGTCCCATTTTATCCTGGAGGCGTAGATGTTGGTGGTGCGAAGGAGTACAGAGTTGCTCCTGATCGGATCGCTGGCTTCTCTCAGCGTCATGAAGATTTAGTTCATATATTTGCACCTGGGGCTTTCATTAATAGTAGCGGCCTGTCAGGCATCTACTATGATGCACATGGCACCAGCATGGCTGCGCCACACGTCGCGGCAGCTATAGCAATAGCCCAACAGATGAATGTTTACGCTACCGGCAGCCGCCTCAACCGCGAAGATCTTATCGAGCTCTTCCAAGAAACTGGCGTTGCGATCTACGACGGCGATGACGAAGACAATAACGTCACACCGACCAACGCCTGGTACTCGCGTCTCGATGTCTTTGCGATGGCCAATCGCTTGCTCCCTCCCAGCGTTTTGAACGTCATTCTCAAAGAAACCGACGGCACCCCCACCGAGTATCATTTCAACACCGTGGACGGCGACGGCGGGCAGCTGATGACCGTTCCCGTGGGCGATCCCACGATCCTTCAAATCCAGTTCAGCGAAGCGGTGACCGTCGCAAAGAGCGATCTGCGCTTGGTCGGAGTCTTGCGCGGGCATGCCCCCGACGTGGCCGCTGCGACGTTTACCGCGCCCGACGCCACGAATGACTTCACCGCGACCTGGGAGTTCGCCACGCCGTTGGTCCCCGCCAACCGCAAGGGGGACTACTATCTGCTGTCGCTAGCGGACACGATTGTCGACGCCGACAACAACGCTCTCGACGGCGAATGGACCAACCCAGCCCGCATGTTCGTCCCCACGACCACAACGATCTTCACCGACGCGGCGATCAGCACGTTCCCCTCGGGCAACGGCACGGCGGGTGGAGATTTTAATTTTCTGTTTACGCTCTATCCGGGCGATGCAGATCAGAATTTAGTGGTCAACAACACGGATTTCGGCGCCGTCATCAATCACTTTTTCGATACGGGCACATGGATCGAAGGCGATTTCAACGGCGATGGAGTTATCAACAATTCCGACTTCGGCGACGTGATCAACAACTTTTTCGAGACGCTCATCGTGTCGATAGATTTTCTCACCGACCTGAACAACGACGGCCGCGTGGACGCGCTCGACGAAGAGCTTTGGGACGATTACGAAGCGAATCAGAATCTAGCCGGAGACTTCAACGGCGATCTTGAGGTCGATGCCTTGGACCTCGTCCTGCTCCAAAATCAGTTCGGGCTGGAGTTCGCCCTGGCGGGGTAGCTCTTCAACCGCGTAGTCAAGCACCTCGGCTTTCCCAGGCACGGGCACGATCCTGTTTCCCCGTGAACTGTCTGAAAATCGTACAACCCGCATGTTTTCGCTGAAAATGTGGCCAAATTTGCGATCTGGACTCTCCGCAAACGCGCGCAGTATCATTTTCTTCGCCTCTGATCCTGACTAAGATAAATTATCGGGCCTCGAATCTATCGGTTTTGGCCTGGCAGTTAGCAACCAACCTTGCCCGCCCCCTGGTCGGCATGACTTATTTGATGCACATCTTGAGCTCTCGACTCTCCTATCCCATGCACCCAGGTAACGGATGAATCCTTCGACAACGATCCTGCAAGGAACGCGGACGATCACTTTCGATGGCGAGCAATCCCGCCGCTGTCCCAACGAGCTGTATCAGCGCTACGAGCATCTGCTCAACACGCAATACATCGGTTGGACAGAGCATTTGCGCTTTCGTAGGTTGCTGGGAACGGGTGGCCAAGGCGTGGTGTATCTCACCGACCGACGCGGCTCCGACGGTTTTACGCTCCCTGTCGCGTTGAAAGTTTTTTCGCCGGAGCGTTTTTCCTGCCAGCAAAGTTACGACCTAGCGATGGAACGAATCGCACAAGTCGCGAGCTGCGTTGCCAAGATTCAGCACGACAACTTGCTCGACGTTCAGAATTTCACCGAACGCCGCCGCATTCGCGTAATGGAAATGGAATGGGTCGACGGCTACGACCTCGACAATTTGCTCACCCCCGCAATGTTTTCCCGCGTGCAACAACGTGTGAGCAATCGCCGTTGGAAATATATTAACGACGTGATCGTCACCGCTGGCCCCGTGCGGCCCCGCTTGAAACCGGGCGTGGCGGTTGCGATTATTCGTGCCTGCCTCGCCGCCTTGGCCGCACTGCACCGCGAGCGAATTGTCCACGGCGACTTGAAGCCGTCGAACATCATGGTCAAGCGCACGGGCCATCCGAAGATCGTGGACATCGGTTCCGCGTTACAGCTCGACAACATGCCCGAGCAGCGCACCTGCACGCCGCAATATGCTGCGCCCGAAATGCTCGAGCGGAACGAATTCACACCGCGCGCTGACTTGGCGAGCCTCGGTTATGTGTTGATCGAGGTTTTGGCAGGTCGGCCGCTGTTTGCTGGCTTACGCAATTTGGGCGAACTGCTCGAAGCCAAGTGGACTCTGCCGCAACGACTTGAGCGCATCTTGCCCGAGGACGTGGCCGACAGCGATTTGCTTATGAGCATTTGCCGGCGGCTCACTTCCCCCGATCCCGTGTTGCGGTTTGGCAGTGCCGAAGATGCCGACACCGGCAGCGGCGGGTTGGCCGAGTTCCAGCGTACCCTCGTGATCGGCGATTTGGCCAGCGAATACGAAAACGAGCTCCGCGTCTGGCTCGAAGAATTGGACTGATATTCGCGAGCCGGCTCGTCCCGAGCCCGCAGAATCCGCATATTTCGGGGGCGTGGACGCCCCGGCTCGCTGGCCGAGGATTGACGTTTCCCACCCCTCATGGCAAGCTAGACTTCCCTTGGCAGGGATGCCCTGTCTGCAAATCGGCCCGCCGCGAATCTTGCCTAAATCGCCACAGGAGTTTCAAGCGATGCAATCCACGCTCATGCTATTGGTTGTGTTTCTGGCTGCCCAAATCGGCGATCGCTATCCCGATTTGTCCCCACCGCCCGCCGAGGAAACCCCTGCGGAGGCCACGACCGAAACTCCCCCGAGCGATGCACCTGCTGACGATTCGACCGATGTCACGAGCAATCTGTTCGACGAGATCGATGCCACGGCCCAGCCACTATCGACACCTCCCGATTCCAATCCGCTCAGTTCCGAAGAGTCCCCTGTCATCGATTCTCCGACCACAACTCCCGGAAGCAGCGCTCCTGCTTTTGGAGCCACCACCCCACCCGCCACGCAGCCTCCGCGGACTCCCGCCACAACAGAGACGGCACCACCCTCCAGCGAAACCGACCCCGCCAAGCTGCTCGCGAGTTTTTTGGAGCCCCCGTTGGGGGAACAACTCAAGGGCACGCCCATTACCTTGGCCCAAGCGGTGAATAATTCACTCTCACGCAACGAGCAAACGCAGCGCGTGATCGCCTACTGGGAGTTGTCTCAAGCCATCGCGAATTATTACCTTGCGCTCGACGACCGCACCAAGCTCGTGGCGCTCGAACAGGCGATCACACAACCGGGCCCTGAATGGGAGCTTGCCAAACAGACCGCCGAAAACCGTGTGCAACTTGCTCGCGACCGAGCCCGCGTGGCTCAAGAAAATTTGGCCGCGATGATGGGAAATGTGACCTTCGGCTTCATGCCGTTGCCAAGCGATGCCCCTTTTTCCGATGCCTACGAAACCCGCTATGCCGAAATTTTCCAGAATCGCCCTTCGCAGCTTGCTCAGCAGCTGAATGAACTCTTGCCGCGGGCTTATACCGACTTATCGACGCGCACGCTCGAAATCGCCGATGCCCGCAAGTGGATGTTTCAGGTGAGCGATGCCCGCAGCCCGCAATCCGATGGCAGCGATCTGTTGATGGCCTTTGAACTGTTCTCCGCCCGGCGGCGGATGTTTGTCGGCGCGGTCAAGGAATACAACCTCGGCATCGTCCGCTATACCGAAGTCGCCACCCCCGGCACACTCGATACGGACCGTCTCGTGGCGATGCTGATCCGCACAGGCAGTTCCCCGGCAAGCACGTTCGACACCGAAGTGCAACGCGCGAACGCCGTGGAAGGACTCAACGATTCATCAAGCGTTGCGCCACAGACACCCAGCGTCAGCGGCTGGCAAGGCGTTCCCACCAACGGCTCCGAACGCTCGATCTTGGTTCCGAAAAGCTAACTCGCTTGCGGCTTAGCATTCCGTTGCTTCAGCGCCATCAACTCCGCATCGACATCGATATTCGCTTCCGGCTCGCAGCACTCCCCCAATTCAACCGTGCGCGTCGCCGATTGTAATTCCGACATCGCTTCGGCCTCAGCCTCGGCTTGTTCCACGCGATTCCGCAGGCGCTCAAACTTCGCGAACGCATGTTGATCGAGTTCCGAAGGAGCACCCAAATCGACGGTTTGCATCTTCTTGCGAAACGCAGCCGCGCGATGCCGGACCGACAGATTTGCCAAGCTTCGTTTCGCTTCGGTGAGCTTCGCCTTCATCGCTTCAAGTTGCCGCTTTAAGGCTTGAGCTGCTTCTTGCGAGGCAGTGAGTTGATCTTCGAGCGCCGCCACAAGTTTTTCGTGCTCTTGCTTCCGTTTGATCGCCTTGCGAGCCAATTCATCATCGCCTGCCTGGACCGCTTGTTCCGCCCTCTCCAGCCATTGCGCGGTTTGCACTTGGTTGGTTTTGAGAGCCTTGGCCGTGATTTTTTCGCTGGCCAGGGCTTTGGCCGTTTCCTCGGTCGCCTTGGCGATCGATTCTTCCATTTCGCGAATCGCTTGCTTCAACAGCTTTTCGGGATTCTCAAATCCGTCGACGAGCTCATTGAAATTGGCCGAAAGAATATCGCTGATACGTTTGAAGATTCCCATGATCGTTTCCTGCACACAAATTGTTGGCTTGGCGGCCGAACAACACGCTCTGGCAACGCCTCTACCAACCTTCATGTCAGGAAATTGGAAAACTCGTAAATAATTTTTCTGACAGCCCAATAGCCGGATCGCAACGCGATCCACGGATAGTTCAGATAAACTATTTCCGCAAAGAATCCAGCGGCAGCTTCGTCAGCGTCTCCCGAATCCGCGTTGACTTATGAGCTTCCAACGAATCGCGCTCCACAAATTCCTGCCCCTCGCGAATCGCCTGCTCCAGTCCGCCGTGATCGTGCAGATATTCCCCCAGCCGATTCCACTCCGCCGCAAATTCCTGCTCAACCTCTGCTGCATCACAATAGCGAACCACGTGCGAGCGGACCGCCGCCTCTAGTTGCTCGTTCAGCCGCTTGCGAGCATGGCGGTAGTAGTTGTCGACGTCGCTGCTGCTGATGCCCAGTGCCGTGGCGGTTTCCGCAATCGACAACTCTTCGCAAATCCGGCCATAAAGCACGCGGAAATAGTTTCCCTTGCCAGCCGCATGATATTCGCGTGCTATCGTGCGCAGCGTTTGTTGCAACAGTTCCTCAGCCCACGCGGCAAAGAAGGCCGTGTCGACATCCGCCGAACTCGTCGGCCGTGTGTGCAGCAATTCCTCGGCCAGCGCCCGCTCGAATTCCCCTTTCTTGCGCGTCGCGCGAAATTCGTTCGCTTGCAGTTTACAAACAACACTGCACAACAGCGTGCGGAGCTTGGCTTGTCGGCTGCTCACCCACCGCTCGAGCAACTTATTGCGAATGACGACCTCGAAGCATTGCGAAGCCAAGTCCTCGGCCGTGGCCAGCGTCGCCGTACCCCGCCGCAAAGCAAATCGGCAGATCGGCCCCCAATAGTCGGTCAGAAATTCCTGCCAGTCGCGTTCACTTTGACCGTCAACGAGTCGCAGAATCAGCGTATGCCGTGTTTGGGGAAAACTCATGGTAGAAAATATATCCCCTTCCCCTGTACTCCGGGGAGGGGCTAGGGGAGGGGGAAATTAGTAGCACCACCAGCTACACTATTCTAGCAAGCGTTGCATGAAAAGTTCTTCTGAGATTTCCATCTTTGCTTTACGAATTGTCTTGCCAACGGACATGAACTTAGTGATCCGCCCGAAAATCCCCTGCTAACTTGTCGCGACATGCCGCAACTCTCACGTAACAACCTGACGGATTCAATCGACTCGCCCGCCCGGCGAACCCAATTCCTCGCGTTGTTGAGCCAACTCTGCGAGCAAGTCGCCAAGCTGCACGCCAATGGCCAACTGCATCGCGCAATCAACGCCGAAAACGTTTCCGTAGGCCCAAACTTTCAGGCCACGTTATCCCCGCCCCAGGAAATCGCCATTGAATGCGCAGGTCCTTGGGCCTCTGTTCCGCCGGAATTTGAATCCGCGACCACACTGCTCGTTCCTGCGGACATCAAGCAAGCTGAATCCGTACTCCGGCGAGCCGGCATTCACTGCGATCCCCGCCGCATCGACGCGTTTCAAATCGGCCAACTCGCGCTGCAATGGCTCACCGGCGAATGGGTCGAAGCCTACCTCACGAGCCCGCAAGTAGCCGCCAAAGTACCCGCGGAGTTTCGTGAGTTGATTGACGGCGCCTTAGGCTACGATCCCTCACGGCGTTTCACCAATGGCCAAGAAATACAAGCCGCACTCGCAAACGTAGCAAAGTCCAATACGGCCAATAGCGAAACTCCCCCACGCGGCACTGGCATCGATGTCCATCACGACACGCCCGCCTTTGGCCATCAGCCAACGCAATCAGAAGTCCCCTTTAAATGCCTCGGGCCCTATCGCATCGACGCCAAAATCGGTGCAGGCGGCATGGGCGACGTTTACCGCGGGTACGACGAACGGCTTGAGCGGACCGTCGCGCTCAAAGTGTTGCCCCGCGAATTAGCACGTCAGCAAGCTTTTGTCGACCGTTTCACTTCCGAAGCCCGCGCGGTGGCAAAACTTGTTCACCCCCATATCGTGCCCATCTATCAAATCGGCGAAGAGCAAGGGCATCACTATTTCGCGATGCAATACATCGCCGGGGGTTCGCTCACCGAGTTATTGAAGGCGAATGGCAAATTGCCCTCACAATCGGCCATTCAGTTGATTTCGCAAGTCGTTGCAGGCCTCGCGCACGCGCATGAACAAGGTCTCGTCCATCGCGATATCAAGCCGGGCAACATTCTGATCGATCACCTTTCGGGCAAAGCCCTGCTTGCCGATTTTGGTTTGGTCAAATCGCTCTCCAGTGAATTGCAACAAACGGCCACCGGCGTTGTGATGGGAACCGTGGATTACCTATCGCCGGAGCAAGGCCGTGGGCAACCGGTCGATGGCCGCAGCGATCTCTATTCGGTCGGAGTCTTGCTCTATCAAATGCTCAGTGGGCGATTGCCGTTCCAGGCCGACAGCCCCACCTCGATGATCTTTCAGCATGCGTACGAAATTCCGCCGCCGCTCACCGAGATCATTCCCAGCGTGCCAGCCGACGTGGCGCAGATCGTCCATCGCTTGCTGCTTAAAGATCCCAACGCCCGCTATCAAACGGCTGGCGAATTGCTCGCTGATTTCAACCGCGTGCAAGCGGGCCAGTCGCTTTCCCAAAACGCGGCGGCGAACAACCGCCCCAGGTCGGTGATTTATCTTCCTGCGGAACCGGCGAGCCCGTCTTCTGCCATCGAAAACTATCCGAGTGCGTTCGAGCAGCCTGCATGGCAAACGCGATTGCGAGCGTTCTTCAATCTGCACGCCCCCGAATCGCTCAAGAATTTGCAGAACACGCAGCAGTTGGTCGATGGGGGGCTAGCCGTCTTTCAGCACCGCCGCCAACAACTCGCCGCCCTCGCCGAAGAGGCTTACGCCGTCGAACGCGCGCTCACCGATCAAATCGCGCTCGAGCAAGAAAGCCTGGCCGAATTGCGGCAGCAACAGGGGAACACGCCCATTGCCGAATCGGAAATTTCCATTGCCGAACGGGAAACGAATCTTGAATATTTGGAGAGCCAACTCGTCGAGCAGCGCCGGCAATCGCAACAAATCCGCCAGCGCTTGTCTGAAATCAATGCTCAGCTACAGAATCTGCGTTCGCAACGCGACTTGCTCCGCGCACGGTTGGCAACCGTTCAAGATCGTATGCACTTGTCGAACGATATAGTTCGTCAGCGCAGATATCTGACCTCACAAAAGATTGCTCTCCTTGTGGTGAGTCTCGTGGGGTGCTTGCTGCTAGCAATGATTTCCTTGAGAATACTGAGAATACCAAGTACAGCAGTGCGAGAGTATGATGAGGAGAAGCGTAGGATTGTGTTGAGAGATCATGGTTTTGGATCAATTCCACAAGCTCGCAACTCATCAGCTGGTGACACAATCACGGTGGCCAAAGGTTCCGTCGACCTCATATCGTTGGTCGACGTCGAGCGGGATGCGATCTCCGGGATCTGGCGCCGCGACCCCCGCGGTGACATCTGGCGAGAGCAACGCGATTTGGGCGCGAAAAGCCTCGTCGTGCCAATCCTGATTGATGGCTCTTATGAACTCTCGGCCCGATTTGAGGTTCGCGCCGGTGCGCCTAATCGAGCCGTCGGTTTTCAACTTCCCTTCGGCGCGGGTCGGGGTATGGTCGTGTTGGGCATGGATCATTTGCAATCCATCAATGGCGTGGGTGGAGTGATGGGTTTAATGCCCTATGATATGGCCAATCCAACGTACAATCCCGAGTATCGCTTTCATCCAGGGTTTGAACACAACGTCGTGATCGGTGTGCGTCTGGCAGGGACGAATGTTTCGATTCGCGTGACGGATAATCATGAAACTGTCATCGATTGGACCGGCTTACAAAGCGACATTCATCGTGGTTTGAGCATAAAGGGAAGTCCTCCCACCGACGATCGCTTCATCATTAACGTGTGGGGGAGCACGGTGATTTTTAGCGAGTTGAAGTTGCAGATGTTCGATGGCCAAGCCACGATCCTTCAGCGCGAAGCCGCCGTGCCTAAGAAAGCTGCCCCTGGTCCCTATCACGGCACGTGGCAAATCAACTTCCCCGCGGGGGCCCAGCGGGCGGTGACGATTCTCTCGATGCCCAAGGACGAGCTCATGCTCTACGGCAGTGGAAATCTCGATGGCCGCTATCGCTGGGAAGAAGACCGACTCGTGATGGTCGAGCCCGAGGACAAACGCTACCAACATTTGATCTGGGAGAAACAAGGCGAGGATCTGGTGCTCGTCGAAGAGCCCCCCGATCACCCCAGCGGCGCACACTACGTCGGCGTGCGATTGAAATTCATTTCCCAAGATACTTCCAAGGAAACCCAAGCCACGGTGCCCAAAAAATAGCCGAAGCGCGGCTTAGCGGACTGCGACAACTTCTTATTTTCGCGTAGAATAGCGAGTCATGTCGCTCACCGAATCCCCACTCGCCGTCGCGCCCCTCGCCAAACCGTTTTACATCGGCCCGCTGCTGATTGATCCGCCGATCTTGCAGGCCCCCATGGCGGGGTTCACCAACTATGCCTTTCGGCAGATCGTTCGCGAATTCGGCGGGGCCGGCTTGTTGGCTACCGAGATGGTGAATGCCCGCGGCTTTGTTTGGCTTGATGAGCAAGAAGCCGAGCACCCCGACCGCTTGTGGGGCGTCGCCGAGGAGTCGCGGCCGCTTGCTGTGCAGATTTGGGATAATGAACCCGAAACACTGGCCAAAGTGGGTGCTCGGCTCGCTGGCGATGAATACGGCGTGAGCGTTGTCGATATCAACTTCGGCTGCCCCGTGCGTAACGTCACACAAAAAGCTCACAGCGGCTCTTATTTGTTGAGCCAACCCGAACGGATGGGTCAAATCATCGAGCAAGTCGTCGCGGCCTGTGCTCCCACGCCGGTCACTGCCAAGATCCGACTCGGCTGCACCCGCGACACAATCAACGCCATCGACATTGCGCAAGTCGTCGAAGGAGCCGGCGCCGCGGCATTGACCGTGCATGGCCGGACCGCGCAAGACATGTTCACCGGCTCGGCCGATTGGGATCGCATCGCCTCGATCAAACCCCATTTGAAACGGATTCCGCTCATCGGCAACGGCGATCTCGACACGCCGCAGAAAGTGGTCGATGCCTTCCGGCGTTACAGCGTCGACGGCGTGATGATCGCCCGGGCATCGCTCGCCAAACCGTGGCTGTTCGGACAAGCCGCCGCGGCGATTCGTGGCGAGCCGATTCCCCCCGAGCCGACGCTCGAAGAAGAGCGGCAGCTTCTGTTACACCATTTTGAACTCGTGTGCGAACGCTTCGGCGACGAGCGAGGCACGATGCTGATGCGTAAGTTCGCCTGCTGCTATGCCCAAGGCCGCCGCGGAGCGCGCGAATTCCGCAAGCACGTGGCGACGATGAAAACTACGGCAGAATTTCGCGCGATCGTCGCGGAGTATTTTCCGCGGGAAAGCACGCACTTGGCTAATGCTTAACTGGGGTGCCGCGTCTCAATCGCCAGCGCGTGCAACGTCACGTTCACGTCGCGCAGGAACGACACGAGCGAGCCGATGATTCCCAGCATGCTGCCCATGAAGATGATGCTGAGCAGCCAGCCGATTTCCCACTTCATCAACACGCTCAGGAAGACCAAGATAATCAGCAGCGCCGCGAGCAACGCACTGGTGGCCGCCATGAAAATTGCTGAGCGTAACAAGCGCCCGCGGTGCAACAGAATCTTCAACTGTGCTTCGCCGTTGTTTCGCTCCTCGTTCTCGGCGTGCTTCATGATCGAGACCAGTTGCCGTGAACGGTCGATGACTCGGCCCAAACGATTGGTCATCGTCAGCAGCAGCAGCCCGTCGCCAGAAATCAGAATTGCCGGGCCAACGGCGATCTGCAACACGGGAATCAATTCATTTAAGATCATGCCAGCCACTCAATCCGCGTCCTGCGTGTCGCCCGTGTCGATATCTAACGGAGCTTTCATGCTGTCTCCGACTTCGCTCGGAGGCAAGGTGAGAACTCGATACATGCAAAAGCTAACGAGTCCTAAAACACCGCACACCGACGCGATCATAATCATCCAGCCGGATGAAGTCATAATAAGTTCCTCGCAAAACTGCGGCTATTACAAGCGGCCTTCGCGCTCCCAACGTCGGCAGGCGATATTAGTCAGAATGCTCATAAATATTCCCACGATGATGATAAAGCCAATCGACATCATCGCGACCCTGTTGTAGGCCAAGGCCTGCACTGTGCCGATCGAAAATCGATTGACCCGCAGCCCTGTTTGCCCCTCCGCATTCTCCGCGATCTCAAACGTATAAAGCGGCTTGGTTGTTTCGTCGCGAATCATCCAATACGGTTCGCCTTCTTCGGTGGTGATGGAAAACGTCGTGGGAACGGTTTGCTTGTTGTCATTGAGCACACTCATCACGTTCTCGGGGACCGTATTGTCGACGACCTGCGGGATCTCCACGCCGGTGAGGAAGGCAATTTCCACGTCTTTGCTCACCAGCGATTGCCAACAGAACATCCCGAAAATGACAAACAAAAAGAGTGGCGAGACATATTTCAACATGAACTGCACCAACCGCGGTACGCGCAAATGGGCGCCGTGGTGCATCTCTTCTTCGCCCTTCTCAATTCCTAATCCCCAGCCATAAAGCAGCGTCTGAAACATGGCCAGCACATAGATCAGAAATGTTCCCACCCAGAAATCCATCGTATCGAGGGCGACGGTTCCTTTGGAAAAGTAAACGCAAAAGCCCGTGCCAAACGCCGCGATCAAACCAAGAAAAGTCACTGAAGCATGACGCTTCAGCCCTAAGCCCTCTTCAAAAAAGGCGATCACTGGTTGCAGCATCGACAGGCTGCTGGTGATGGCCGCTAAGAACAACATAAAGAACCAGACGAAACCAAAAAACCGCCCGCCGGGCATCACGGCAAACACGTTAGGAAGTGCATTGAAGCCCAAACCAAACGTCCCCATCATCGTGGCGCTCGCGCCTAGAAAAATAAACGCCGCCGGCAGGGTAATCATTCCCCCCAAACAGACTTCAAAGAACTCATTCACGCTGCACGCCGTCAAACTGCTGAGCGCTACGTCATCCTTCTTCTTCAAGTAACTGGCGTAATTGATGATGATGCCAAAACCGGCAGAGATGCTGAAAAAGATCTGCCCCGCCGCGGCGAGCCAGGTGTCGGGCTTCCACAGAAACTCGGGATTCGGATTCCACATCGACCCCAAGCCGTTGACCAATTTGTTTTCGGGATGCGCGGGATCGGGCGTCCCCAGAGTGAGGACACGAATCAAAACGCAGATCGCGCACACCGCCATCAACGGCATGGCCACGTTGCAAAATTTTTCGATCCCTTTGCTGATCCCGCGATAGATCAAAATGAAATTTAGGATGAAAACGAAAGCCAGTATCCCAACCAGTTCATTATTGCCCCCTTCGTAGATAAATCCGTCGGCGTTTTTACCGACAAAATTATCGAAGTAGGCCGTGTAGGCCGCAGGGGTGGGTTCGATATTATTGAAGTTGCCCACGAGATAGTCGTAAGCGTAGCCCAAACACCACGCTTCGATCAGCACGTAATACATGTAGATCACCAGCGGGATCAGTAGCGCTAGTGAACCGAAATAGCGCGCGATCTTGCTGGGCCAGATGACGGAAAAAATTCCGGGCGCGGAATTGAAGCCTTTGCCGCCGCCATAACGGCCCATGGTCCATTCTGCCCAACACATGGGGATTCCCAGGATCAGGAGGGCCGCGAAGTAAGGGAGCATGAAGGCCCCCCCGCCGTTTTGAGCGGCTTGCCCAGGAAATCGCAAGAAATTTCCCAAGCCCACTGCCGAGCCAGCCACAGCCAGAATGACCCCCAGTTGCGAACCCCACTGCTCTCCTTGTGGGCCTTTTTCGTCGCTCATACTATCCGCTCCCAAATGGGAAGTTTGTTGGTGGAGATTCGCGTGCTAGCTACTGCTTTGAATTCCCTGCTACTTCTAGCTAATAAACTGTTCTGGGTCAACACTTTACGATTTGTCACTTATTTTTCAAACCAACCATTGTCAAAAATAGCCGATTCGGTAAGATAACTAAGGAAGTAGTAGCCAAGCTTTTTCAGGGTAACGACTTATGTCTGTGCCTCACCATCAATTTTCCGACGAAGAACATGCCGTTGGCGACCGCGCGGTGGTCGAATACCTGCGCCGCCAGGGTGCTGCCACGGTCCAAGACTTGGTCGACTACGCTGGCGTGACCGCCACGGCCATTCGCCAACGCCTGACTCGTTTGATGGATCAGGGTCTGATCGTTCGCGATTCCGAGGCCGCCGGACGCGGGCGCCCTACACACCGCTACTCGCTCTCCACAGCAGGAGTGCGATCGAGCGGCACGAACTATGAAGATTTGGTAGGGGTTTTGTGGACCGAAATTCGGGCCGTGAAGGACCCTGATGTCCGTTATGGTTTGCTCAAACGCATTGTTGTTCGTTTGGCCGAACTGTACCGCGATCAAATCAAGGGCGAGTCGGTCAACGATCGGATGGAATCGTTGGTCGAGCTGATGCGAGGTCGCGACATTCCGTTTGAAGTAATCAAGCCCGTCGAAGGGCAACTGCCGGTGCTCAAGGCCCTGGCCTGCCCTTACCCGAGCTTAGCCGAGCAGGATCGCAGCATCTGTTCGATGGAAAAGATGCTGTTTGCCGAAATTCTGGGGAGTGGCCTCCGCCTGAGCGACTGCCGCTTGGACGGGTCGACCCATTGTACGTTTGATATGAACCCTCATGTGGCTGCCTCGGTTTAGTCGCGGTAGCTCACAGCCTGGAGAACCTAGCAACACTAGGAATCACGTGTTACTCTTGACCGATTCGAGCGGTTCCTGGAAGGGACCGCAGCGCGAACAAATCAGTCGAGAGAAACCCTTGGAAATTGGAAGATTGTTATGAGCCAGCCATGGATTGAAGGTCGCTTTGAAGAGAACGTCATCACCACGACGGTCGAGCAAGCCATTAACTGGGCTCGGCAGTCGAGTATTTGGCCGATGACGTTTGGTCTCGCTTGTTGTGCCATCGAGATGATGGCCGCGGGCGCTAGCCGCTACGACATGGATCGCTTCGGCGCGGGGGCGTTTCGCGCGACTCCTCGCCAGGCCGACCTGATGATCGTGGCCGGCACGGTGACCTACAAAATGGCCAGCCGCGTGCGTCGACTTTACAACCTCATGCCCGATCCGAAGTTCGTGATCGCCATGGGGGCCTGCACCGTCGGTGGCGGCCCTTACTTTAAGTATGGCTACCACGTGGTGAAGGGTGTCGATTTGGTTGTTCCGGTCGACGTGTACGTTCCCGGCTGCCCACCGCGTCCTGAAGCCTTGCTCGAAGGACTCATGCGTATCCAAGACAAGATCAAAGGCCACCGCATCGGCAAAGCCGCCGGCACCGCGGGCCCAGGTTTGCTCGGTCGTAAGCTCGAAGACGAACTTCCGATGCCTCACCACAGTGGCTATGTTGCCTCTGCGGTCGAGATCGACCCTGTGTACGATCACCAAAAAATCACTGGTTAATTACTCTGATTAAATAAGAAGACCTGCGAGCTGTCAGCTCGCGGCTATTGCAACTGACAACTGACAAAGAACAACTGACAGATCAATGACTGAAACGCTGAAAATTACGAATCTCCATGTCTCCGTCGAAGGCAAGCCAATCTTGCGCGGCGTGAATCTTACGATCAACCGTGGCGAAACTCATGCCCTCATGGGTCCCAACGGTTCTGGCAAGAGCACGCTGGGCAACGTCATCATGGGACATCCTAACTACGAAGTCACCGAAGGCACGATCGAGCTCAACGGCGAAGACATCTCCGAGTGGGACGCCACGGAGCGGGCCCGCGCGGGGATTTTCATGGCGTTTCAACGGCCGATGGCGATTCCCGGCGTGAAGATGGCCGACTTCCTCCGCCATGCGACGACCAATGTTCGCAACCCGGCGCGTAAGGAAGGCGAAGAGCTGATTCCCATGCGGCAGTTTCGCAAGGAATTGACCGAGAAGATGGAACACTTGCGGATGGACGTCGAGTTTGCCCGCCGTTATGTGAACGATGGTTTCTCGGGCGGCGAAATGAAGCGGGCCGAAATCCTGCAGATGGCTATGTTGCGGCCCAAGTTCGCGATCCTCGACGAAACCGATAGCGGTCTCGACGTTGATGCCGTTAAGTTGGCCAGCCAGAGCATCGCGCAAATCGGCAAAGAGACGGCCGACAGCGCCGCCATGGGCATCCTGATTATTACCCACCACGACAAGCTACTTGACCAAAACACGCCGGACTTCACCCACGTGATGCTCGGCGGCAAGATCGTCGAAACCGGCGGCGTCGAATTGGCTCACGAGTTATTCACTGATGGCTACGACCGCGTGCGGGCGAGCTATCCCGAAGCAGCTGCCCAAGAGCGCGAAATGGCCACCGCCGAAGCTGCTGTTTAGTAACACATTACTGTCATTCCCGTATTTTCGGGAATCATGAAGACACCCACCCGCCTCGTTTGAGAGGGGATTAATATTATGGCTTCCGATATTCTGCAAGAACCCACCATCGGTGAAATCAATAAGTACGATTTCATCACGCCGTCGCACGACGTGTTCAAGGCCAAGCGTGGCTTGAGCGCCGAGATCGTCGAGCAAATCTCCGACATGAAGAAAGAACCCGCCTGGATGCGGGACTTCCGTCTTGAATCGCTCAAGATTTTCGAGTCGAAGCCGATGCCCCAGTGGGGTGGCGATATCGGGATCGATTTCCAGGACATCTTCTACTACCTGAAGCCCACCAACGAGCAGGGCAAGTCGTGGGATGATGTGCCTCAGGATATCAAAGACACTTTTGATAAGCTTGGTATCCCTGAAGCGGAAAAGAAGTACCTGGCTGGCGTGAAGGCGCAATTCGAGAGCGAAGTCGTCTACGGCTCGCTGCAAGAAGACCTTGGCAACAAGGGTGTGATCTTCACCGACACCGATACCGCCGTGCGGGAACATCCCGAATTGCTCCGCGAGTATTTCGGCACGATCATTCCGCCGTCGGACAACAAGTTTGCCGCGTTGAATTCCGCAGTGTGGTCGGGTGGGTCATTTATTTACGTGCCCCCCGGCGTGAAGATCGAGTTTCCGCTGCAAGCCTACTTCCGCATCAATGCCGAACAGATGGGGCAGTTTGAGCGGACGCTGATTATCGTCGACGAAGGGGCTTCGGTTCACTACGTCGAAGGTTGCACCGCCCCCATGTATACCACCGAGAGTTTGCACTCGGCCGTGGTGGAAGTGATCGTCAAGAAGAATGGCCGTTGCCGTTACACGACGATTCAAAACTGGGCCAACAACATTTACAACCTCGTGACCAAGCGAGCCGTGGCTTACCAAGATTCGTTGATGGAGTGGATCGACGGCAACCTCGGCAGTCGGCTCACGATGAAGTACCCGGCCGTCTACATGATGGAACCGGGCGCCCGTGGCGAGATCCTGTCGATTGCTTTTTCGTCGAAGGGTCAGCATCAAGACGCCGGTGCGAAGGTGGTTCACTGTGCCCCGCACACCAAGAGCCGCATCATTTCCAAGAGCATCAGTAAGAACGGCGGCCGCAGTAGCTACCGCGGCTTGTGCAAAGTCGAAGAAGGTGCGACCGACTGCAAGAGCAACGTCGTTTGCGACGCATTGATTCTCGATTCCGACAGCCGTAGCGATACCTATCCCTACATCGAAGTCGAAGAGCAAGACGTGCAAATCGAGCACGAAGCCAGCGTCTCTCGCATCGGCGAAGAGCAGCTCTTTTACTTGATGAGCCGCGGCCTGACCGAAGCCGAAGCGAGCTCGATGATCGTCAGCGGCTTTATCGAACCGTTGATCAAAGAACTGCCGATGGAATATGCGGTCGAGATGAACCGGTTGATCGAGCTGCAGATGGAAGGAAGCGTGGGTTAAGCCCGCTTCCGTTCCTTTCGTTACAAGTAATTTTTTGAATTTTTGATTGAGTTCTATGAGCGTGACTTTGCAGGCAACTGGCTTTTCGCAAGAAGTATTCGATTCGTTCCTCGCCACGCGCGACGAGCCTGGCTGGCTTACTGATCGCCGCGTGGCCGCTTGGAAACAATTCCAAAGCTTGGCGATGCCCAGCAATCGCGACGAAGAATGGATGCGGACCGACATCCGGCTGTTCAAATTTGATCGCTTCACGCCGTTTGCCGAAATTGAGATGCCCGCGCACAAGCCAACCGGTTTGCTCGCGGAAGGCGTGCAACTCGCTGGTCAAACCATTTCGCTCGATAGCCGCAACCAGGAAGGCGAGCTCTCGGAGAAATGGGCCAAGAAGGGCGTGATCTTCGGCAGCCTTGATACACTCATTGCCGAGCATGGCGATTTGCTGCGGCCTTATATCGAACGCCAGTTGGTGAATCCGAACAAAGACAAATTCTCAGCGCTCAATGCGGCACTGTGGAGCGGGGGCACGGTGCTGTTCGTTCCGAAAAACGTGCAAATCTCCGAGCCGCTGCACTCGCTCTCGATTATGAATTCGGGCGGCGTCGATCTCGGCAAGACGCTCGTCATTTTGCAGGACGGAGCGGAAGCGACCTTATTATCCGAAACGGCCAGCACCGAACACGAAGGCGAAGGCCTGCATTGCGGATCGATTGAGCTAATCCTCGAACGCGAAGCCCGCCTGCGTTATGTGAACTTGCAAAATTGGGGCACTGGCGTGTGGCACTTTGCCCACCAAATGGGCCACGTCGGGGAGAAGGCCGGATTGCAATGGACCATCGGTGCCCTCGGCAGCCGGCTCGCCAAAGTGAATCAACACGTGGCCCTCACAGGCCAAGATGCCGAAGCCCAAGTCAATGGCGTGATGTTCACTCAGGGCAAGCAGCATCTTTGCTACAACACCCACCAACATCACAAAGCCGCCTACTGTCGCAGCGATTTGCTCTATAAAGCCGCGTTGCAGGATAAGTCCCGCACCGTTTGGCGCGGCATGATCAAAGTCGACGAAGGGGCTCAGCGCACCGACGCTTATCAGCGCAACGACAATCTCATGTTGTCGCGCGATGCCCGGGCCGATTCGATTCCTGGTTTGGAAATTGAAGCCGATGACGTGCGCTGCACCCACGGAAGCACCAGTGGTCGTGTCGACGATCAGCAATTGTTCTACGCCATGACCCGTGGCTACACTCGCAAGGAAGCCGTCCGCATGATCGTCGAAGGCTTCTTCCAACAGGTGTTCGACCGCATCACGATTGAAAGCGTCCGCGAAGCCCTGGGCGAAGCCATCGGTCGCCGCGTACGGGACATCGGCGAATGAGCGATTTCCTTCCAGTTGCCAAAGTTTCGGAAGTGTCGGACCCGGGCTCGATGCTTGTCGAGGTCGAAGATCGCTTGGTCGTGCTAATCCACGCGGCGGGACATTTCTATGCCCTCGACGACGTTTGCACTCACGACGGTGGCCCGCTCTCGGATGGTCCGCTCGATCCGAAAGCAGGCACAATCGCCTGTCCCCGCCACGGTGCGAAGTTCGACATCAAAACCGGCGCCGCCGTGACGATGCCCGCGACGAAGCCTACAATAGCTCATGAAGTGAAGGTCGAAGGGGATCAAATCTTCGTGCGACTTAACCAAGCATAACCACCAAATTTCGTGAGGTGCATCATGCCCATTGCCGAAGACGCCGTTCGTGAAGAACTCAAAAAGGTGATCGACCCCGAGTTGTTCGTCAATATTGTCGATCTTGGCCTGATCTATGAGATCAAAGTCGACGAGACCGACGAAGGCAAATCCAACGTCGCGATCAACATGACAATGACCAGCCCCGCCTGCCCCGCGGGCCCGCAGTTGCTCGGCCAGTCCAAGGATTTCGTCAGTCGCATTGAAGGGGTGAACGAAGTCGACGTGCGGCTCGTGATGGAGCCACCCTGGACCCCCGACCGCATGACCGACGACGCCCGCGATCAGCTGGGAATTTTTTAGTCCTGAGCAGAGAGTCAAGAGTCGAGAGCCAGAAGCTTGACGCATTGATTGCTAGTTCATCTGGCTCTTGTCTCTTAGCACTCAGCTCTCGACTCCCGTCATGCACATCTTCCTCTACGAGTGGATCACCGGCGGGGGGCTTGTTGAAGAACCGAGCCCGCTGCCCGAAACGCTGCTCATCGAAGGGGAGGCGATGCTCACGGCGCTCGCCAGCGATTTTGCCACGATCCCCGAGACGCGCGTAACCATTCTTCGCGATGCCCGGCTCGATCCGCTCTCACTGCATCGCTGCCAGATTGTCGACGTTCACTCCTGCGAACATCATCTCGAAGAGTTTTCACGACTGGCGGCCAAAGCGGATCATACGATCGTGATCGCGCCGGAATTCGACGGCATTCTCGCGGACACAATCCGCACCGCGCGCGATGTCAACGCTAAGCTGGTGGCCGCGTCCGATGAGTTCATTCGCATCGCGTCGAACAAGCACTTAACCGCCGAAGCCTTAGCAACGGCCGGCGTGCCGGTTCCCCCGGCCATTCTGCTCGACGCCGACGTCGAAAAGCTGCCGTTCGATTTTCAATACCCGGGCGTCTTGAAACCGCTCGACGGTGCTGGTTCGCAACATACGTTTCAGGTGACGAGCCGCTTCGACGAGCCGCCGCCGTATCCCTGGCCGCGTAGGCTGGAACAGTTTATCCCCGGCATCGCGGCCAGCGTGGCATTTTTGTGTAGCTCCGAGCATCGATTACTCTTGCCGGCATGTCGGCAGCATCTCACCGACGATGGCCGCTTCGGTTATCTCGGCGGTTCGCTACTGTGGGAAACAGACCTTGCCGAACGTGCCGCGAAGCTCGCCGATCGCGCATTGGTAGCCATTCCGGGCGCGTTGGGCTACGTGGGAGTTGATCTTATTCTCGGTGAAGCGGAAGATGGCAGCCAGGATGTGGTGATCGAAGTGAATCCCCGGCTGACGACTTCGTATGTCGGTTTGCGTGCGATGACGCACGACAATCTCGCCGCAGCGCTGCTCGAAAACGCGGCGGGCAATCGATTGACGCCACAATTTCGACTCGATCCGCTAGAATTCTCCGCCAACGGCGCCGTTCGCAGACCACTTGGATAACTCAATAGCCGGGCCGCAACGCGGGCCGGGAGAACCAATGAACCTCCTCGCCCTCGACATCGGCGGTGCCAACATCAAACTGGCCGACGGCCAAGGCTACGCCGCGAGCCATCCCTTCGCGCTCTGGAAGCAACCCGAACAACTCGCAACCCAGTTGGCGCATTGCTTGGCCGAAGCGCCACCGCACAATCGCATTGTGGTCACCATGACCGGCGAGCTCTGCGACTGTTTTGAAACCAAACGCGCAGGCGTGCGGCACATCGTCGACGCCACATTGAAAGCGGCCGGCGGAACGCCCGTTTTGTTTTATCAAACAACCGGCGAGTTTGTTTCCGCCGACGAAGCGTGTGAGAAATATCTGCTCACCGCGGCCAGCAACTGGCACGCGCTGGCCACCTTCGCCGCAACTTTCTGTGACGACAAGCCGGGCATGTTAGTGGATATCGGCTCCACGACAACCGACATCATTCCCATTCTCCACACTCAAGAAGCGGGTCACGGACGAACTGATCCCGATCGACTCAAGTCCGGCGAGTTGGTTTACACCGGAATCGAGCGCAGCCCCGTCTGCGCAGTAGTCTCTCACCTGCAATGGCACGACAGTGCGTGTCCCGTGGCTCAAGAATTGTTCGCCACCACGGGCGACGCCTACCTGCTGTTGAAAGAATTGGCGGAAGATAGCGAAAATCTTTCCACCGCGGATGGCCAGCCGTTTGACTTTGACTCAGCCCACGCACGCCTCGCCCGCATGGTTTGTGGTGATTGCGAATTGGTCAGCCGTGCAGAGGTCATAAGTTTTGCCGAAGAGATTCAAGAGGCTCAACTCAAACTTCTCGAGCCTGCATTTTCGCAGGTGATTGGTGTCATGGGACAAAGTCCTGAGGTGATTGTGCTAAGTGGCCACGGAGAGTTTCTCGCGAGACGACTTCTCAAGCGTCTTGAGTTCGACGTTTCCGTGATTTCACTCACAAAAATCTTGGGCCCTGAAGTCAGCCGCTGCGCGACGGCGCATGCCCTGGCGGTAATCGCTTCTGAAACAAAGTAGCCGCGATTCAACGAATAGCACGGTTTCATGCCAAAACCCTTTATACGCGTCGTCAAAGTTGGTGGCAGCTTATTGAATCTGCCGAACCTGGGCGTACAAATTCAAAGATGGCTCGATCAACAAGCTTCCGCACAGAACATACTCATTCCAGGCGGCGGCATTCTTGTCGATGCCGTGCGGATGGAAAGTCAAGACGACGACGCGACCGATCACTGGTCCTGCATCGCGATTATGAACGCATTGGCGCTGACTTTCGCAGGCAATGTTCCAGCCGCACAGTGCATCACTTCCCCCGATAATCTGGCGGAAACCGATGCGTGCTATGTTCTTGCTCCAGAAGCTTGGTTGCGGGACTGCGAACCTTTACTCCCCGGCACCAAGCTCCACGAATCGTGGGACGTCACCAGCGACTCCATCGCCGCGCGCTTGGCGATTTGCCTGGGTGCCGATGAAATCGTGCTGCTCAAAAGCGCTGACCCGCCGACTGGCGATCTGCAAGAATTGAGTGACCTCGGCTACATCGACAAGTTCTTTCCCAAACTCGCCGCTGAGTTGCCGCCGTGGCGGATGGTGAATTTGAGACGTGATTCTTGTCATTCCGAAGGGAGTTCCACGACCTGAGGAATCTGGCTTAAATCGTCGTGCGGTTTCCATGCTGCTTGGTATGGCAAACCAGATTCTTCGGTCGCCAGGGCTCTCTCAGAATGACAACTGCGCTTACTTCGCAATCAACCCGCGCAGCGTTCGCAGATTGATCACGTCCAGATCCTCGCCGTCTTCTTCGCCCTTGGCGGTTTCCAGATACATCGGCACTTTGTTGAACCGCTTATCGTTCATCAGATTGCGAAACGGCTCGAGCCCCATCTTCCCGCGGCCGATATGGGCGTGTCGATCAACGTGCGAGCCCAACTCCTTGAGGCTGTCGTTGAGATGAAACGCCTTCACGCGGTCGATGCCGACGATGAGATCGAGCTCCTTCATCGTGGCTTTGTAATTCTTCAACGTATCGAGCGGATACCCGGCCGCGAAGATGTGGCAGGTGTCGACGCACACGCCCACGCGGTCGGGATCTTTCACGAGATCGATGATCGTGGCTAAGTGCTCGAACTTCGCACCGAGATTGCTCCCCTGCCCCGCCGTCGTTTCCAACAGGCACTTCGCTTGGCAACCGGGCAGCTGGCCATGAACTTCATCCAGCGCTTGCGCGATCCGTTTCAGCCCCGCCTCTTCGCTGGAAGTGGTAAACGCCCCCGGATGGGCGACGACATAGGGAATCCCCAACTGCTCGGCCCGTTGGAGTTCGACCACAAACGCATCGATCGATTTCTGCCACAACTCGGGGTCGGGGCTCGCCATGTTGATCAAATACGAATCGTGCGAAATCGGGTGCGTGATGCCCAGCGACTTGAGCGATTCCCGAAAGGGCACGGCCTCGGCCTCGGTGATTTCCTTGGCTCTCCACTGATTGTTATTTTTTGTAAATAGCTGGACGCAGTTACATCCCGCCTTGCTGGCGGCTTCGACGGATTTGTAATAGCCGCCGGCAATCGACATGTGGGAACCGAGAATCGCCATCAACAGAGGATAAGGGGGGAAGGCGGAGGGCGGAAGGGGGAGAACGGCGAAGACCCGGCGAGCCGTAAGCGTGAGCGCCCGGAGTCTTTCCGCGGGGCCGGGAATCCATTATTTTTGAAACTCATTTTTTCGGGTGCCACTGGCTCGCCAGTGCTCTTCAACTAAACGTGACCGACAATCCATCGTGACAAGCGCATCACCCATCTTGCTGGTCACATTTCTTCTAAGACAATCCGCAAGAGCATGGCTTTTAAGACACTGGCAAGCCAGTGGCACCCGACGAATTCCATGAATTGTCAGGACCTCTCCAACGAAAGTGACACCACATTAGCCTTGTGATAAACTTAAAGAACAACTTTCTTAATCCGTTCAGACCTCATCCGGCTAGCATACGTGACATAAGCGATTCCCTTCTCCCCCCAGAAATTTTGAGTTTGCCGGTTTCCGCGCGGCTAGTGCTCGTGGAAGAACTTTGGGACAGCATTGCTGAGGATTCGCAGCCCATCGAGCTTACGGCAACTCAACGGGCTGAATTGGATCGTCGCTTGGAACTGCGAAAATCCTCACCTCAAGCCGGCTTATCTTGGGAAGATGTGAGACAACGGCTATTCAAGGACTGATAGGAGAATTGATTTCGATGTTAGAAATTCCCTGGAATCGCTGGCTATCTGTGCTTATTTCGTTCCTCGTTCTCGTAGGATGCAATGGAACCCGACATTCGGACTTGCAAGTGAACATTGAGCAAGTGACCGTTAGCTCGAGGCTAAAGACGGGACAGGAACTTACAGTAAACTGTGAGCTAGAATTCAAAAATTCTGCCAGTGGATATGAGGCTGAAATAAGTACAGCAATAGCTGATTACATTTCCGATTATGTCAAAAAGCATGACATGAGCCCTTCGGCTACACAAATACTACAAGCGCCACTGACAGTTGATGATGGTGAAAAGCTAGTTCTTGATAATCTCGTAGCTATTGAGTTGACACAAATACTCAACGACCGATGAAACTCTTTGAGTGAAGAAAGGAATAAAAAATATCTCCACTTAATCCTGCTCAGCTACATGTCCCTTTTTAGACTTGCCACCCCACCGTCAACCCACCATTCTTGGCCACCCCCCATTTTCTTCTCTCCGCGGCCGCTGCGTCTCTGCGTGTAATAATACCTCTCACCCAGATTTTTTTGTAGAAATTGTGCCACGGCTTGTGCTAAACCAAAGGCCGTGGGGCAGGCATCCTGCCTGTCTTGGAGATGACAATTCAAATTCACAGGCTGGAAGCCTGCGCCACGGTTTCGTCCTTAGTAATTTTGCATGAGTGGTGTTATGTCTGGCAGAAGTTATCGTCCTTATCCTTTGAAGCCGCGGGAATATTATGGCGACAGGCCGCTCGTTCAATCGGTGGGTTGTATTCCTGAAAGTACCGTCAAGTGGCTGTGACGCGATTGGTTCCCGGCCAATAAGGTTTCGATGATTGTCGGGCCCGACGGCATCGGCAAAAGCCTGGTCGCGCTCAGCATTGCCGCGCGGGTCACCAATGGTCAGGTTTGGCCGGACAAGGCAACCAATCACATCGAACGCGAAAGTGGCGTCTTGTATCTGACCGAAGCCGATGCCCCCGAGGACACGATTCGTCTGCGCCTTCACAAGATGCGCGCCGTCCTGGATCGGGTGTTTATTCTGCAGGAAATCGAAAAGGCGGGGCCGATCGACGGCGAAAGGACTCCCTTCTCGATCGAAGGGACGATCGAGATGCTCACCGAGATCATCGAGAGTATCGATGATTGCCGACTACTGGTGATCGATCCACTGTCGAACTATTTGAACCCCAAGCCTCACGAACAGAAACTGATGATCGCCAGCCTCGTCGAGCTTGCGCAGCGATTGCAGGTCGGGGTGCTGCTTGTCAATCGCACGCCCCACTTTGGCGAGGCGGCACGGGCTGTGTGGACGATTGTCCGCGACCGCCGGGATCGTGCGTGCCGGTATCTCGTGCCGGTGAAAAACAGTCTGGCACCGGATAGCCGCGCCATGAAATTTCGGATTGCGGGCAAGGACTCTTATGAAGCTCCTTGCTTGGAGTGGGAGGACACGCCGGTGGAGATGTCGCAGGTGCCAGTTTTGGCCAAAAGCGATGTTCCTTCACTGAATAGCTACGAACTTCGCAGGGAAGCGGTGGTGCTCTGGCTGAAAGATCAACTGGAAGCCGGAGGACGATTGGCACAGGACATCATCTCGGCGGCGAAACTCGAACGAATTGCGGAGAGGTCACTCCGCCGTGCTTTGAGCGAATTGGGAGGCCTGTCTCGCAAAGGACCGACGGGCAGCTATGTTTGGGTGCTTCCCAACGCGAACGAAGATTTAGGTTTGCCGCAGGTTTGCACGTTTCAAAGGGGTGCAAACCAAGCAAAGCTGGCCAACCTCGCAAACCTCAAGCCGCCCTATCAGGAAACGGGTTAAGCGAGTTTGATTGAAAGAATAGAAAACGGAGTTTGTGTGGCATGCCCTCGTACTCGTGGGCATGTTTAAACCTCGAAAAAACATGGCCACGTCGGAGTACCTCCGAGGCCATGCCACCCCAGACGTGCCACCCAATTTGAATTTTTGAATCACCCTGCTGGTTAACCGAGCGACCTTGAGAGGGAGTCGAATTTCCCTTAAAATTTGCGATTCCCTGCGACTCGTTGAGTCGCGGCTATTGTTTTGTTTTTCACAACTTACCACTGACAACAAACGACTGACGAACCATGGAACGCACCTTCATTTTGCTTAAGCCCGATTGTGTCCAACGCCGCCTGATGGGCCAGGTGATTTCTCGTTTTGAACAAAAGGGCCTCAACATCGTGGCGATGAAGATGCTCAAGATCACGCCCGATCTGGCGAAGCAGCACTATGCCGAGCACGTGCAAAAGGGGTGGTACCCCACGCTGGAAGCTTTTGTCACGGGCGGTCCCGTCGTGGCAGCGGTCGTCGAAGGCTTGGAGGCGATCAAAGTCGTGCGCGACATGTTGGGCGCAACCAACGGCCTGAATGCCGCCCCCGGCACGATCCGCGGCGACTTCAGCAGCAGCCGGCAGATGAATTTGGTGCACGGCAGTGATGGCCCCGACGCCGCTAAGCGCGAGATCGCACTCTACTTCGGCGAGAAGGAAATCTGCGAGTACACGCCAACGATCACGCCCTGGATGCGTGCGGCGGACGAATAATGCAGCCAAGAGCAGAAGGTCGAGGGTCAAGAGCCAGACTGTTTGGCACTTGACTCTTAGCTCTCGACTCTTGACTACTACGACGCTTGCTTCTCTTGCCAGACGCGGGGAAGCACGACGTCTTTGACGAGGCCGACTTTTTTCAGCGCGAGAATCGTCAGCCACGTCAGGTCGAATTCGTACCACTTGTGGCCGTGGGCGGCTGCGCGTTGGTCGGCATGATGATTGTTATGCCAGCCTTCGCCGTTGGCCCACAAACCCACGAGCCAGTTGTTGCGGCTGTTGTCGTCGGTTTCGTAATTGCGATAGCCCCAGACGTGGGTGAAGGAGTTCACGCTCCAGGTGATGTGCCACGTAAGAACGGTCCGCACGAACACACCCCACACCAACAGGCTCGCGCCGAATTGCACGCCTGCCGAAGTTCCCCACAGCGGCCAACCGATCAAGAAACCCGCTGCGAAAAACACAGCCATCGAAATGAAATAAACCTTCAGCCAGTTCTCGTTTTTTTCGAGCTTCATATAGAACGGATCGCGGAGGATATCACGAGTGAAGCGTTGGTAGTCGTAGACGTTCAAGAATTCACGATTCAAAAACATCAACCAGCCGCAGTGACCCCAAAAGAAGTTCACCAGCGGGCTATGCGGATCGGGACGATCGTCGGAATGCTTGTGATGAATCCGATGCATGGCGACCCAACACGCGGGGGTGTCTTGCATCGTGCAGACGCCCAGGATCGCAAAGGAATGTTCCAGCCACTTGGGGCAGGTGAAGCCTTGGTGCGTGAGCAGGCGGTGATAACACAGATTGATGCCCAACGTGCCGAACACGTAGAGGCCCAGAATCGCGAGCACCACGCCGGTCCAACTGAAGAAGTACGGAAAGAACGCCAGACACGCGAGCACGTGAACAACCGGAATGCCGATCGCATACCGCCAGCGGACTTTGACTGGATCGACCGCCGTTTCGGGCCATTCGAGCTTGCGGCCAGCGGCCGAGGTGAGTCCCAAGTTCTCGGCGACGATGTCGTCGTTCGGTTGGGATTCGGAGTCCAAAACGGGATCAGCTTCGTCGATGATTGTGTCGGTAGCCATGAATTCCACTCAAATAAACAGGTCGTCCGGCCTCTGCGGTTCACCCCATAGTATACAGGTCGAGGCAAGGCGGTTAACAGGCGAATCGCAGCGGTTTTCCGAGTGTGCGTGCTCGCACAGCCGTTATTTTCGGCAGTTTTCCAACCAGCGATTGTGAACTTTAGAAAAAACTACGGGACTTAGCGGGGCGTTTGCTACTGAAAGTAGGTTCCTCGTATTATCATCGGTAGAAATGCCTCCAAGTCGCCACTTTAGCGTCCGGCCGCGATGCCCCGTTCTGAGACTATGAATAACTCCAAGTATATCCAGTTTGGTTGTGGACACTGTGCCCCCACGGAGTGGCGGAATTTCGATTCTTCGCCCACTTTGCGGTTTGAAAAGACCCCGCTGCTGGGCACCTATTACACAAAGAATGCCAATCGCTTCCCGCCGAATGTGGAATACGGCGACGTAATCAAAGGCTTGCCCCTGGCCGCGAATTCTTGCCAGGCGATGTACTGCTCGCACGTGTTGGAACATCTCTCGCTCGAAGATTGCCAGACGACGCTGAAAAATGTTTTCAAACTGCTCCAACCGGGAGGTGTATTTCGGTTCGTGCTGCCGGACCTTGAGTACTGGGCGCGGAAGTATGTCGATGATCCTTCGCCGGAAGCTTCCAAAGAATTTTTGCGCGCAGTTCAATTGGGGATGGAAAAGAAACCCAAGGGGGTTGTGAAGTTCTTCTACGAATGGCTCCGCACGAGCACGCACTTGTGGATGTGGGACTACCGCTCTATGGAAGCGGAGCTCAAGGGTGTCGGGTTCGTCGATGTTCGCCGTGCGTACTTCAACGATTCAACCGATCCGATGTTCAAACTGGTCGAGAGCGAAAATCGCTGGGCCAATTGCCTGGGCGTTGAATGTCGTAAACCGGGTTAATCGGGAATCTCTCGGCCGTGGGGATCTTGGGTCGAGGTTTCCAACTCCGCGGCAATCCGCTTTTGAATGTCTTCATCGATGTAATGTTCCACGCGGTGTGCCGGGTCGTGAACGTGGTCGAGCGGCAGACCCAAGTGCTTCACTAAATAGGCTTCCCAAAGGCGGTGAGAGCGAACGAGTTGGCGAGCAGCATCGCGGCCTTTGTCGGTGAGCAACAGGTGGGAATCGCGTTCGCCGATCTGGCCCCGGCGTTCTAATTGGCTCGCGGCAATGCGAGCGAGCAGCGTGCCCCCCACGGCGGTTTGTGCTTCGTGGGCGGTGAGCAAATTCGTACTCCCAAGTTCTTCCAAGCGATACAGCATCGCGAGCAGATCCTCGCGCATCACTTGCAGCGACATGCGAAAGTTATGGGCCACTTTGCTGATCACGCCGTACTGCGGCGCAAATAGTACGGCAATGGTAAACAATCCCCCTGCGGCAACGGTCATCATGCCGCTGATGCTGGTATCCCAATAGACACCTGCCGCGTAACCCAACACCGCCGCGAGAATGCCGAGTACAGCTGAAAGCACTACCATCACCCCGAGGCGATCTGTGAGCAGAAAGGCCGTCGATGCGGGCACAATCAGCATGGCTACGACGAGAATCGAACCCACGGCTTCGAACGAAGCAACCGTGGTGACAGAAACCAGCGTCATCAGCAAGTAATGCATCGCCGTCGCCGAGAAACCCATCGTTGTGGCGAGCTCCGCATCGAACGAACTGAGCTTGAGCTCCTTCCACAGCAAGACAATCACCAGGATATTGACCACCATGACGACAAGGGAACTGAGTAGCGGTCGGGGCAATCCCCATACGCGTTCGGCAAACGGCACGTATTCCAGTGCCCCTTCATAAACACAGCCAATATCAAAGTGCAGGCCCCCGGCGTAGCGCTTTACGAGAATGACCCCGAGCGCGAACATTGCCGTGAACACGATCCCCATGCTGGCGTCACTGGGGACGCGGGCGTATTGGTGCAGTGTTTGTGTCAAGAAAGTGGTCAATAAACCAACGACGACCGCACCGATGAACATTGGCACGATCCCCATCGAGCCACTCAACACAAAAGCCACAACAAGGCCAGGCAAAACGGCGTGAGAGAGCGCATCACCCATCAAGCTCATCTTGCGCAGGATTAAATACGATCCCAGCAAGGCACAGGCGACGTTGACAGTCGATCCCGTCAAAACGATCCAAGTCCCAGGGTCTGGTTCCGCGAAACCGATGGCAAGAGGCATCATAGCGTTGTGCCCCCTTGCTCGGAGTGAATCTCATGCGGCGAAATCGGCATCTCGGCCAAAACGGTCGGCAAGCGGCCTTCGGCTGCCAATTCTTGTTCCAGCTTGGCCACCAACGATTCCGGCAGTAGGTGCTCAACGTCGTCGGCATCGCGGTCGACGTGATCGGGGGCAATGTCGGCGTGCCGGACCAGGTACAATTCCCACAGCCGGTGAGCTTTGGTGATCTGCGCCGCTCGCCGCAGACCGAGTGGCGTCAATTGCACTTGGTTCTTGTCCCACTCGATCAGTTGCTCATCGCGAGCACGTTCCAATAAACGCTCCAGCGACCACCAATGGCGATAGTCTCGCAGCGTTGAGAGATTGATCGCCGGCACGGCGGGCAGTTCGGCTTCGCCTAGTTCAAACAGCGCACGCAAGAGATGCTCTTCGGCCACACGGCGACGAAGGCGATACTCAGACAGTAGCTTGGAAACGATCCCGCGCTGCGGTGCAAATAATAGTGAAACGAGGAACAAGCTCGCCGCGGTCAGCACAATGGCCGCACCAGCGGGATAACCGCGTCCCACCTGTGTTCCGATAAGCCCTGCCGCAGCACCGACGAGCCCACTCACAAGCAACAGCACGGGCAAGCGATTGGTCCAAAACCGGGCCGTTGCGGCGGGCATGATAATCATTGCCGCCATGAGAATGACGCCCACAATCGGCAGCCCGACGATTGTCACCGTGGCGAGCATGGCCAGCATCGCCAGATCGAGCCACAACGTCGGCCAGCCTTGCGAACGGGCAAAATCCGTATCGAAGCAAGTCAGCTCAAATTCTTTGAAGAATAGGATCACTGCTGCCAACACAACCACCGCCACGACCGCCAGCACAACAAGGTCGCTATTGAGCATTCCCCCCGGTTCGCCGAAGAGATAGGAATTCAGGCCCGCCTTGTTACCACTGGTTGTTGGCTTTTGCACGATCGAGAGCAGCACCACACCAGCACCAAAAAATGTGCTCAGCACGATGCCAATCGCCGCGTCTTCCTTGGTGCGCGTCCAACGTGTGATGACAGTCACCGCGCCAATCGCCAGCAAGCCGGTCACCAAGGCCCCGGCCGAAAGATTGAGCAAATTACGTTGGCCTGTGATTAGAAAGGCCAGACAGACACCCGGAAGTGCCGCGTGGGCGAGCATATCCCCCACGAGTGCCCTGCCCCGCAGCACGGCGAAGCTACCGACAACACCCGCCATGCCGCCCAACAAGGCGGTGCCAATCATCACTTTGTCACTGAGTGAAAGACTGATCATGGCAAAGGTTTCTGCCGGCGGATCGCTTCAGCGGCTTCGTCGAGAATCGTCAGCCGCCCGCCGTAGGTTTTTTGCAGATTCTCGGTCGTGAATGTAGTCTCCACAGGCCCGCACGCCACGAGCCGCATGTTGAGCAGAATCACATAGTCGAAGTAATCGCTGACGGTTTGCAGATCGTGATGCACCACCAACACGGTCTTTCCGGAAGATCGCAAGGCATGCAACAGTTCGACAATCGCCGCTTCCGTGGCTGCATCGACGCCAGCGAACGGCTCATCCAGAAAATAGAGCTGTGCGTCTTCGGCCAAAGCTCGGGCCAGAAAGACACGCTGTTGCTGCCCGCCTGAAAGCTGGCGGATTTGCCGCTTGGCATAACCTGCCATGCCGACTTGCTGCAAACAGCGGTCGGCAATTTCCCGTTCCGCTTTGCCAGGTCGTCGAAACCAACCTAATCGGCCATAAGTTCCCATCAGCACAACGTCGCGCACAGTAACGGGAAAATCCCAATCGACTGATTCCCGCTGCGGCACATAGCCGATCAAATGACGCTGCTCTTCGTAGCTCTTGCCGTAGATTTCCACTTTACCGCTGGCAAGGGTGACCAAACCCAAGGCGGCTTTGATGAGCGTCGTCTTGCCCGCGCCATTCGGGCCGACGATGCCCACAAGTTTTCCTTCGGGAATCGAAAGATCAATATCCCACAGCACGGGACGACGTTGATACGCTACGGTCATGTCATGCACTTCAAAGGCGATCTTTTCCATAGCAAGGCTTTTCACTTCGATAGTGCGTCGACGATTGTTTTCACGTTGTGGCGAATCATACCCGAGTAGGTACTATCGTCCGTTCCCGCAGGCCCCAAGGCATCGGCATAGAGTTCCTCCTTGGGAACCTGGAGATCGTGTCCCGCGGCGTGGCACGGTTCGACCAAGGCCTGAACCGTCCGAGGCGCGATGGCCGATTCGACAAACACGGCGGGAATTTTGCGATCGACCAACATTTTCTGGATTTCTTCCTGATGGGCGAGATCAATTTCATCCTCGGTGCTGATTCCCTTCAGTCCAAAGACTTCCAGACCATAGGCTTTGCCGAAGTAGCCGAAAGCGTCGTGAGCGGTCACCAGCACCCGCTGCTTTTCAGGAATCTTGGCAATTTCGGTTTTGCAGAATTCGTTGAGTTCCGACAATTCCGCGCGATAATCCGCGGCATTCTTTCGATAGTCTGCCGCATGCGCGGGATCGAATTTGGCGAGCATTTCCGCCACATCGTTCACGGCGTCACTCCATAGTGCCACATCATGCCACACGTGCGGGTCATACATCCCTTGGAATTCCGGCGGTTCACGCAAGCGTTTGTCGTCGCGGGTGGCCAGACCTTCCGTCACCGCGAAGGTGGCCTTCCGTCGTGCCATCTGCACGAACAAATCAGCCATCCGGCCTTCCAAATGCAAGCCGTTGTAGAAGATGGCAGCGGCGTCGTTGAGCTTATTTACATCCGAGGCAATCGGGCGATAAAGGTGCGGATCAACGCCAGGGGCCATCAAGGCTTCGACCTTCACGTACTCGCCCCCCACGCGCGCCACCATTTCAGCCACGGGCCCGGTAGTCGCCACGATTTTGATTGGGTAGGTGCCGCTGAAGGTGTGCTCGCTGGACTCCGGCTTGTCGTGGGAGGAATCAACAGCAGAACCACATCCCGCTAGCGTTAACAAGAATGCGATTAAACCGTAGCAATTGAGACAATCTGTTTTATTCATGGTCGAACCTTAGTGGGCGCAAAATGTAGCACTGGCTACAAATCTATCCTGCCAGCGTTCACAGGTCAACCGCAGAATGAGGCAAGAAGCCGACTGTTTAGAAAAATCGGAATGAAATGCCCGAGCCGACAAAATAATCGTCGGCCGCTTCGCCTATTCCCAAACCGGCGCGAATATCCCACATCACATTGTTCGTGAAGTAATAGCTATAGCCGCCATTGAAGTACTGTTCGGGCTGAGCGATGTCAGAGCTGTGGGGAATCAGGCAATACCATTCGGTGTACGCATTCAAATTCTCAAGAAGCGAATAACCAATCGTCCATGATTGAGCAAATTCTGAATATCCCTCGGATGGCAGAGTTTGAACCTGGCGATTGAATTGCGTGCTGCCGCCAGTGCTCAGTACGTCGTTCAACTTCCAGCTGTAAACCCAGTTCAGTCCTGGGAGGACTTCATTTGCGCTGAACACTTCGGCCCCCGTGGGGACAGTCATCTGCGGAATGATCGCCATCTCGGGCAGGATGCCGGCTTGGCCCGTTAATGCCAACTTTGTACCCAGATAAAGGTCTTCCGATCCCGACTCATCAATGCCGTTCAGTTGTTCGTTGGCGTAGTTGTATTGGACCCGTAGCTCCAACCAGTCCGCCCACACTCCGATTCGCCATAACGTTTCGGGATAACTATGAGCGATGGTCTGGTCAGTCGCAGTGTCATCGAATGTGTAGGTGTAGCCACTTTCGATCTGCACGACACCGCGCCCGACCGTTGTGGCTGCCTCCGTGAAATCGGGGCGATCGGTCACCATCGGTTCATCGAGATTTGGTCCCCCCTCCTCGGCCTGGGCCGAATTCCAACGCATCAGGGTGGGCGCTTGCGCATGAGAGACTTCTCTATCAACGACCTCCCACGCCACAAGCGTGGCTAGGGCCGCAATGAACTGTCGTATTGGAGAATAGGTGACCATAGAAACAAGACAGAGTGAGGGAAAACCGCCTCCTGGGAATCTTGTCGACCAAGCCGACTCCCCAGGGAAAGCTGTTTGCGATAAAATTGCCATCATCAAGTGCTAGCAAGGCAACGCCGGCGTATTTTGTACTCACAAAGCTTATCGGCAGAATTGTAGCACATGCTACACTGCTTACTGCTTGCCGGGGAACTCCGGCAACTTACGATAGACCATGAAAGAAACCCGCAAATTTGCTGATGGCCACCGTCGTACGCGACGCGATCATGCCGCCGAAACGGCGGAGGATTACGTCGAAGCGATCAGCGAAGTGCTAGCTGAAAAGGGCATTTGCCGCGTTATCGATCTGGCTCGAAGGTTTGATGTGAGCCACGTGACGGTCACCAAGATTGTGGCCCGGCTGAAAGAACGTGGCTTGGTTTCCAGTGAACCGTACAAGCCACTGGAACTAACCGACTCAGGAAAACGTTTGGCGGCCAAGTCGCGTCGACGCCATGAAATCGTTCACAAGTTCTTGCTGGCGATTGGCGTGAGCGAAGCGATCGCGGCCACCGACAGCGAAGGGATCGAGCATCATGTCAGCCCCGAAACGCTCGAAGCGATGCGGGCGTTTGTCGAATCGGTTGAGGTCAAACAAAAATAGCTTGCCGCAAATCCATCACGGATATTTTACTTGATCATTCATGAGGCGGCGTGCCTCGCCAGTGGCGGTCTGCCAATCTCCAGCTTGGGCAAGCTCCAATATCTCGCGCAGCATTCTGGCTTCTTCAATGGTGATCGAACTGTCTGCCCTTCTTTTTTGCACAAGCTGATCGATACTCGTAAGCTTTGCCGCATCTTGGCGATTGCATACGGAATACATCGCCGTGGCGATTTCATAAGTTTTGTCGCTGACTTCGCCGTAACCGCTGGAACGCAAGCTTAAAAATGCGACCAGCGAGCAAAGCACGACTGCACCGAGAATTTTAAGCCCTTGAATTTGATTCGTGCTCATAGCTCTTTTGTAGAAACCTCTCCTTCAGAGATGCTCGAAATTTCTGCCCAGAGCAAGAGATCCACGTCGTCGGAGGCGAATCGCACGGTGCCGTCGCCAAAACTGACATTCCCACCGCCCGGATGTTCGGAATACATCTGCCCGACGTGAAACGTCGGAAAGTTGACAGGATGGATGATCGGAAAACCAGTGATGTCCAACTCACCCCCTGAGGGCCCGCCGTGTACAAGCACTAGTGTTGCAGCAGCATCGTCGCCGTTCTCGGGCGATTGGAACTTTGGCAGCGTCAACGCTCCCGGCACAACACCCACCCACGTCTTGTCGCTCAGCGCCGAGGAATGTTCACCTAAGAAAATCGTGTTCGACAAACCATCGGTGATCTCGCGAAACTCCACTTGGGAATTCCGATAAAACGGTCCATCGCCAACTTTCGAAACATCGCCATTCACTTCCACCACAGTAGTTTCACTGGTGTAAATGTTTGTGAAGACCGTTGCCGTTGGATCAGCCCCGCAGGTTCCCCAACACGATTCCTGGCCGTGACTTGCCACGTAATTCGACCGGCCCAATTCCACTTGGCGACCTTCGATCGTAAGCGGTTGGCCCGAGGGATCGGTCACAAGGAATGCTTCTCGCTCGCCCGAATCCGTGGGACAGAGAAAACTACCGATATTCGTGCGAATTAACTCGGCATGCCGAGGATCCCACAACGGCATTTCCATATCCGCTTGCCCGCTGATGCTCGCTTGTTCGAGATAGGGCAACAGAAACGCCCCCCAGCCCCACCCCGGCGGAGCATCCCACGTTTCAGGGTCGCGCGTCGCCGGTGTTGGAACACCTAAGGAGTTTGACGCGTAACCGGGAGGCATGTGCTTGTTGGCACTTTCAAAATTCTGGATTGCTAGCCCCAATTGCTTGAGATTGTTCGTGCACTGCGCACGTCGCGCCGCCTCACGTGCCGCTTGAATCGCCGGCAACAGCAGGGCGACCAACACGCCAATAATGGCAATCACGACCAGGAGTTCAACCAGCGTAAACCCAGCTTTATTTCTGCTAATCATTGTCACTCTCGCTGTATAATTTGTAGCCTCTGCTACAGGCGGCATTTTAAATGTACCGCTGGCTACACTTTCTACAAGAGTTCTTGTTTTGATTTTTTCAAAATGTTGTGTTCGCTTTTAATAGGAACAAGGGCTATTCGGAAGAAGGCCGGGCAAACAAACCGCGATTCATATCCTTTTCTATGAGTGTCCAGCGCCACAACGAATCCGATTCTGCCGACAAAGCTGGTCGCGTCGCCGCCAAAATGTCTCAATATTCGGCAACTTCACGCGAAATGCTTTTCTCTGGCGCGGCTTATGGTATTCTTAGAGAACTCACGGAGTGGATCCGGACTGAACCGAAGGTTCGCCTTGCTTGCCATGCGGTTTATGAATTTTCATTATGTGAAACGCTATCGCATGGAGTTAAATCTTCAGCGCTGGCAATCTCCACCGCTGCGACTCCCCAGCGGCTACCGCTTGGTCCCTTGGCACTCGTCGCTAACAAGAGTTCACGCCGAAGTCAAATACCACAGCTTTCAGGGTGGCATCGACGCTCAACTCTTCCCCTGCTTAGGTGAATTGGAAGGCTGCCAACGCTTGATGAGCGAAATCAAAGCCAAGGAAGGGTTTATTCCCGAAGCCACGTGGCTGATCGAATATGTCGGGGCGGGTATCCACCGCGCCGAGTATTGTGCCACGATCCAAGCGGTGAAAATTCAAAAATACAAAGCCAGCGTGCAAAACATTGGGGTCACCCCCGAACACCAGGGCCGGGGCCTCGGCACGGCCATCATCCAGGCCAGCCTGCTGGGCCTGCAACAAGTCGGTATCTCGCACGTCGGTCTCGAAGTCACCGCCGAAAATCAAGGGGCCGTCCGGCTCTACCGAAGACTCGGTTTTCGCACGGTTCGCACTCTCTACAAATCAGTTGAACTTGCCTACAGCAGCGCTGGCCGGTAGGCTGCTAGTTTTCCCGGTAAGCTGAAAGCACGCTGTCACGCCGCCCGCTCCGCCGGTCTCGTTGCATAGAAAACCAAGCCGCTTTGATGACCGTAACTAGTCAAGTTTCTCACAACGACATCTATTCCCATCGCCTCGCCAACGGCATGATCCTCGTCGGCGAACCCAACTCCACGGTGCAATCCGCTGCGATCACACTGCTTGTTCCCTCGGGTTACACCACCGATCCAGCAAATCGATTGGGACTCTCTTCACTAGTCTGCGACATGGTCTTGCGGGGTGCCGGAAGTCGCGACAGCCGGGCCTTGATCAACGACCTGGAAATTCTGGGTGTTGAACGCGGCGAATCGGTCGGCGCCTCGCAAATCAGTTTCAGTGCCGCCACACTCAGCGAGAATCTCGACGAAGCACTTTCGATATACGCGGATATCATTCGCCGACCCCATTTGCCCGCCGATCAAATCGAAGCGGGGCAACAAGTTTGTCTGCAAGAAATCAACGGCATCAACGACGAACCGGCCCAGCGTTTGATGGTGGAGTTGCGAAATCGCACTTACCCACAACCTTGGGGACGTTCGAGCCATGGCACCGAAGAGGGCGTGAGTGCATCGACCGACGAGGATGTTCAATCGCACTGGGCGAAATACTTCCGCCCGAATACCGCCATCTTGGGCGTGGCGGGTGACTTCCAGTGGCCACAGTTGATTGAACGGATCGAAACGCTGTTTGGCGATTGGAAAGCGAACGATGTCCCCGCTATTGCCGAGACACAGCCCCAATCGAGCGAAGCCCACACGCATCATGACGGGAATCAATGCCACATCGGCATCGCGTATCCGACGGTTCCTTACCGCGATCCCGACTACATGCGGGCGTGGGCAGCCGTGGGTGTGCTTAGCGGTGGGATGAGTTCGCGGCTATTCACCGAAGTCCGTGAAAAACGTGGTTTGTGTTACACGGTCAGCGCATCGCTGCAAACGCAGCTCGATCGCGCGCGGGTGCTTTGCTATGCCGGCACATCCAGCGAACGTGCCCAGGAAACTTTGGATGTCACGTTTGCTGAACTCCTGCGATTACGCGAAGGTGTGCTAGCCGAGGAGCTCACACGGCTCAAGGCCCGCATTAAAAGTGGACTCATCATGCAGCAGGAATCCACAAGCGCCCGCAGCGGAGCGATTGCCCGCGAGTGGTATCATCTGGGCCGCGTACGCACGCTCGAAGAAGTGGGCCGTATGGTCGATGAACTGACCAGCACGATGATCAACGAATATCTGGAACAACACCCACCGCAAGATTTTACCTTTGCGACTTTGGGCCCGACCCCCTTGGAGTTGCCGCGTGAAGTTTCGTAGTCATACGCTCGACAATGGCCTGGAAATCGTCGCCGAATGCAACGACGCCGCCCACTCGGTGGGGCTTGGCTTTTTTGTTCGCACGGGCGCGCGTGATGAAACCGACGAAGTTGCTGGTGTGAGTCATTTTCTTGAGCACATGGTCTTCAAAGGGACGCCCAAACGTTCGGCCGACGATGTGAATCGTGATTTCGATGAGCTGGGTGCGCACTACAACGCGTTCACAAGCGAAGAGAACACCGTTTATTACGCCTCGGTCTTGCCGGAATACCAGGAGCCAGTAGTAGACATTCTCGCCGACATCATGCGGCCAAGTCTGCGCGATGAAGACTTCAATATGGAAAAGAAAGTCATCATCGAAGAGATCCAGATGTATGCCGATCAGCCCCCTTTCGGCATGGACGATAAAATCAAGGAGCTACACTACGGCAAGCATCCGCTCGCCCGCAGCGTGTTGGGCACGGAAGAAACCGTCGGTGGTTTGGCTGTGAATCAAATGCGCGAATATTTTGAATCGCGCTATGCCCCCAACAACATGTTTGTCGCCGCGGCAGGGAAGATCGATTTCGACGCGCTGGTTAAACAGGTGGAAGCGCGTTGCGGTGCCTGGAAATCTTGCCCCGCGGTGCGTGAAGTTCCGGTTTCAAAATCTCAAAGTTCTTTCCATCTGATGACTCGATCTTCGTCGGCCCAGCAGTATATTCTGCAGTTGGCCGATGCCCCCGCAGCTGAGGATGCTCGCCGCTACGCCGCAAAGCTGCTCGCCACGATCTTTGGCGACGATTCCGGCAGTCGGTTGTATTGGGACCTCGTTGATCCCGGTTTGGTGGAAACTGCCAGCCTGGGTCATTACGAATACCAAGGGGCCGGCATGTACTTCACTTGGGTGAGCTGCAACCCCGAAGATGCCGCCGAGAATTTTGCTCGTTTGCAAGAGCTACAAGCAATCGCCGAACGCGACGGCTTTACCGAGGAAGAACTCTACCAAGCCAAAAGCAAAGTGAAATCGCGAGTCGTGCTGGGCAGCGAACGCCCACGCAATCGTTTGTTCAACGTTGGCGGCAACTGGCTACATCGCCGAGAGTATCACAGCGTAGCCGACGATCTCCAGGCCCTGCAAGCCGTGCAGCTTGCCGACGTTCACGCCGAGATGCGCGACTTTCCACTCAGCAAGCACACCACCGTGAGCATCGGTCCACTGGAATCGTGGGGTTAGAGACATTCCGCGACGGCGAATCCCGTTATGCTTTTCAGCCGTTGAGATATCGATCCAACTCGTTGTGCCGAAACCACTCGCGGTCCCAGCCTTCGTCGGTCAGTAGGTCACGCCGTGACGGTGGCACGATATAGGCATGGCATTCTAAGTCCGAACCATCGGCCGTTTTCACCGTGACTGGCAACCTCTGATAAAAGCTCGATTCGTAGGTATCGAGTTCAAACAGCGTGTCTTCATCGAGGTCGGCATACACCAACCCCTGCACTTCCGCCGCGTCGTCGCCACGGATGATGCCGGGATAGACCGCGTCTTTGACGCGATACATGGCATAGCCACGCAACACGGCGGGCTGCGAAGGAAATTCGCCAATCGAGATGCGTCGCCACACCTCGGGGAACATTAATGTGCCGTAGGTAAACAGATGCATGAGACGTGCGTAAAACTAAACTTTGAAGAAATCCATCGAGTACTCAGACAGACCCACAGCTTACCGCAGCCGGTTCGGATGCACCACCATAGACGTGGTTGAGTTTGTTAAGTCCGTTGTACGCCGCCACTTTGTAGCATTCCGCCAAAGTCGGGAAATTGAACACGTTGTTCACGAAAAATTCAGCGTCACCACCGAGTGCCATCACGGCCTGCCCGATGTGCACGAGCTCCGTCGCGCCCGTCCCTATCACATGAACTCCGAGAATTTTATGCGTTTCCTGGTGAATCAGCATCTTGAGCATGCCCAATTCGTCGCCGAGCAACTGCCCCCGTGCGATTTCGCGGTAATTGGCGATGCCTGCTTCGTAGGGAATACCCTCAAACGTAAGCTGTTCTTCAGTTTTGCCAACCATCGAAATTTCGGGGACCGCGTAAATCCCGTAGGGAAATAACGAGGTGTTGTAGTTCGCCACGTCGCGGCAGCCGAAGGCATGGCAAATCGCTCGCCGCCCCTGTTCCATGCTAGTCGAAGCCAGGGCCGGGAAGCCAATCACGTCGCCGGCAGCGTACACATGCTCGGCACTGGTTTGATACCACTCGTTGACTTGCAGTCGCTCACGATCATCAAATTCGATGCCAACATTACCCAAACCGATATCTTGGCAAACGCCCTGACGACCAACCGCATACAACAGCGTTTGTGCCCGCAAGGTTTTACCCGATTCCAGTTGTGCTTGCACGAGATGATGCTGCGTGCCGTTTTGGAATTCGACTTCGCAAATCCGCTCGACTTTTTCACCGAGCCGCAGCGTGATCCCCTGCTGCCGCATGAAGTATTGAAATGCGTCGGCAATCTCCAAATCCAAAAAGCCCAACACCCGATTACGGCCTTCGACCAGTGTCACCTGCACGCCGAGGGTCGCCATAATGCAGGCGTATTCCGTGCCGATCACACCACCACCCACGACGATCATGGTCTTGGGTAGCGAAGTAAGCTTGAGCACTTCATCGCTCGTAAAAATGGTTCGTTCATTGAATGGCACCGAATCGGGCCGCGCGGGTTTGGTTCCCACGGACACCAGAAAGCGATCGGCCGACACGCGCTCTTCCCCGTTAGGTCCCTCGACTGCAATTTCATGTGGTCCCGTGAATCGGGCCTTGCCCCAAATCAAATCAATACCGTTGCGGTCGAATTGGTCGCGGATCACGGCCCATTCATGGCGAATCACGCGCTGCGAAAAGCTCACCAATTCGGCGATCGTAATGTCTTTTCTGGGCCGCGACACTTCGCCGAACAGGCCACGCGAGTTGCCCGTCAAATGGAGGACGGCTTCACGCAAGGCTTTGGAGGGGATTGTTCCCGTGTTGATTTGGGCTCCGCCGAGTACCTGATTCTTTTCGATAATGGCGACGCGCTTGCCGAGCTTCGCGGCCTGGATGGCACCTTTTTGGCCAGCAGGACCAGTTCCAATCACGACACAATCATAGTGTTTCATGGGAGACGGCGCTTCAGTTGGGGAAGGCGGGAGGTTGGCGGGAATGCGACAAAAGAGGCTGTTTGGCCTTCCGTCGCATCGGCGCAGTTTACCACTCTCCTTGAAAATAACAAACCTTGCCGGTATTACCGGCTCCCTAGGCGGGGCAACCGGCACGGCGTACAACGATTGTAAGCATGGTGTGGCTTTTATCAGCAAATCACTGTTTTGGTAGCGATCGGCTCAAAATCTTAGCATCGAGCGATGCTGCACCCCCTCCCACGATCAACAAGAACAGGCAACTTAATAGCATCGCCCAATCGGTGCGGGCTTCGTGGGCCATTTTCCAGAATCCCTCATTCAAAAGGATTGGAATCTTGGTGGTCGTGATCGCAGTGAGCATCACGATGATCAAAGGAATCACCGCGAGACGCGTCATGAGCCCCAACAGCACCAGTACGCCACACACAATTTCTACGCTCCCCACAATCGGGGCCAACAGCTCAGGCCAAGGGATGCCGATCTTCGCGAAGCGTCCCGCCCCAACTCTCCCGGAAACAAGAACTTCTGTATCCCTTCTGAAACAAAGACACTCCCAACCAACAAGCGAATTAAAATGATCGGACCTGAAAATGAAGTTTTCATAGAAGTGGCTCGTCAGCAACACGAACATTCAATTAGCCAAACGGATATCCTCTTCTCAAATCTATCATCGGGCGAGAGCCAGGACATTATCTCGTAATGTAATATGGAAATTAAGCCGCTCAAACGAGAAATCGGCATCGCTGGCGCGACGATGATGGGCTTGGGTTCGATCATCGGTACGGGTGTGTTTGTCAGCATCGGGATCGCCGCTGGCATTGCCGGTGCCTCGGTAATCGTGACCATCGCACTTGCCGCGTTCGTTGCCACTTGCAACGCCCTGAGCAGCGCACAACTTGCCGCCAATCATCCCGTGAGCGGCGGCACTTATGAGTATGGCTATCGATATTTGAACCCAACCTTGGGCTTTGCCGCGGGTTGGATGTTTCTTTGTGCCAAAACAGCTTCGGCCGCTACGGCGGCGCTGGGCTTTGCCGGCTACTTATCAAATCTGACTGGCTTCAATACGGACTATCTCACCGCCATTGCTCTTGTGACGGTAGTTGCCATGACGCTGCTCGTTCTCTCTGGGATTCGCCTATCCAATCAAGTCAACGTTGTTGTTGTGAGCATAACCCTCTGTTCGCTGCTAGCCTTTGTGATCTGTGGCGTATCGCAGATATCCACCGCCCGCTTATCGATGGAACTTGAAACAACCTCGCTGCTGCATGCCACGGCACTTATGTTTGTCGCCTTCACAGGATATGGACGTATCGCAACCTTAGGCGAGGAGGTTTTCGAACCCGAGCGCACCATTCCCCGCGCGATCATCTTCACGTTGATCGTATCGGCATTGATTTACATCGCCGTCGCTGTCGTTGCCATTGGTTCGGCCGGAGTCGAGACACTCCAAGCCAGCACGTCGAAATCTGCCGCCCCGTTGGAAATCATCGCGCGTGATTTCCCCTTCCAGGTCCATAAGGTCGTTGCCGTTGGAGCGATGACAGCCATGCTGGGCGTACTGCTTAATTTGGTGCTTGGCCTATCTCGGGTAATGCTCGCCATGGGCCGTCGTGGAGATATGCCCGCGAAAACGGCTGATCTCTCTACCTCCATTATCGTCGTGGGCATACTCATTGCCGTTTTCGCAGCCACGGGCAGCGTTAAAACCACTTGGAGTTTCAGCGCATTTACCGTGCTGATCTACTACGCCGTGACAAATCTGGCCGCGTTGCAGCTCAGTTCCGAACAGCGACTTTACAGCCGTTTGTGGGCCGGGGCGGGATTGTTCGCATGCCTGAGCCTGGCTTTCGCGATTGAATGGCGAGTCTGGGTAACCGGGAGTTGTGTTTTGCTCTTAGGTTTATTGTGGCACGTGTTGCGAAGGCGATTTTTCAGAAGCCCCGAATAGCCAGGGCATCCGCAATCGGGCACCTTAAATCGCCTCAGCTTTTTCCTAGCCGAACAATCTGCTTCCCTAGCAAACACGGAACATGTTCTGTACAAAAGTATATGAGCAACCGTCGTTCCCAAGAGCCCCTGCCGTGTCACTCTTTGAAGCCGCTGAAGCTGAAAATCGTCGCAGCGCCCAGCCGCTGGCGCTACGGATGCGCCCACGCACGCTCGCTGAGTTTGCTGGTCAGCAACATTTCCTCGGCGAAGGGAAGCTGCTGCATAGACTTATCAAGGCCGATCGGCTGACCGCGCTGTTGTTCTACGGCCCGCCAGGGACCGGCAAAACGACCTTGGCCCATTTGCTGGCAGCCGAAACAAAATGCCGCTTTCGCCAACTCAACGCCGTCACCAGTGGCGTCAAAGATTTGCGCGAAGTGATCGACGAAGCCCGTGACGTGCTTGCCGCCGAAGGGACGCGCACGTTGCTGTTCGTCGACGAGATTCATCGCTTCAACAAATCGCAGCAAGATGCCCTGCTCCCCGACGTTGAAGATGGAACTGTGGTGCTGGTGGGGGCCACCACGTCGAATCCCTTCTTCGCGGTCAATAGCGCGCTCGTGAGCCGCAGCCGCGTTTTTGAATTTCAGCCACTCAGTCCCGATGACATCAAATCGCTGCTTAAGCGAACTTTGGCCGATCGCCAGCGTGGGCTGGGTAAGATTGCCGTCAACTTGCATGATGACGCCGCGGAGTTCATCGCTCAGACCTGCGACGGCGATGCGCGGCAGGCACTCTCAGCGCTGGAGATTGGCGTATTATCCAGCGAAGATCGTCCGGTTGATTTCACGCTCGAGCTGGCCGCTGAAAGTGTCCAGCGCAAAGCCGTGCAATATGACCGCGATGGCGATACGCACTACGATTCGATCAGCGCGCTGATCAAGAGCATTCGTGGCAGTGATCCTGACGCGGGCATCTATTGGCTCGCTCGGATGCTTGAAGGGGGCGAAGATGTTCGCTTTCTCGCGCGACGGTTGGTCATCTTGGCGAGCGAAGACGTCGGCAACGCCGACCCGCATGCTCTCCCGTTGGCGATTGCGACGATGCAGGCCTGCGAATTCATCGGCCTTCCCGAATGCCAATTGAACCTCGCGCAAACGGTCGCCTATTTGGCGTGCGCTCCCAAATCGAACGCCGCGACTGTGGCCATTGGCGAAGCACGTGCCGATGTCCGCGAAGGGCGTACGGTGCCGGTTCCAGTCCACCTGAAGGACGCACACTACTCAGGTGCCAAGCGATTGGGCCACGGCGAAGGTTACGAATATGCCCATAATGCCGAGGACGGCATCGCAGCTCAGGATTACTTGGGGGTAGAACGAGAATACTATCGGCCGGTGAATCGCGGCTTCGAGCAAGAATTGGCCGCGCGGCTCGAATCCATAAGGAGTAAACTTCGCTCGTCACGATCCAGGGCCTCGGAAAACAAGCCAGAATGAATTCCGTCTTCACGAAACCAACATGGCATGATGCCCGGTTCTGGAAGCCCTCGGTCCTCTCATTGATCGCGGCCAATTTCCTCCCGCTGCTGGGAGTGCTCTTTCTGGGTTGGAGCACGTTTGCCATCGTGGTGGTGTATTGGGCCGAGAACGTGATCATCGGCATGATCAACGTGCTCAAGATGATCGTCTGCTCGCCGTCACGTGAAACGATTCAACTGGCTGAAACCACCGACAAGCAGCGCACAGGCAACAGCAAGCAAGTTCTCGACATGCTTGAGAAGCAGGCCCCTCACCTCGCGGCCTTTCATCACGCCTCAAAGTTCTTTTTCATCCCGTTCTTTATTTTTCATTACGGGATGTTTTGCTTTGGCCACGGTGTCTTTGTTTTCGAACTGCTTGGCAAAGGGGGCGCGATGTTCGGCGGTCCCTTGGAATCCTGGTCTTATTTCTGGGAACAACTACGCCAAGAAAAGCTGCTCTGGGCCGTCGCCGCGCTCGCCGCCAGCCATTTGTTTTCGTTCTTTACCAATTTCATCTATCGTGGCGAGTATCGGCGAGTGACCGTCATGCAACTGATGATCCAGCCTTATGGACGGATCGTGATTCTGCATGTCGCGATTATTTTCGGGGCAATGTTGATACAATTTCTGGGGTCACCCGTGTGGATGCTTGTGCTGCTGGTCATCGGTAAGACAATTCTGGATATTGGCATGCACGTGGCCGAACGCGAGCGGAATTCAATTACCACTAAAACTTCTGAAATGTTATCTCCGACTGCCTAAATGACTCTGACACCCTCACAACTTGGTATCCCCCACGACAAGATCGCCGTGATTCTCGTCGACCACGGTTCGCGCCGTGACGAAAGCAATCAACTTTTGCTCAACGTCGTGGCCGCGTTCCGCGAGCACTCGAGTTGGGCCATCGTCGAACCAGCGCACATGGAGCTGGCCGAGCCGTCGATTGCCACAGCATTCGAACGTTGCGCGAAACAAGGGGCGGATTTGGTGATCGTCTTCCCTTATTTCTTGTCCCCCGGGCGGCATTGGAACGAAGATATCCCCCGCCTTGCGTCCGAAGCGGCCCAAAATCACTCCGGCCTGCGCCATCTCGTTACTGCACCATTGGGCCTGCATTCCTTAATGATGCAGATCATTGATGCGCGTATCGCCACCTGTTTGCAACGCGTGGCTGGCACAAAAACATCTTGCGACTCCTGCACTGATAGCACCGGCTGCACGCTATCATCGCCTGATACCTGAGTTGGTCGACTTTTCCGGTTAGTAAAAGTTGAGCGCGCCCCTGCCCCACGCCGATAAACCCAGCAGGCGGTTTGCGCTGAGGCAGCTCCGCGCGGTCACCACTTTTCTCGCTCATCGCAGGACACAGTCATGTCACGCTTTTGTTTGACCATCGCGGTTCTCGTTTGTTTAAACCAAGTTAGTTGGTCCGCGGACGAGCCGTTTGTTCCTGGCACGGGTGTTAAAGTCTCGCAAGTTGGCGACAACTTCGAGGACCCCAGTTGGAGCTACACGATGAATGGCGCGAAAGCGAGTCACGAGCAGGACGAGCAACAACGTCCGCCCGGAGGACGTTCGCGCAATGGCCGTTGGTACGAAAGTGCAATGCGTGGCCAGCCGGACTTGATCAAACGAATTTCCACGCCACCCGGTGGCATCGAAGGAAGCAAAGGTTCGCTGCTGTTGCGAACCCGCCTTTCCGGCATCCCCGGCGAACTGGCTGAGAAACAAATGCAGGACGATTTGCTGATGAGCGTTATGCAACGCATCGGCCGACCCGTCCCCGTGAATTGGAGTCCCAGCTTTACGGTCCGTGTTTACTTGCCACCATTTGACAAATGGGAAGATCGCACGGGTGCCTCGTTCGGCATTCGCGGCGATTGCCGCGGCATCAACACCAACGGCGAAATGGAAGCCTATTGGCCCGGCTTCTTCATTTTGTTCCGTAGCGAAACCAGCAAAGATTTTGAAGAAGACTTTGCTCAAATCGCCTTCCGCGCGCAACAGTCGGGCAAGGATCTGCCTGGACCGATGATCTATGAGCATGGCTGGTGGACGTTTGGCATGTCTTACACGCCCGATGGCCGCATTCATTACTACGCCAGCGAAGGGACCGACGATCTCACTGAAGACGATCATCTCTTTAGCAGCTTCGCTTATGGTTGGGAATGCAAATTTTTTGACAACATGTTCGTCAACGTCTGCAACTTCGAGAATGGCACGAACTGGTCGACCCCTTGGGTGATCGACGATCCGGAATTCTTCGTCAATCCGCCCGAGGGACAATCGCTGGCCAATCTGGTCCGCCGGAATCCACGCAACAACTCCACGGCCAACGGCAACAACGGCGGCATCAGGAATATTTTCAATCGCGCGATCAGCCGTTAATCGACTCGCCAAAAGTCCTGTGGCTTGGGCAAGCGGTGTGATATGCTGAAACGCGTTTGGCGTTTCAACAATTAGTCACTTCAGCTCCATGACTCAATCACCGTGGGAATTTTGGATCGACGTCGGTGGGACGTTTACCGACTGCCTCGCCAAGCGTCCCGACGGCACGATTGTTCGGCATAAGCTGCTCAGCTCTGGTGCCACGAAAGGCACAATCAGCGCACATTCCTCGGCACAGCGGATTGATGACCTGCTTCGTGCGAACGATCCCGCCAACTTCTGGCAGGGTTTTCGTCTTACGATTCTCGATCAAAATGGTCAGCCTGTTTGCGATTCGATTGTTTCACGATCCAATGGCAGTGAACTAACGCTAGCACAATCGTTGGCAATTTCACCGCCGATTGGATCGAGCTACGAGCTCAAAAGCGATCTCGAAGCCCCCGTCCTGGCGATTCGTTATCTGCTCGGTTTGTCTTTAAGCGAGCCAATTCCCCCCGTTCGCCTCCGCTTGGGAACAACACGCGGCACGAATGCGCTCCTCACTCGCACGGGAGCGCGCACCGCTCTGGCAATCACTCAAGGTTTTGGCGATTTGCTGGAAATCGGTTCGCAAGAACGCCCCGACTTATTTGCCCTCACGATCGTAAAACCACCGCCACTCACCGAGTGCAGTATTGAGATCACCGAGCGTGTCGCCGCCGATGGGACGATCATGATCGATCCCAATCCGCAAGTGATTCGCGAGCAACTCAAAGAATTAAGGCAACGCGGCATTGAATCTCTGGCCATTTGCCTGATGCACGCGGATCTCTATCCCGAGCATGAAGTCCTCGTCGAACAAATCGCGCGGGAAGTCGGCTTCACCGAGATCAGTCGGTCGAGCGAAGTCGCGCCGCTCGTGAAAATCGTTCCTCGCGCGGAAACAACGGTGGTTAATGCCTATCTCAATCCGGTTTTGCGCACTTATCTCGATAAGTTGCAGCAGTCGCTCCCCGGTAGCCATATTCGTTTGATGACTTCGGCGGGAGGATTGGTGGGTGCCAATGCGTTTCATGGCCATCAAAGTGTGCTCTCCGGCCCGGCGGGTGGTGTCGTGGGATATTCACGGATCGCCGATGCCGCTGGCTTTAACCGCGCGATCGGTTTCGACATGGGGGGCACAAGCACTGACGTGTCGCGCTACGACGGTCACTACGAATACGAATTTGAAACTCGCAAGGCCGGCGTTCGGCTGGTCACGCCGATGCTCGCGATCAGCACCGTGGCGGCGGGTGGTGGCTCGATTTGTCAATTCGATGGCACGAAACTGACCGTCGGCCCAGACAGCGCAGGCTCCGATCCCGGCCCTGCCTGCTATGGACGTGGCGGACCGCTCACAGTGACCGATCTTAATTTTTATCTCGGTCGGATTATAGAAAAACGGTTTCCATTTCGTCTCAACCACGACGCCGTTGAAAAGAAACTCGAAGAACTTGCTGGGCAAGTTGCATCCGGAACTGGTGAAAAACTTTCGCTGGCGGAACTCGCTGAGGGTTTGCTTGCGATTGCCAATTCCAACATGGTTCGCGCGATTCGTGGCATTTCAATCGCCAAAGGGGCTGATCCGGCGGACTATGTTTTGGTGTCATTCGGTGGTGCAGCGGCACAGCATGCTTGTGCGGTCGCGCGCGAATTGGGGATGAAGCAAGTTCTCAATCATCCAGATGCTGGAATTTTAAGCGCCTACGGCATCGGACAGGCCGACGTCACTCGGCACGCGGCACACGGCAGATCCGAATTGCTGGAAGCCTGTGATTTCGCTCAGCTAAATGCCAAGTTCGCCGAGCTGGAACGTACACCGTTAGCAGAACTGCATGACGAAGGAATCGCTCCGGAAAAGATCGCGATCAAACGCACGCTTGATCTGCGTTACAAGGGAACCGACGTTCCGCTCAATGTGTCGTTCCTATCCCCCTCCCAGGTACTCCAGGGAGGGGCTAGGGGAGGGTTTTCAGAACTCAACGAACAATTTGAAACTTTGCACAAACAACAGTTTGGCTACATCCCCAACAAAACGCCCATCGAAATCGTCACCCTCCGTGTCGAAGCTGTTGGACAAACAGCTGAACCATTGCCCCCAAGCATAAAGTCATGTCCCCAAAAAATTCATCCGTCCTCCACAGCCGCTTGCCGGCTTAGCGGCCAAGACCAACAAATCCCCTGCTTCGACCGCGCCCACATGATCCCCGGCAACTCGCTTACCGGTCCAGCATTAATCTCTGATCTACACTCGACTATCGTCATCGAATCCGGCTGGGAATGCGAAATGCTCACCGGTGGCGAACTTTTGATGACAGATACCGCCACCAATTCACAAACAGCCGCAGCCGCTTCCAATGCGGTCATGCTCGAAATTTTCAACCATTTGTTCACCGGCATTGCCGAACAAATGGGGCATGTCTTGCGGCGAACTTCGCTGAGCGTGAACGTCAAGGAACGACTCGATTACAGTTGCGCTGTTTTCACCGCCACGGGCACACTCGTGGCCAATGCCCCCCATGTGCCGGTGCACCTCGGAGCGATGGGCGCAACTGTTCGCGCGATCCTTGCCGAGAATCCTTCGCTCGCGCCCGGCGATGTCTATGTCACCAACGATCCCTATCGTGGCGGTTCACATTTGCCGGATGTCACTGTGGTTACGCCCGTTCACGACCCGACAACTCACCAGCTCTTATTTTTCACGGCTTGCCGCGCTCATCATGCCGAGATCGGCGGTGTGCGGCCCGGTTCGATGCCTCCCAGTTCGCGCACGCTTGCCGAAGAGGGCGTATTGATATCCAACTTTGCACTCGTGCGAAATGGAATCTCTTACGAAGCCGAGTTGAAAGAGCTTCTCACAAATGCCCCGTATCCCTCGCGCCGAGTGGAAGAGAATCTCGCCGACTTGCGCGCCCAGGTAGCTGCCAACCAGCAAGGCGCCCGCGATCTCTTGCAACTCGTCAGACGCTATTCACTCGCCACTGTTCAACAAAAGATGCTGGAGATCCAAGATGTTGCCACCACGAAAGTCCGGCAAGCGCTCGCCAAATTCGGAAATCAAACACGTTCGTTTACGGATTATTTGGAAACGGCCAACGGCAGTAGCGTTCCTATCTCCGTAACGATCACGTTCCACCCCGATTCAACCGAGTCCGCGGCCACGATCGATTTCAACGGCAGCGGCCCCGTCGTTAATGGCAATCTCAACGCGAATCCCGCGATCGTTTCCGCGGCCGTCCTTTACGTCCTCCGGCTTCTGGTGGAAGAAGATTTGCCGCTCAATGATGGTGCCTTGCGGGCAGTGAGTATCGTCCTGCCGCCAGGGCTACTCAATCCATCACCTGGCGCAACTCCCAAGGAAAGTCCCGCGGTCGCCGCTGGGAATGTTGAAGTCTCACAGCGCGTGGTCGACGTTCTGCTCGGCGCGCTCGGCATCGCCGCTGCTAGCCAAGGGACGATGAACAATCTCCTCTTTGGCAACGACAAGTTTGGCTATTACGAAACCATCTGCGGCGGTTCGGGCGCCACTGCCGCGGGTGATGGTGCTAGCGCCGTGCAAGTTCACATGACCAACACGCGCTCGACTGATCCTGAAATCCTTGAACGCCGTCTGCCGGTGCGACTTTGGGAATTTAGCATCCGCCGAGGCTCTGGCGGAAAAGGCCAGCATCACGGCGGCGATGGAATCACGCGACGGATGGAATTCCTTACCGAGCTGGAGTTGTCACTAATCACCGAACGTCGTGGGCCGCATCCACCGTACGGGATGGATGGAGGCTCTCCTGGTGCTTTAGGGAATAACACTTTACAACGTGCCGACGGGAAGCCAATCGAACTTCCCGGCATTTGTGAACTCTCCGTTCAGCCCGGTGATGTGCTCACGATTGAAACCCCCGGCGGAGGCGGATACGGGCAGCAATAGGGCGTTAGACCGCACGATGGATTCGCTCAACCAATCCAGAGGGCTTGTCCTATTTCCCCTGAAAAACGATAATCTTCGGCATCGCGACAACGCGGCTTTTTCGGAACAATTCACCAAATCATTCACCACATTTTGATGTAAGGGACTACCATGCCGCGAAACAAAACTTACGACCATGCCGCCGCCGCGATTGGCGATACCCCCATGATCAAGATCAACCGCTTGATCCCCGCGGGACAGGCGACCGTCTTCGCCAAGTGCGAGTTTTTCAATCCGCTCAACAGCGTGAAAGACCGTATCGGCGCAGCGATGATCGAAGCCGGCGAAAAGGCGGGCAAGATCAACAAAGACACACTCATCGTCGAACCGACCAGCGGCAACACGGGCATCGCGCTGGCATTCGTTTGTGCCGCCAAGGGTTACAAGCTCACGCTGACCATGCCCGAATCTATGTCGGTCGAACGCCGCGCTTTGCTGCGAGCACTTGGTGCAGAACTTGTGTTAACACCTGCCTCGGGCGGTATGAAGGCTGCGATTGAAAAAGCTGGCGAGATCGTCGCGAACACACCGAACGCGTACTTACCCCAACAGTTCGAGAATCCTGCGAACCCTGCCATTCACGAACAAACCACCGGCCCTGAGATTTGGGAAGATTCGGGACACAACATCGACGCCATAGTGGCGGGTGTAGGCACAGGGGGCACCATCACCGGCGTGTCTCGTTACATCAAACCTAAGAATCCTAACTTCAAAGCGATCGCCGTCGAGCCTGCCGATTCGCCTGTAATTAGTGGTGGTTCGCCTGGCCCACACAAGATCCAAGGTATTGGTGCTGGCTTCATTCCCAAGAACCTCGATACCTCGCTGGTCGATGAAGTCATTACCGTCACCAATGAAGAAGCCTTCCAATGGGCGCGTCGTTTGGCACGCGAAGAAGGTATCATGGCCGGCATCAGCAGCGGGGCTAACATGTGCGCCGCCGCCAAATTGGCTGCTCGTCCTGAGTTTGCTGGCAAGCGAATCGTCACCATCATGTGCAGCCTCGGCGAACGCTATCTGTCGACGCCGCTGTTTGAAGGCCTTACGGGCTGATTTTTGCTAGTTACCACTAAGACACGAAGGGCACAAAGAAGTTTGAGATATAATCCTAGTGTTCTTTGTGTCTTAGTGGTTATCCAAAGTGTGACAGTATTTGATGAACCAGCTTCCTATTGCTGAACCTAACCTGGCTCGCCCGCGCCTGCCCGAATGGCTGCGCGTGAATCTCCCGGCGGGGAAGGCTCAAACCACCTTCAACAGCACGCAACTGGCCGTGCTCGGCAATCAACTCCATACGGTGTGCGAGGAAGCCCGCTGCCCCAACATCCACGATTGTTGGGCCCGCGGCACGGCCACGTTCATGATCGCCGGCAAAGAATGCACCCGCGGCTGCCGATTCTGCAGCGTCGAAACGCTAAAAACTCCACCGCCACTGGAATCCGACGAACCGGAGCGATTGGCCGAGGCTGTCGAGCGCATGGGCTTGGCTCACGTGGTGATCACGGTCGTCAATCGCGATGATCTTGCTGACGGCGGTGCCGACCATTACAAGCAGTGCATCACGGCGGTCAAAAACCGGCTTCCAGCAACGACGATCGAACTCTTGTGCAGCGATCTCGACGGCAATTGGACTGCGCTGGAGCATTTGCTCAACGATGTGCCACTTGCCGTGTTTGCTCATAATGTGGAGTGCGTCCCACGCTTGGATCGCACGGTACGTGACCCACGCGCATCATTTGCGCAAAGCCTCGATGTCCTCCGCCGCGCCAAAGAGTTGCGTCCTGATCTTTGGACCAAAAGCAGCATCATGGTAGGCTTGGGTGAAACCGATGACGAAGTTTTCAATGCGATGCAACAACTCAACGATGCAGGCGTCGAACTTTTGACTCTGGGCCAATACCTTGCTCCGGGCAAACCGGGCACGCGATTCTTACCGGTTGAACGCTACGTGCATCCGGATCAATTCGAAGTGTGGACTAAGCAGGCTTACGCCATGGGATTCCTAGGCGTCGCCGCCGGGCCACTGGTGCGCAGCTCTTATCGCGCGGGACTTTTGATGGAGCAAGCAGAGCAATCCAGGAAGAAGATTTATTAACCGCGTATAGAACGAATGACACGAATGATTTTATTCGTGCTATTCGTAAGATTCGCGGTTTCTCAATTTTCTAATTGAGCACAATTACAAAGTTCTGCCTGAACTCGGAATTAAACCCTGAAATCTGCGTCACCAGGTCTTCGACTTCAATTCCGCAGAATTTCTGTTCGTTCACCACGCCGAGCAACTCTTGAGCTCGCTTGAGATGCCGCTCAACTCCCGCGGCGTTCCCTTCGCGATGCTTCACTCCCGCAGCGGCCAGCTTGATCAGCCCTTTGAGAAAATCGGCCATCACTCCTTTGTGCCCTGCGGCGTGCCAGAGCGATTCCCACGCTTCATGGGCTTCCCAGTAATAGCCGTGATTGAACAAATCAACGGCGTACAAGTAAGTTTCGTTCGTCGCCCAATGATTTGTATCAAGCGGCTTCGGCAATTCATGTTCAATACCGTGCATGTGACCGCGGGGATCGCTGACCGGATGCGGCGTCCCGCTGCCCGGAACATAACTGTAGGGCGGAAAGGGTGTGCTTGAATAACGAATAGTTGCTGCATCACTCATGGCAACGCCGTGGCGGATACTTTTAAATCCACATGGGCCTTCAGCTCTCCGTCCGCGACCTCAAGATCCCCTTGCATACCACGAAACCAGGAAAGCAGTGGCAACTTAAACTCCGCCGGAACTTCGGTGAGCAAGTTGCGATTCTGAGCAGGCAGCGCTGTTGACGACCACACCGGCAAACTCCGCGCGGATTCAAACAGTTTGTATTTACCATCCAGCGGGCAGACAAAGGTTGCATCGAGTAGGTGCTGTGCGAAATCGAGTGACTCGTCGCGCGGCACTTGGAGCAGATTGCTGAGCGAATTCGCCAGCCGACTAGGTGCGACCGAAGTTTCGCGCACCCGCATGTAACCTAAAGCGTTGATCGTCTCGGCGATTTGTTTATCCGCCAGATCGGCAATCATGAGTCGCACCTGCGCGGGTCGCTCGGCTGGCTCGAACATTAGCTGCGGCTGCACCTGTTGAATGACGTCGGGCTTGAACGAGATAAGTAAAAACTCATCCGCCTGGGCATGCCACATTTGCTCGCCCAGCGGTTGGGGCTCGGCACCCGGTGGCCCAGCGGGGCCTTGCAGCATTTGCAAAATCCCCGGCCGCGGCCAAGCACCTACGTAGCCGCGAACTAATTCACTTCGCTCCGAACCCGCGACGACTTTGCCTTGGCTCACGGCAAGCGGCGAACGGTAATCCCGCAGTCCCGCAAACAACAGATGCGGCTGAGTTTCACCCCCAATCAACGGCACGGGCAAGTTGAGCGAAACTTCCAGCGAAGCAACATTGCCGGCAATCGGCCCAAGCTTTTCATCGGTTGGCTCACCCAGCGAATCAATGACTTTCCCCAATTTAACACTACCCAACGGTCCCGCGAACACATCAACAGCCAGTGACCGCACGTCCCCTGTTTCAGTGGGAAACCTTTGCACGCCAAACGCAATCGGCGGCATCTGCCCAACTTCTACCGCAAAGGAATTCAAAAAGTCCGTATAAGCTTGTAACTCCGCGGGCGAGAATTCCTTCGGGGGCAGATCGCCCACGGCGACATAATAGCCTGGCGCACCTCGGAGCGAATCGATCACGCCATTGTCGGTTTGTTCCAGAGTGCTGCCATCCGCGCGCACTCCAAAACCCGTTGGCAATATGTTCGCGGCGATAAGCTCATCGATTGTCTCCGCGTTGCCTCCTTCGCACTTGGCCGCATAGCGAGCGAGTTCCACTACCTCCGGCTGCTGCATGCTCTCGCGACGGCGTTTGGCTTCCACCCAATATTCAATCGTGCATAAATTTTGGAAGAACTTCTCAGATACGAACGCAAACACCGTATCGTCACGCTTCATTGGCAATTCGCGGCGGGCATTACGAAAACTCGGCAAACTGGCGAGCGATCCCTTCCCCTGCCCCACTTCCAAAAAACGTTCTGCCAATTTTCGCGATGTCGTCACCAAATGAAAATCGCCGGACTGCGCATAGTACGACCGCACCCGGCCATCAGGGGTGGCAACGAGCGATACATCTTGCCCAGCAAGTTGCACGGTGGTTTCTGCCGAATCCGGGAAAGCTTGCAGCGCGGCTCGGCGTTGCCGCATGAAATCTTGAGAGAGCAGTTGGTTATTGCGAGCTTGCACCAAGATTCCCACCGCAGCCCCTTGCTGCACGTAAGGATCCAGCCCAATCAGTGCGGCATCACTAATAAATTGCGGGGCCAGAATCCGCGAGAGCGCATTTTCCTTGAGCGAAAGCTGCTGTTCGATACGGCTCGTGGCGAGCCGTTTCAGTCCACGACGAATGACCATGTTCTGCAAATCGCCATCCCACTTGGTACTCAAGTCGCGAAACCAAAAATAATTCGTGAAGTTACCAAATCGAATATAGAAACACTCCTCCGGCACATGCGCAGCCATTGGCTCGATTTCGACTTCATCCAAACCCGCCAGATCAATCTGGGGTTCTTCCCACGCTACCGGCGCGGGGAGTGGCACCTCTTTGTCAGAGACATTGCCTGTGCCCAGCAACATCTCACGATGCAAACCGAGTTGTGCCGCCTCGCCACCGAACAGTTTTTCGAGCGCCGTGACTTTTTCGGTTTGCAGTCCCAGCAAACCGGCAGGGACGGGGGGGATGTCTCTATTCAATCGCCTTGCAAACATCGCCACCAAGAAATTCTCGGCGATCGGTGGAAACTGCGGATCCTTTTGCAAACGCGACCAACGCTCGGTCGTTTGCTGCCACCATTCTTCCATGAGTCGCCGATGGCCCTGGGGATCGTTGCGTGGAGTAACCCGAGCACCCTGCTCTAGCGGAGAATAAACCGACAAATCAAACGGCTCGTCGCCACGAAACAAAAAATAAAGAGTCACGTTCCGAGGTGTTTCAATACCCATGAGACCGCGCAGGAACTGCCGCGCTGGCTCGACCTTGACCACCGAATAAAGCACCCGGCCGCTCGCTTCCAAGGCTGTAAATCGTTCGTCGTTGAGTGGGAGCGACGGCTCGCCGCGAAACACGGGCACGGTGACGCGTCCCACGCCAAACGGCTGCCCCGCATAGGCTTCGACATCCGCACGGCATTCAGAAACTGCGAAACAATGAGTTACGAAACAGGCCACCAATAGAAGTGTCCTACTCACTTGTGGTTTCGCGATCAATCTGCTGTGATCAAGAAACTTGCTGGTCATCACGCCTCCTCCAACGATTTCTGCGGCTTAGCTGTGCTTTTTATGCTAACGGCATGCCGCAGCACCGGCCAGGGGCTTAATCCGCCCAACGATTCAGCCAGCACGCCCCTGCCAAACACTTGCTTAGAGCCGATTCCGTCTGCGACAATAGCACTATGATCCTTCCCCGCTTTACTCTACGTGCCACCATCGCTGCGGTGACTTTCTTTGCGCTTTTCAGCCTCGTGCTGGTCCGCGCGCAAGCCGGCGACACTTGGGCCGTCGCGGCGAGCATGGCGGTGTTCAGTTTGTTGGTGATTGTCCTGGTGCATGGGTGCCTGTATGTCCTGATTTCAGCAACTGCCCGAGTAATTGGCACGCAATCGTTACCCGCCCGTACGCGGCAAGGTGGCGTGCAACTGAGTCCCGACGAGCAACTTCTTCCCGGAACAGCCTCCCCCGCGAGCGAAACTTAATCAGTCCTCTTCAATATTCTATGCCCCATCGATTCGTGAACATTCGCTTGCTGCGTCAACGACTACAACTGTGCTGTTTGCTTGCGTTTGTTGGTTCGGCACAAACCGCCCTCGCTGCTAGCGGCGGTCTCATCGAGCTGCCGCAATCCCCCAGCGGTGCGATGGTTTATTCCAAGCAATCAGGTCTCGACCTGCGGATTGATACCACTTGGGCCGGCGTGCATGGCTATCGCCCGATTACTTGCCGCGTCACTGCCCAAGCCCCGTCACAAGCCGACAAACAAATTAAGATTCGCTTCATGGCCGGCCAATGGCGCAGCGATCAACCGGTGATCGTGGCCGAGAAATATTTTGAACTCCCCGCGGGAAGCATGTCGGTCAGCACCACACTCTCCGTTCCGCAGTACTCGGATTGGCGAACCATCGGTTGCGAAACCTTTGTCGATGGTGTCCGCGATGACGACCTTTGCCAATCGCAAGTTCCATTCAACAGTCCCAACACCGGCCACAATTTCACTGTCCTGATGCTCGACGACATTGGCTTCAGTGCGTTTCGATTGTTTCGCGATGTTCGCGGCGGGCCCGCGGAAGTCTTTCTCCCCACGTTCAACGTGCAACAAGAAAACTGGAGCGAATACACATCAATCGACGTGGCGGTGACGAGTCCCAGCGATCTTGCTTCGCGGCGTGAGAAAAATCCCGACGAACTTGCCGAGTTGTTAAAGTGGGTCCGCGCGGGAGGAAATCTGTGGGTCATTTCTAACGCCGAAGACTTTCAAGACGCTCCCGGGATTGAAGAAGCACTAGGAATTGCCTCCGACACACCGCAAGAGTTTGATTTTGATGCGTTACTAGCTCGCGGCTGGCGGTTTCCGAAACTCGATAATCCGGCGAGCGACTCGCTCGACAAATACAGTCAACTCCATGGACAACCCAGCACTGAGCCCGTCAGTAATAACATCGTTGCCGGTCAAGAAGCCCCGGAAGATTCTCGCGAATGGTTCACAACCCGCCCGTTCGGCATGGGAACAGTCACACTCTTAGCGTTTCCTGAAACAATCTCCCGCCAAGAGTCCCGGGAAATTCGCTGGGCCATCACACAGTCGCTGCTAGCCGATCGCTTGTCGTGGGAATTGCGGCACGGCACGAACCCCGGCCGTGGTAACGAGAATTTCAACGACTTCTTAATCCCCGACGTTGGCACCGCGCCGGTCACTTCGTTTCAAGTGCTGCTATCACTCTTTGTATTAGGCATCGGTCCGATCAACTACTTCTTTCTCAAGAGTCGTGAAAAATTGCCGCTGCTGTTGCTCACCGTTCCCGCCGCGGCGCTCGCGACAACGATGTTTCTGCTCATTTACAGTTTCACATCCGAAGGTTTCGGCACGCTCGTTCGCGCTCGCAGTTTTACACTGCTCGATCAAACCGCTGACTCAGCCGTCTGCTGGTCGCGGCTTTCCTATTACGCGGGGATCGCCCCCGCCGACGGCTTGGAATTCCCCCAAGATGCCCTCGTTTATCCGATCCTTCCGTCATCGCGTCTCACCGACCGTCGCGAAGCCCGCCGCTATGCCGGCCAGCGTCGTGAGATAGTGTGGGACGGCACGCAACAACTCACCCGCGGTTGGCTGCAATCGCGCACCCCCACGCAATACCTCACCGTCACCAGCCGAGATACGAAAAAGCAAATACAATTTGAACCCTCCGCCGACAAACTCACGGCCACGAACCAACTAGGGGCGAACATTCAACTGCTGGTTGTCGAAGATCACGACGGAAAAATTTTTCTCGGCGAGCAACTCGGCAACGGGAAATCCGTCGCGCTCGCTCCCAGCGATCAAGTTCAAGCGATGCTCAAACTACGCACGTTGCTCGCCAATAACGAACCCGAGTTCCCCGCCGGAACAATCGAATCGCTTTCGCTGGGTAGCGGTATCGACCTGCTCCCCTTCTCGCAAAATTTGATGGAGACGCAAATTTCCGCCATCACTTCGGCCGTGACCAAAAGTTGGGGGCCGGGCAGTTACATCGCGGTCACCGATCGCGGCATCGATCTTTCACTCGGCATTGACTCCGCCACCGAGGACACCAGCTTTCACGTCGTGCGAGGAGTTTGGTAAATGATTCACGCACGACGACCACTGATCGAACTTCGCAACTTGCACCGCTATTTCGGCAAGACCCGCGCGGTGCAAGATATTAGCTTTGAAGTTTATCCCGGCGAAGTCTTTGGTTACATTGGCCCCAACGGCGCGGGCAAAACCACCAGCATGCGAATTCTCGCCACGCTCGACGAACCGACCTACGGCGATGCGTTTGTCGATGGCTTCTCCGTGGTCGACGATCCCGACCGTGTGCGCCGACGCTTGGGCTTTATGCCCGACAACTTCGGCACCTACGAAAACGTGAGTGTGATCGAATATCTGGACTTCTTCGCGCGGGCCTATGGCCTTATCGGTAAAGAACGCCGCGTGGCCATCGATTCGGTGATGGAGTTCACGCTGCTCAACACGATGGCCGAAAAGCCTATTAACGGCCTCTCGAAAGGCATGAAGCAACGCCTTTGCCTCGGTCGCACGTTGATTCACAACCCCTCGGTGCTAATTCTCGACGAGCCCGCAGCAGGACTCGACCCCCGGGCACGCATCGAACTGCGCGACATGATCGAGCAGCTCGCTCGCATGGATAAAGCGGTGCTCATCAGTTCGCACATTCTTACCGAGCTTGCCGAGATCTGTGACAAGGTAGCGATCATCGAACAAGGACAACTACTCGCCACGGGGAGCGTCGACGAGATCAGCGCTCGTTTCGAGGCAGCCAGCCGAGTTCGAATGCGCGTCCTGGGCGATCAAGCACCGTTTTTAGCTTGGCTCAATGCTCATGACGATACCAGTGAAGTCTTCGTTGACGGAGATGTGATAGTCTGCACCCACGGTGGTGGGCAAGATAAGCAAGCCACCCTGCTCCGCGAAGCCATTGAAGCTGGTTTTCCGCTGCACGAGTTTTCCAGCAAAACTCGCAGCTTGGAGGATGTGTTCTTGCACGTCACGGAAGGGAGAGTGCAATGAGTACCGCCGTTGTTGCTAACGAACAATCCGCCGCAAAGTCTAATTGGCTCTCCGACCTGCTCGTGAGACTCGAAAAATACGCCGACCGCCTCAACCCAATTCTGGTTAAAGAAACCCGCCAAGCCCTTAAGAGCCGTCAATTTGTCGTCACATTCTTGGTGGTGTTGGTCGCGTGCTGGACCGCCAGCTTCGCCGTCGTGGCCATCGTCGGACCCGATGTCTATTACGTCGCCTCGGGCCCACGGATGCTTTACGTTTACGCCATCATCTTGGCGTTCCCTTTGATTTTGATTATCCCCTTCTCGGCATTTCGATCGCTCGCAGCCGAGCAGGAAGAGAACACCTACGAGCTGCTTTCGATCACGACCCTCACCGCCGGGCAAATCATCACCGGCAAACTTGGCTCCGCCGCCGTTCAGATGATGGTCTACCTCTGCGCGGTCACTCCCTGCATTGCGTTTACCTACCTGCTCCGCGGTGTGGATCTCCCCACGATATTTTTCATGTTGCTCTACTTCGTGTTCCAATCGATGGGCCTCTCGATGCTGGGACTGTTGGCCGGCACGAGCGCGAAGGTCAAACATACTCAAGCTCTGATCTCGCTGCTGCTCGTACTCTGTTTGGCGTTGGTGTTGTTGGGCACGATCAGCCTCATCGAAGATTTCGTCGATCGAAATTTTGTCGACGTCATGAGCCCCATGTTTTGGCTGGCCAATCTCGCGGCCTTGTCGTTCTATGTCGCGATTTTTGCCCTGCTCCATGCCGCCGCGACCGCCCAGGTTTCGTTCCCGAGCGAGAACCGCTCGACCACCCTGCGCATCCGCATGCTCTTGCTGCAAGCCTGCTTCATCGGCTGGATGAGCGCCATTCCCTTGAGCCTCACGGGGCCGCAAGACTACATGCAAACCATTTTGTTCATCGCGGCTGGGTCGATGATGTTTTGGTTTGTGATGGGCTGGTTGCTCACGAGCGAATGGCCCCACTTATCGCGGCGAATGCTCCGCACCCTCCCCGCCAGCACGGTCGGTCGCATTTCACTCACCTGGCTCAATCCGGGCCCCAATACAGGATTTGTGTTTGCCATTGGTTCACTCACCGCGGTGCTCGGTGCGCTGCTCGTGCTCACGTTCTTGTTGCCCCCTTCAAGTTTACTAGCCTGGCCCGGCCAGCAAGCCCTCGCCTATTTTCTCGTCTTGAGTTGGTGCTACGCCGTGTTCTTTCTCGGCCTCGGCAAACTGCTCGTCGCCGCGGTCCGCACGGTCACCTACGTGCAGCTCTCCGCCGGTTTCTTGTTGCACCTCGTGCTGTTTCTAATCGCCTGTGGCATCCCTCAGGTGATTTATTTGATGACGCCGTCGCTCCGCTCCAGCGAACAATTTTCGTTCTTGCAAATCACCAATCCTGTGTGGGTTCTCTTTTCGGTGATTCAAAGTTGGCCGATTGAAGAAGCTAATATCCTGTTGTTGATCGTCGGCGGAGCCGCACTGTTGATGCTACTGTTGAATCTCCGCACGATCGCGCTCGACGTGAGCTATCGTCCACGGATGCTGCCCACCCGTGTGCTCGAAGACGAAGCAGAACTTCACCCCGCCCCGCAGCATCAACCCACCAACCCCTGGGAAACCACGGCGAGCGAACCCGGCGAGCGGCCGGTGTAAACCGGCTGCATCTCTCCCATTTCTCAAGTACGCCGTATCTCCGTGATTTAGATAGTCACTATACTTTCTCCTCGAATTTGGCCGCGCTATCTGCTATATTATGGGCAAAAGGGATTAGGAAGACTAGACGGTAGGACTGTCGACGGTGGACTATTGTGCCGTGAATCCTCTGAAGGTGGAGCGGCTCAAACTACGCCCCGGGGAGTGACTATTCGCAGCTTACCTGGTGTAACTTGATCAAATGCAAGGCATGACAAAGTTGATGAAGTTGAACAAGATGACAAAGTTTAGTGGACTGTAGGGCCGTGGACGATGGACTTTATAAACCACAGTCGACGGTCCAAAGTCCCTCCGCAATCAGCTTTGCACTTTGAGACAGACGCAAACCAAGCAAACCTGGCCAACCTCGCAAAGCTGAAGGAAGAGCTGTTAGCGATTAGCTCTTAGCCAGAAAGAAATCCATGGCATGTGCCTGGATTCCGAATTCCGCGTTCCGAAATCGGTTAGTTTTCCAACGTCGCTTGCCAACGTTCGCGGCCACGTTGTAGGACGACCGCGGGGGGTTGGATCGAGATAACTTCGATCCCGGCCGTTTGTGCGCCTTCGGCCATCGGCACGACGTCGCCGTTGATCGAGAGGATCACCCGCTGACCGTCGACATTCGCAAACCCCAGGAGCTCCACGGATTGTTCGATGCCCCGTTTGTTTTCGTGCTTGGCACTCCGCTTAGGTGCGAGGAACAAATTCTCGCGGTGCGGATACGGTGGTTGAAAGACGACTTCGGCCGGTTTCTCCGCGGGCTTGGTATCAACCTTGGCTGGTGCAGGTTTGTCCGCTTGAGGTTTGACCTCCGGCTTGGGCTCAGATTTCGCAGTAAAAGCAGGTGCTTGAGTCAGCGCGGCTCGAGGAGCCACCTTCGACTCGCCGCAGCCAACGAGCGCGCAGCCCAGCACAACGAGCAGCGTGATTCGCGTTTTTGGCACTGCGGGCATGGAAACTTGGCTTTCGAGGGGAATGATCCAACCAAGTTTAGCACGCCCCAACGGCCACCTGATTATTCGGCAAATGTGCCCGCACAATCGTTATTTTTTGAACATCCGCGTCCAGACCTGCGATTTCTTGGCGGTGTGTTCCTTCTCACTGATCGATTGCCGCAGAGGCGCCGAATCGCCAGTCGTGCGGTACCGTTCGTCGAAATCCTTGCGCAACGGTTCTTGCTGGCTGGTAAGATCCACCTGCTCAGGCACCGTGTCTTCAGCTGGGATTTGGTAGATCTCTTCGCTTTCGATCGATGGGAAAGGGATCGGCTCGTTACAAGGCACACCATTGGAATTGGGCATCCCTTCGGCCAGTGGAATGCCATTGAGCCGACTATCAAGAGTCTCGGCTGCCATGTATTCGCGGGAACTCATGACTTGGTCGTAATCGACGATCTCCGGTTGGAGGAACACCAAGAGCTCGCTTTCGCGAACATTGGTATCACGAGCCCGAAACAACGGCCCAATCACGCGAACGTCTTTCAGGAACGGGATGCCGTTGAAATCTCCCGTGTCACTCCGTTGCCGCAAGCCGCCGATGACGACGGTGCGCTTGTTGGCCACGCGGACGGTGGTGGTCGCAATGCGGGCGTCGACGATCGGTTGATCGTCGGTTTCGGTGAAACCGGCCACACGGCTGAATTCCTGATTAACAATCATTTTCACGGTGCCATCGGAAGCAATCTGCGGCGTGACGTTTAATGTGATGCCGACGGGCTTGAACGCCGTCGTGCCGATCTGCCCGCCCAATTCCGATTGCGTGATTTGTTGAAAAGGAATCTCCTGCACGCTGCTCAATTCGGCCATCTCGTTTTCTTCGACCGTCACGTTGGGATCGGCCAGCAAACGGGCATCCTTGGCGTTTTGCAAAGCCAGAATGACCGCACGGATATCGAAATTGGTGGTGAAGCTCTTCACCGTCACCGCTCCGCCGCTCGAGCCCACGTTGAACGGAGCGAGCGTTTGCGTATCGAGCTTCAATTCCTGGTTGGGAACACCGTCAGCGTTGACATCGTTGCCTTTGATGTTCTGATTCCAATTGATGCCCAATTGCTCGACGTCTTGCAGGCTAATGTCGTAAATCAAGCCGGTGATGCGCACTTGCGGGCGGGGGCGGTCGATCTTTTCGAGCACGCGTTTGACCATGTCAATGTTCGAAGGGTAGTCGACCACAACCAACCGATTTTCCGCGGGCATCGTGGCAAGTTTGCCCGTCGCACTCAGTACGGCCGTGAGCGCTGGCTTAGTATTATCAACGGGTATGTATTGAGTATGAAAGTAAGCGACTTGCAGCCTCTTGTACGACTCTGACGGAATGCCCCCGGTCGACTTCGAGGCAGCGGCATCCATCTGTTCCACAAAATTCCGAATCGATTCGACTCGGTCGGCAAAGTCGACAACCAAGATGCTGTTCGCCGATTCCATCGACTGAAGTTGGCCCTGGCTGCTCAGCAAGAGCCGCGCTCCTTCGACGACTTCTTGCAAATCGCTGTGCGTAATAGGGATCGCAGCGGATTGAAACAGCGGGTTGGCGCTCCCCACTTCCTGCGACTTCTGCACGACAAGGCTTTGCCCGACGGCTCGATAGCTATAGCCGTTGGCGAGCAGGATCGCATCGAGGACTTCCCGCAGCGGGGCTTGGGTGTAGATGCAGCTCACCGTGCCGTCGACTTCCTTGCCGACGACGATATTCACGTTCCAAGTGGCCCCGATTGTGAAGAGCGCCTTTTGAATCGTCGTATTTTGCAGCGAAAGATCGCCGCGGGTATCGAGTGCCTGTTCGAGTGGGACGTGTGCCTTTTGCTGCGAAGGGGCGGGAGGAGTCAGCAGTGGTTCTTGGGCGAGGAGCACTTCCTTCAGTGCGCAGCAAAGAGCCAACAAACAGACCATCGCCTGGCCTGTCGAGCGCAATCTTCGACTCGCGCTTCTTGTTGGCATGTGTCCTCCCTGACACTGTTGCTCGTGTTGCCGTACTGCTTGACTAGGAACTTTGTCTGCTCAAAGCAAAGAGCAGCAGTTCCAGATCCATCGTCACCGTTTCACCATTTTGGCCGTCTGATTGGATTTGCATCCGCTCGGGGTGGGCCAATGTGTTATCCTGTTGCAAGCGTTCCAACAAACTGTAGATGTCGTGCGTTTTGCCGTTCACCGAAAGTTGGATGCTGCGACGTTCCAGGAAAAATGGCGTCGTCTTCCCTGACGAATCATTCACGTTTCCTTCCTGGAGGGGGTTGTCCCCAGCTTTCCAGGGTCGGCGGACAGGTGCGGCCACGTCGAGGCGGCGGATTTGGCAACTCGATTCGCGGATCATGTCCACGAGCCGAGTGCGATAAGTGCTCACAGTTTCTTCCGAAACGGAGCGCCCCTCCAAGATCCCCAACTCTTCGGCAACCGTGGCCATTTGCTTCTCCAACTGGGGAAGCTGCTTGGCCGTCTGTCTTGCATTTTCCAATTCTTCGGCAAGAGCCCTACGACTCTCCTTTTTGTCAAAATAGTCATCGGCCAACGTGGTAAATACCACCACACCAAGGAGGATTGTAACGGTTGCAACGATTAGCGAGCGGTGACGGCTTTCGCAGAATCTACGGAGCAAAGTCTCATTCATGGCGGGCCACCTTCTTGGCGGGGGCGTTAGGGTCTGCCAGGCTTAACTCAACGTCAAAGTCAACAGTCGGTCCTGCCACGGATTGACCACTTTTGGTTCCACGGAGGGCTACGCTATCAAAACCAGGAGCCAATTCGAGCCAGCGAACGAAGTCGAATACACCGGCTTCCAAATAGCTGGAGCCCTTAAGTGCTAGCGTGTCGTCATCGCTATAGCTCAACGAGCTTAGCCATACGTCGCTCGGCATACACTGGGCAATCCGGCGCATGATTTCGGCATTGGGCGGTGAAACGAGCTGACTGGCGAGTCTATTAAGTTGGTCGAGCTTGGCTTCCGAAGCGGCCTGTTGTAACCGTAATTCTCGAGCGCGGTTTTGGGCCACGGCGAGTTCATCAAGTTGTTCCTGCAATACATTCAAGGCACGCTGCTGGTGAAAGTCGACGCCGGCTAAACCCAGTGCCACAAGCAATACGGCAGCGATAGGAATCGCGCTGCGTATGAGAATCGGCTTCATCGGCTCACGGCTCACCGCGATGATGTGGTCCATGAAATTGGGAGCGTCGGATTCGCCTGCGGGCAAATATGTTCCGAGCATTGCGCCCAGTGCCGGGATCGTGGAGGGATCGCTGGCCCCTGCCGTGATCTGCCAGGTCGCTTGTATCTCTGCAGGTGAAACGATTTCCAGTTCCATGTCCTCGACCTTGCCGAGGGCACTCAGCACACTTTGAATCTGCTGACGTTCACCCGTGAGATAGACATGCCGTAATTTGGGAGTCGCTTCGCCCATGAGACGTCCAACATGTCGTTCCAATCGGCCAAAGTGAGTGCGAACGACTTCGATCAGTTCTTCAGGAGTTTCACAGGAACCTGGGCGATATTCCAGCAACAAACGTCCCCGATGGCAGACCCCGATTTCAACCGTCGAATTATCTATATGAATCAATAGCGTGGGTTGGTCGGGAGCATTCTGCAAGCGTCCTACTGCGCGACTATTGGCCACCAGCGCGGGCTCAATCGATTCGATTCGCAGGCCGGTTCGCTCGCTCGCTTCGTACAAGGTGTCAAGCGTTTTCGCATGGCAGACAGAAGCCACCGCATAGGTATGTCGGGCGTCGAGCGGTTTGCAATGGCTCACGGTGACTTTTTCGCCAGTACCAAGCAGCAAATAAAGCTGGCTGCGTTGTTCGAGCTGTTGAAGTTCGTGGCGAACCTCCTCCGTGGAACCAAGGATGGCTTTGGTCACGCAATAGCGTCCACCCAGCACGTAACGCACCGAGCAACCAGCGAGGTTGTGCTGTTCCACAAGCTTACGTAAAGCTGTAGACAGCTCAGATTGGCCTTCAGCCGAATTCGGTGAATTTGCTTCTTCACGCCAAGGAATTGTTAAGGCTTCCACTTGGTCGCGACCACCATTGGCGGCACGCTGCAATATGGCTACACGCAAATCGGATTCAGCCAACTCAATAACCGCAATTCGATTGTCAGTGCCTTTACGGCGCTCTCGCGGTCGGCGTCGCTCGCGGCTTTGCCGCCGTTCAGCTTTTGCTCGTCTGTCGGACATCTGTGCTACTCAAATTAAAGTTCAATCGTTGCTTGTAAGTTGCGGACCACGTCGCCGGCAACGCCGCTCGACGTAACAATCACCGTGGAATCGGGCCCATCAACGGCTTCGGCGAAGTAGCTATCGTCAGCCGGAAATGATCCATCAGTCACCGTGCCACGCCAAGTGCTGTTGGTTTCCAACGTAGCCGCGATGTGATGAACACCGGCATTGGCTAGGTACATTGCTCGTTCATAATCCATGGAATTTCTGAGCGTTGACAGCTCCAGCGTGGTTGTGTCCAGCACATTCACAACCATGAGTGTGACCAACGTCAGAATAAACATGCAAAACACAAGCGCGGCCCCGCTTCTCGTTTTTGAGTTTCGCTTTGAAGTGTTCATAGCTACCACGCCCTCAACCAGGCTTGGCAAGATGCGGCAACCGGTTCGAGTCCATTGGGTCGTTCTAGCTGAACTTCAGTCGTAGCTCGGACGGAATGAATTAACCCAACGTCAGTGCTCGCAGTCGTGCCATCGGTACGCAGACCCACGAAATTCAGCTGTTCGATGCCGGTAGCGAGTACCTGATCGGCATTTGTTACTCCAAACAAGATTCGCTTCGTGCCCGAGTCATGATCCCAGACTAGAGTCTGACCAGTGGGCGTCAGAATAGATAAACTTCCGGAATTGTCCGTGGCCGATGAAATAGCAGAAACTGCGGTCGCCTGACGAACATGCCGTACGATATGGCGTAGTACGGCAATCCCAGCTTGCCGCGTCTCTTGATCCTCTTCATGGCGATTCCACGCCGCGTAAGAAGTCCGCACCAACACCATCGTGGCAGTCGTCAACGCAGCCAGCATGGCCGTGGTGACCATGAGCTCAAGTAAAGTGAAGCCGTGTTTGGTTTGTCTATTCTTCATCAACGTAGGATTGCAGGTTAGCCACCTTGGTCCGATACAAAACGCTCAACTCGTTGTCATCGTACGTCGAGTCACTGTCCGCATCGTCAAAGACAGTCACTCGAATGTGCATCAACTGACCCGTAAGACCACCGCTTGCGCTTGCATCCGAGCGAATAGCGCTGTAACGGATATTCGCATGGCCATCGGCAGCGAAATTCCCCGTGGTTGTTGTGTTCGTCCAATTTGTCATGGTTGTGGCCGCTTGTGTTTCAAGCACGCTCACCGCGTAGTTCGATAGCAAATTGCGCCTGTTGAGATCGCGACTTTTGGCCATGGCGTCGCGCATGACGGCCATTGTTGGAACCAATGTTCCCGCGACCAAAGTGGCGGCCATCACCATTTCCAACAATGAGAATCCTGCCCTCGCAGTAATTTTCTTACCGAGATTGTTGGAATTCACCGTCTGTGTTGACCACGACACCATAGCGAGACCTTGCACGCGACATGTTTCGAAATGCCTAGAAAAGATAGGTTACGGAACCGTGTCCGCAACCGTAATAATCGGCTCAGATACTACGGAGTGTTCTCTGTTACAGAAACGCTGCCGGTGAGTGTTACGACGGAAAGATTCCAACTACGTTGATCGCCTGCCACGGTAATCGAATAGCCGCCAAGTGCCGCCCCATCGAAATCGAACTCAAGAACCGCATGCGACGAGCTGACAGTGACATCTTGGGGTACAGCTCTCGACGTATCCACCGGGACGTTTCCACCGCTCGTGCGCCGGTAGAGCGTAAAACTCGTGGCATTTGTTGCGGAAGGGCTGAGTTGAAGATAATGGTTGTCGCCCGTAGAAATCGTGGCTCGACGAGCGTGTGTCAGCGCTAAAGACAATTTACGAACAAAACCTTCGGCCCCCCCATTGCTGAGGGTCGAACTGCCAAAGGATGTTATAGCTGATATGCTTAACAGTCCCACGATGGAAACTACCACGGCCAGTTCTAAAAAGCTCATAGCTCGACGCACCGGAGTGCGCCGAGCCATGAAAATCGATTCTGTGTGTTGGCAAGCCATAGGCTTCGCTGCCCGTCGGGCTATTTCACGCGGTGGGTCGTGGTGTTGAGCGAGTAAGCCGAGCCATCCACGGGATTGGTCGGGAGACCATCTGGGAAGTAATTCGGATCTTTACCGATATCAGAAAGATCAGCCGCAGGCCAAGTGCTATTATCGACGTAATATCTTTCCACGGCAGCGTTGATTGTCGCTTTGTGATGCTCGCTGACGCGTTCCTTGGCGGTATCACTCGAAATCGAGACACGTGGAATGATGATCGCGGCAATGATGCCGAGGATCGTCACAACGGCCAACAACTCAAGCAGCGAAAAACCACCTGTCTTGCTTTGGTTCCGCGACTTCATGGTAAGTGACTCCTCAAACAGGGACTTATGTGGTGAGGCAAAAGCTGCCAGATTTTCTGCGTTTTTTACCGCTTACTAAGGAAACTTAGGTTACGATTCGTGACACAAGAAAAATTTTTGATTTTTAATGATTGTGCCCGGAAACCCTACCCGTGTTAGGATCAATCGTATAATTCCCACCATCCACTGGGCATGTTGGCGCGCCCTCTGGGAAGTAGCTCATATCTGATCCAATGTCACTCAAGTTGGCTGCCGGCCAGCTGCCTGTATTGTGCATCCAAAGTTCCGCTTGAATCTCGATATCACCCTTATTGGTTTTACAGGCGGCAACTTTGGCTTGTTCATCACTTCCCGCAACGCGCGGCAAGATGATTCCCGCCAATAGCCCAACAATCGCCAAAACGGCCATCAGCTCGACCAAAGAAAACCCGTAAATGTACTTTTTATCCATGACAAAACCCGTGGGTTACGCTTACTTGATGGTGTTCACCATGTCGAACATGGGTAGGTAGATTGCTAGGAGCACAACTGCAATCGCACTGGCAAGTCCGATCGTTAGAATCGGTTCCAGCGCCCCAACCACAAGGCTGCTTTTTCGCTCGATCTCACGCCGCAAGTAATCGCAAATATCTTTCGTGGCGCGAGTGAGTTGCCCAGTGCTTTCTCCCACGATCACCAATTGATTCACAATTGGAGGAAACAAGTCTTCGTGCCGTTCTAGCTCGCGGCTGAATTTTTCGCCGCGATTGATCGCTACTTGAAGATCATTGACACCCTGTCGGACTGCTCGATTACTAACAGATGACGCCGTTTCCCTCACGGCTTCGGCCAATGTATAACCAGCCGCCATCAAACTGTGCAGCACTTCCATAAGCTGCAATACAGCCATATCGCGCATCCAATTGCCGAATAACGGGGCCCGCAGCAAAGCCCGATCGATCATCACGGCAAATTCGCTCCGTTTCCGGAGCTGCTGAATTGCTGCCGCTGTAAGAATTCCAATTCCGATCACCCAGGGGCCATATGTTTGCATGATCCCAGAAAATTGAATCAAAATACGGGTGATCAGTGGCAGTGGAACCTTGGCTTTTGCATAAGTCTCTTCAAATACTGGCACGACGTACATCAACAAAAAAGTCAACAAACCGCTGCCCAGGGTAATCAATAACACGGGATAAGCGAGCTTCTTGATAACTGCTTGCTTGAGTTCCGCGCTCTTGCCACGGTTCTCTGAAAGGTGTTGGAGAGTGTCTGCCAAAGTGCCCGACCGTTCGCCCAGGCGAATTTGACTGGTAGTAATCGGATCGCAGACTTGTGGGAACTCGGCGAGTGCAGTGCTAAAGGGAACGCCCGATTCCACTTTTCGCCGCAATATTTCCAGTAATTGCCGATGTTTCGCCAGCGTTTCTTCGCGAGCCAGTGTTCCGAGAGCTTTCGGGAGCGACACACCGTTGCTGACCAATGTCGACAAGGTGCGCAGAATAAATGTCAGCTCGTGGGGCTTTAATTTCTCGGACGTCTTCGACGACGAAGTGAGTTTCATCCACCAATGATCGAGCTGGAACGAGCCCGATGAATTCGTGGCATGTGCCGAGCTTAGTGCGAGTTGCTTGTGACGTGACATGGCGACGATCGACTAACCTGAAATTTTGTAGAAAACTTCTTCCACGGTCGTGTGGCCCGCCAGAACCTGTTCCAAACCGGCCGTAGCCAGTTCGACCATACCTTCCTGCACGGCAATTTCTCGCAACTTCGAGCTTGGCAAACCCTTTTCGATGGCCATCGCAAGTGTTGGCGTCACGGTCATGATTTCGTAGATGGGAATACGACCAGCGTAGCCCGTTCCCAAGCACTTCTTGCACCCTCGCCCGGCAAAAAACACGGTTTCGGCGGGTATGTCCAAACTATGGCTCAGGGCGTTGAGAAAATGTTCGTTAGGATTCACAGGCTCCTTACATTGATTGCAGATCGACCGCAACAAACGCTGAGCAATTGCACCTAATAGCGCGCCACCCGTCTTGAAGCTATCGATACCCAAGTCGTTGAGACGCGCCACCGATCCTACGGCATCGTTAGTGTGCAGCGTGCTAATAAGCAAATGCCCTGTCAGGGCGGCTTGCACGGCGGTTGAAGCTGTTTCGTGATCACGGATTTCACCGAGCATGATCACGTCGGGGTCCTGGCGCATGATGTACTTCAGTGCGTTGGCGAAACCCAGCCCATGTTCATTGTCGGAAGCAACTTGATTGATCCCAGGCAGTCGATATTCGACGGGGTCTTCCACGGTCACGATATTACGGCTCACGGCATTCAGTTTGGAAAGCAACGCATACATCGTTGTACTTTTACCGGAACCCGTGGGTCCGGTAACCACGATCATGCCGTGCGGCTTGTCGATCAAGCCTTGAATCTTTTTGAGGTCGCGGTCATACATTCCCAATTGATCGAGCTGAAAGATACGGCTGCCTTCGTCGAGAAGACGCATCACTACTTTTTCGCCACCTACAGTGGGAATTGTGCTAACGCGGAAATTCACGCGTCCCGTAACTTCGTTAATGCTGAGCTGACCGTCTTGAGGCCGGCGATTTTCGGTCGTGTCCATGTCAGCCATAACCTTAATGCGCGCGACGACCGATTCTTCAATATGGCGTGGAATTGTCATCACGGCCTGCAATTGGCCGTCGACGCGGTATCGTACCCGCATTTCGGGGTGATGCGGCTCGAGATGGATATCGCTCGAACCAGCGTTGATCGCACCCATGAGAATGGCTCGTACAAGACGAACCACAGGGGTTTGATCTTCATCGATTGTGATTTCATTGGTCAGCTCTTGGCCGATCATGCTTTCAGCCGCAGCCAGATCGGCCATCTTCATGTCAACGATCGTTTGCCGAGCCACCACGCGGTCGTCAAAACCACGGTCCAGAGCGCCCTCAATGGCATTTTGGAAGGCCACCAACGGCACGACTTTGTAACCGGTGATCAACTCTGTTTCGCTGATCACGTCGATGTCGTCCGGAGCCATCATGGCCAATTGCAGCGAACGTCCAGCCACCGCTACAGGAACAACTTTGTGATCGCGAGCCAATTCTTCAGGCAGCAAACGTACGACTTGGGGGTTGATGCTTTCAGGAACAATGTCGAAGAACGGGACACCGTATTGCTCTGCGAGAGCCTGCCCCAGTTGATCGCTTGTGATCAGGCCACGACGAACGAGAATTGTTCCTAAGAGGCCACGTTCCGAGCCTTGCGCGGAAAGAGCACTTTGGACTTGCCCTTCGGTAATCCAACCATGCTTAACCAGTATGTCGCCAAGACGTGCCATGACTCAACAATGCTCAAAAGATGTTATGATTTCGCGGTGTAGGTAGCACCTACAAGATTCTGAACTTTCTTTTCCAACATCAGCGGATCAAAGGGGGTCACTAGAAACTCGTCGGCACCAGCGTTATACGCTTTCTGCACGTCTTCCAAGTCCGAACTACTCGACAAATAAATCACCGGGATTTCACTTGTCCGTGGTTCGTTACTCAACTGGTTCAAAAACTCAAACGCACCCGCATCAGCAACTTGTCCGACAACAATCATTTGGGGAACTTGCGTTAGTAACCATTCACTGGCCTGACTGGCACCTTCCCACGCAAAGACCTCGTAGCCTAGTAGCTCCAACCGAAACGTGGTTATCTCCCGCAAAATGGGTTCTTCTTCCACAAGCAAGATCGTGCAGTGATGGTGAGACATAGTTGTCGCAACTTGGGGGCAAAGCTTCTAACGGCTGATGGGGCGGATTCCAACGCACAACCGTAGCTTGCTGGCCCGTCCAGTCAAAGACAGAAGTGCGGACTGACCATGCGTTGCTGTGTTTGAGAAGCCAGCAGACCGCAAAATCAGATCAACTGCTACATCCCCCAAGAGTTGCCTCTCATAATCCGAACTCATTTTCTTACAACGCTATCCGAGAAGCTACAATTCTGTACATATTCTCAAGGCAACCAGGGCCTTAAGCCAGGTCACGATCAGGCCATCAAAGATGTCAACTCACTCCCTATATTCAAAAATACTGCGACCGCAGCAAGCCTTCTCGCTGCTTGAATTGATGACGGTTGTTACGTTGATCGCTGTGATTGCGGCAATCGTGGTTTCTCGCGTCACCCAGTCGACCGACACCGCGAAGTGCAAAGCCTGCCGTCATAATCGTTTAGAGTTGAATGCCGCAATTGAGCGGTATCACCTCGACAATGGTAGCTTTCCCACGAGTCTCAGCGACGTTGCCACGACCAATTATCTGCCCGCAGGCTTGCCGGTTTGCCCAGTCTCAGGTGCCGCTTATTCGTTGAACTCAGCGACTCATCGGATTGACGGTCATACGATCGATTCGGTGCCAGGCGACCACTAAGATTCGCTGCCCGATTGCAAAAACTACCGCGTTTCGATCCAGCGAATAATCCGCACCCCCGCTGGCCGTCCCCCTTGATAGATTGCGTTGACTTCACCGGGACAGATCGCACGACTGTAAACTCGCACGTCGTCGAATCGTCCATCAAAGTAGCCTCCCGACGCGGTTAACACTCCTTCACCAATCTTGAATGTTCCTGTGTTGGTGCCGTAACTCGAGGTCGATGATCCCCCCGAACCGACTTCGCTGCCGTTCACATAGAGGCGCAAGTTTGTGCCTTCTCCCACTGCGACGACATGCGACCATTTGGACATCGCCAACGGTGCTGTTACACTTAACGATCCCCCATTGCTGGTCCAAAGATCAATGCGGTCCGTCTGTGTATCGATACCCAACTCGATCAAGCCGTTTTGGCCAACAAACGACTTGTCAGGCGTCAGGCTATCGGGGCGGACCCACACAGAGAGCGAGAATTTTTGCAATCCGTTCAACAAGCTCTTGCTAGCCGTGACATATTGGCTCGATCCGTTCAGCTCAACCGCCGTCCCGTTCGCGGAGTTCGTCCCCCCCACGTTCAATGTAGGATTGCCTACATAAGTCGCATTGTTACCTCTAACGCTCGAATCGATCGCAACGGTCCCGTTCGATTCGTTGAGTTGCCATCTCGCGATCACACCAGCCAACTTGGCAATTTCAGAGTTAAACATGGGCCGATTGTAAATACGAAAATCGCGGATCGAGCCTTCGAAGTTGTTTAGACTTCCCGTACCAGAGCCAAACCGCAACTTTCCGGGAGTTTGGTCTTTCATGACAGTCGTCGAAAGTCCAGTCTTGTGTAATTCCCCGTTTATATGAATCGAATAGTTGTCGGTGTCGGAATCATATTGAGCAACCACGTGATACCACCGGTCCTCAAAATCCAACGGCGTAGTTGTAATAAAGCCACCCTTAGACCCATTGGTCGAGAGATCGCAGCTAATCAATCCGTCGGAGCCTTGCCACACCTCATAATTGCCCTTGATCCCCCATAAGCGTTGGTTTCTGGCCGGAGTACCGGTGCTACGAAACCAAAAGGCCACCGCACCTTGAGCGGGTGGATCAAAATTATTTGTTGTTACTGACGAATCATTGAAACCATCAAAATCTAAAGCCGTGTTGCCGGCGCAATCGCTGCTCCAAGTCGCTCCACTAACTGACGCATTATTGCCGGCACCCGAGGAGTCAGCGACAATTGTTCCCGTGCCTTCGTTAAAGGCCCAATGACCCATTAAGCCAAACAACTCGCCAATTTCCTGATCGCTGAGGGCCCTTTGATACAACCGCAGTTCATCGAGTGTTCCGCGGAGGCACTGAGTATTACTGAACCCTCCGCCGACGCTGTCTTGCTCTTGAGCAACGATCAAACCACCGACATCAATTGAGTAGGGCGTGCTCCCCGCGCTGATCGATTTGGTACCCATCGAAACCTTGTCGAGATACATCGTTGTCTTGTTCGTATCAGCCGACGAAACAACGGCAATGTGATGCCAGCTGCCATCGGCAATCGAAGGAATCGTCCATGACTGGGTATTGCCGTGGCAATAAATACGAAATTCGGTGTGGCTGCCGAAAAACAACAAAAATTCATTGTCCTTCGCATTGTTATTACCGCTTACGATACTTTGCTCACCTGTGTGAGTCGTCTTAATCCAAAACGACGCCGAAACTGTCGAGGCATCATGGATTACTGCTCGCGGCAGTGATAGATATTCGGCCAAAGTGGCGCTATTAAAAGTCGTGGCTAAATCATAAACGCCGGTTTGCCCCAGCGTCGGATTACTCGTGAATGTGCCATGATTCTCGGCCTCTGAACTATCCGCGGCTATTGTTCCCGATATTTCTTCCAACTTCCAATACCCAGCATTGCCATAGAGCTGTGCAATTTCCTGTGCCGTCAGGGACCGGTTGTAAATCCGCACATCATCAAGAGTCCCATCGGCTGCGAACTTATTAGTACCGCTTCCTGGGCTAGCGATACCTAACTTCCACGTTGAGGTCCCTTGCTCGAAAGCCGCTTTGTTGGGCGTGAAAGATTGACTCGACTCCAGTTGGCCGTTGACATACAGTGAGAGATTGCCGGTCGCTCGTTTTACCACGACCACCACGTGATGATATGTTCCCGACGCAAATGTGTTCGAGGAATTCGTTTGCAGAATGCTTCCATCTGAGAACGGATGAGACATCCCAAATTTTTGTTCGTACGTATACCCAAGTCCGCAAATGGCCCCGTTCTTCATAGCCAAGGCGTACGTACCGTCGTTCGTAGTTCCTGTCCCTGGCGGCACGCTCGCTGGCTTAAACCACATGGAAAGTGAATAGTCATCTTCCTGCACGTCTTGCAACGACTTCGAATTGGGAATTGTCACATAATCGTCGCCATTTGTGTAATTGAAGCGATGACCATTACCGCGTACCGCTGTTCCCCACCCTGTCGTTCCTGACACGGTGCCGTTATTTCCAGCCCCCGAAGAATCCGCAGCCGTCGTGCCGGTGGTTTCATTGAGTTTGAAATGCCCGACCAAGCCGTAAATCGCGGCAATTTCCGCTTGCGATAATGCGTAATTGTAAATTCGCACGTCATCGATCCGACCATCCATGTCGTAGATCGCGGCGCCATTGCCGTGCCGCCCCACAACGGTCGCCGTGCCTTGACCACTGTAGTTAATTGTAGCCGTTACAGTAGCAGTCGTTACCAAAACACCATCGATATAAATTTTGAGCGTGTCCGCAGCGTCATCGAACGTAAAGGCGTAATGATGCCAACCCGCGCCTACGGGGGCAAACGTGGCACTCGTAGTCAGCCACGTAGAACCGTTATAAAGCACAGCACGCACCGAGTTGGCTGTCAGGCGTAAATTCACATGGTCGCCGATGGAAGCGATCTCCGCGCCCGATGAATCAGCAGCGTCGAGATCCACCCATGCCGCCATGCTCACATTCGCCGGATTGCCCAACTCGCTGTTGGTTTGAATCTTTGATGTGCCGTTAAAATCAAACCCATTATCGCGTATCGCCGAAACCCAAGTTGCCGTCCCTGTGACGGTCCCCGCGTTCCCATCACCCGATGAGTCTGTCACCGACGTGCCACTCGTGTGATCGAGCTTGTAGTGCAGCAGCAATCTTTTGCCCGTGGCCCATTGCAATGACTTTTGGAGTATCAGCAAACCGTCGGAATTGAGCACGCTCCAATTGAAATTGTCGCCCCCCCACGGAAGATGGACCCTTCGGCCGGTAGCCGTGTTGTTACCGGCAACCGTGTTAGCCAAAATTGCGCCAATATCAACTACCGTGAGTGCCTTGTTGCCCCAATGTTGCTCTGCAAGCGTTGTAAGCCCTGTGGCATAGGTCGGATTCATCAACGTCATCGGCTGGCCCGAGGAATTGAAAATCGTTAGATTGCCAGTGTTAAAAGAGCTGGTAATTTCGTGGGTGTTGTTGGTGATGCTGATTTGCGTGTAGGACGTAGTGTCCCAGCCAGGTGCGGTCGACAGGCCGAAATTGTCATCGAGATAGCGTTCCTCGCAAACAACCCCTTTGGAACAGGTGCGAAGTTTGTCCGCTAATTCCCAGTCGGTCACCGTACATGGGATATACACGACATCTGCCACCGCAGTAGCCGCATCAATCGTGGCTTGGCTAGCACTGTCGAGAATCGTATTGACCGTGAAACCCCAAGATTGCAACTGAGTCCGGCGCGCGGTTTCACCCGCGTTAAGAGTGCTAGTATCAGTAAACATCAGCACCGTTTGGGCCGATGCGCTAAGACCCGTCAGCCAAAACAGCAAGAGCACGGCAACGACGTGAGGAACTCGCATTAGTTGACGTACTCTTTTTTAATTGCGAACTAGTTAAAGGACACACGCCATCAAGGTGGCTTCGTAAATACCCTTGAGCACATCCCGCCGCGAAATCAGGCCGACAATCTGCCCATTCTCAACCACAGGGATACGCCGCACGCGGTGCATAATGCACAGGTCTGCCACCTTGCGAATCGGATCGTCAGGGGCAACAAAGATCACATCCGTGGTCATATGCTTAATAACTTTTTCCTGCCGAACGTCCACGTCGTAGGCCATGGCCAACAGTGCAAACTCCGTAATCACGCCAATCAACTTGCCGTCGTCATCAACCACCGGTAAGCCCGAAATTTTCCTGCGCATCAGCGTTTCAATTGCCTCTTGCACCGTCGCATTCGGGCTGATGGTCAACACATTGTCGGTCATGATGTCTTGAGCAGTAAGCATATTCTCCCTCGTCCTTGGTGTGATCGTTGGCGTTCGATTTGCTGAGGGATCAGCGAAATCTCAACACAAAAATAGCTCAAATCCTTCGGGAGAGGGTCGCGGTTTTCCCTAGGTACTAATGGTTTTCTTGCTTTCCAGGCTCATTTTTCGAGATGAAATTCCAAGTGACTGATTGAGATCATGCCTACAACTGCTACAGTCCACACCGTAGACAAATCACGAATAAAAAAGAACGCTTATCCCTGCTCGTGCGTAAAACCGATAGCATTCTCATAACATGCAAGACCAGGGCCGCCTTTGATGCCAGCCACTCTGTCAAACAAACTTTCACATGCCGCGTTGGCCTTTCGCGGCTACAACGTAACTAATTTGGGCCGCACGCCCGAATTGCTCGATGTGCCAGCATATCGAAGCATCGTCGAATATGAGCTAGTTCGATTCGGCCATGTCTGTGCGGAAGTTACGAACAAACGTGTCGATTTGGTCCAGCACGTCACCGATCGTCAAGAATTTGGGATTGAGACCTACGCCGAAGCCATTGCTTTGATTGTTGCGGCCGAAGTCGCCCAGCTTCGTTTGCTGCAAGAGATTCACGAAATCGACACGACTCGCGTCGGCTTGTCGTTTGGCTACAGTCTTGGAGAACTCGTCGCGGTGAGTTGCGCGGGCATCATGGCTCCCGATCACATGATTCGCGTCCCGCTGGCAATGGCTGCCGATGCGGTTGAACTCGCGGCCGATGTCACAATGGGCGTGCTTTTTTCCCGTGGGCCATCGATCAAGCAAACCCAAGTCGAGCGACTTTGCGAACTGATTACCTGCGAAGGTCAGGGAACCATTGGTGTTTCTTCGATTCTCTCGCCGAACAGTTATTTGTTGTTGGGACAACGCGACACAATCAATCGTTTTCGCGCTTTGATGAAGCATTCGCTGCCGCACCGTGCCCAGTTGCGCGTCAATGAGCATCGCTGGCCGCCGTTGCACACAGCAATTGCCCGACAACGATATATTCCCGATCGTGCATCGCTGATGATGGAAACCTTGCCCGATGGCAACGTCCCCCCTTCCCCACCTGTCCTCTCACTTGTCACGGGAAAACAGAGCTACATCGACACTTCACCCCGGGAAATCCTGCGAGATTGGGTCGACCATCCTCAACGACTTTGGGACGCGGTGGATTACACCTTAGCCGCGGGCATCGAAACCGTGATTCACGTTGGCCCCGAACCCAACGTCATTCTCGCGACATTCAACCGCCTCAGTGAAAATGTTCGCGAGCAAACCCGCGGCAATTCGTTTAGCAGCCTCAGCTTGCGAGCCGTATCGGGTATTGCAAGAAACTCGTGGCTGGCTGGCTTGCTTCCGGCAAGAACAAATTTGCTCCGCGCGCCCTATGTCGAGCAAATCATTCTGGAAGATTGGCTACTAGAAAACGCCCCCAAATGATGTTCACTTCTGCGCCGTTGCGACGGACTTTTCTACCATTGGCATCTTGAGGCAAACAGCTTGCTCGTTGTTTCTTAGCAGGAAGTATGGGGCGCTAAAGGCCGGATTATTCCACGTGACCTGCTCGGGCGGAAAAACTCGCATCGCGGCAAGCTCTCGATATTCCTCGGGATTTGGATCGATAAGAATAAGTTCCCCGGCCTCGGAAAGCACCACCAAGGCATCGCCAATCAGCATGATCTGGCCATGACCGATCGCGGGAACGCGGCGTTTCTTCCATTGACTCTTACCTTCTTCAAGATCGATGCATTGAAGAATGCCTCCGTCGAGGCCATAAACATAACCGTCGCGAATGACGACGTTGCCCATTTTGGTCTTCATCACCTTGCGGATCGTTGGGCTCCATAAAGGCTCGGCCACAATCTTCCCCCCTTCATCCCGCGACAATTGCAGAAGTGAAGATCCAATTCCATAGCCTTTGGATAAAAACAGCTGGTCACCGGGCAACGGAATCGGCTGCGAAGCCGTGGCATCGCTGTCGCTGTTTCCAGGCCATTCATGGGCCCACACGATCTCCCCGTCCGCCACACGATGGGCGGTCAGCAAATCTTCATTGATGCTTAAAATCAGCTTCTCGCCCAACAACTCAGCAAGCACGGGCGAGGCGTAAGACGAACGGTTTTGTCCAGCTGACCAAATGATCTTCCCAGATTCCGCATCATAGGCGACCAGCGAACCGGTCGGCGAACCGACGCTCAACACAACCAAGGTGGGACCATCCGTTTGCTCGACAATCAACGGGGAACTCGCTTTCCCCCACATGATGTTGTCGATTTTTCCTTCGGCATGCGTATCGTGAGCCCACAATTTTTTGCCCGACCGCGCATCAAGGCAGTTAAAAATTCCCGTGGCTCCAACCGTATAGACTTTGCCATCAAAAACTGTGGGAGTCGCACGCGGTCCAATGCCGCCCAGGGCTCCTGCGCCGATCGGATCAAAACGGACCGTATCGGCGTGGCTCCAGACTGTTTCACCTTCAGGATTATCGGTGCTAATGCGATAACAAACGACAAGCTCTTGATCGCCCCGTTGTTCTTGCGTGATGGCATAGTCTCCCACCAACGCAAAGCCAGACCACCCTGCCCCCACATCAGAGCGCCATTGTTCGTGCGGCGGGCTCACCGACCAATCGGTCGCAAGCTCCACTCCAGGAACCTCCGCCCAATAGCCATTGCCCAAAAATCGAGGATAGTCGTGCGGAGTTGTTTGCCAATCTTGAATGATATTGGTCACAGTTACAGGAACCGACAACGTCTCGTCATGCTTAGCGCCCCACCGCCACTGCCAGCCCACGAAGCCCACGTCGCCATTGTTGACCAGTTCAATCGCCGAAAAAAATGCAATCCCGATCGCCCAAGGAATCAAGCCAAGTGCCAATCTCTGTCGACGGGGTAACCCGCTGCACAACAGCATCCAAGTCGATAGACCAAGAGAGAAAATGATTGTTCCCACCATCAAGACTGTGTTCTTGATGTCCTTGTCTTCTCCCGAGAACTGAAATCCCAGGCAAATCACCGCGGCGAGTATGAGCCAAATGAGTGGGAACCTACGCAAGCGCACCCGCGTTGCCGGTTCAATGCCACTCCACTCAATTTCAGAATTCGCCATGAAGTACTCGATGATGTTTCACCAAATGCACGCTGGAACTATCGTAGAAATCAGCGTCAGATCTGACAACTCGGATTGCGGTATGCCTCTCGTCAACCAAGCGACGGCAAGCGATAATAAACCTTCCACCTCTGTAACATAATTCACCATGCCAGCTGACATTTCACAATCGTTGTACGGAAAATGGGCCCTGGTCACAGGCAGCTCCGGAGGAATCGGTGCGGCCATTGCCACCCAACTCGCCGCGGCGAAGTGCAATCTCATCCTTCAGGGGCATCGGCACATAGATGAAGCGCGGAAACTGGCTGCGTTGTTACAACAGGAAGGTGTTCGTGTCGAAGTGATCCCTTGTGATTTGGCGGATTCCGCCAATTGCCGCGCACTAGCCGATCATGCCTGGAGTATCGCGCCGCTTGACATCTTAGTGAATTGTGCCGGCGCCGACGTGTTGACCGGCGACGCGGCTCAAGGAAATTTTGAGCAAAAGCTGACCGCCTTATGGAACGTCGACGTGCAAGCCACAATCCTGCTGTCACGCGCAATAGGCGCCAAGATGAAGGAACGCGGCCAGGGCACGGTCATTAACATTGGTTGGTCCCAAGCGGAAATCGGCATGGCGGGCGACAGTGGCGAATATTTTTCCACAGTGAAATCCGCTGTTGCGGCCTTTTCACGGAGCCTAGCGAAGTCACTGGCGCCGTCGGTGCGAGTCAATTGCGTCGCGCCGGGTTGGATTCAAACCAAGTGGGGCGAAACGGCAAGCGACTACTGGCAGCAGCGTGCTAAGAGCGAATCACTGCTCGCCCGTTGGGGACAACCCGAAGACGTTGCCCGAGTGGTCTGCTTTTTAGCATCTGAAGAGAGCGCCTTTGTGAACGGTCAAACAATTCACGTCGACGGGGGCTTCGCGGGCTCAGCCGACGAGCGTGGCTGGAGTTAATTCGCAACAGCGTCAACAATCATGGCACAGGAGCACATTCAATTTGTCACGGGTCGGTTGGCCCGCCATGCGCTTGAACAATTGCTACCTAGTCTGGCTCAAAGGGTTGGCTTCACTTACACAATCGACGTTCTGCCAATCACCGTCGCTGCTTTGATGTCTCCGGTTTGGATTGCAAAACATATTCAAATCGACCCTCGGGCGACGCGCGTCATTATTCCCGGATACTGCGAAGGCAATCTTGAACCGCTGACAGAGTTAACCAATATTCCCGTCGAAGTCGGTCCCCGCGATCTTCGGCAGCTCCCGCGATTCTTTTCAGCTGAGACTTCCCCAACGGAATATGGGGCTTACGACATCGAAATTTTGGCCGAAATCAATAACTGCCCACGTCTGTCGCTGGCCGAAATCCTAGCAATGGCCGAGCAATATCAACTTGCAGGCGCGGATATTATTGATCTTGGTTGTGACCCTGGCCACACGTGGTCCGGAGTTGTCGAGACTGTTGCTGCTTTGCAAGATCGAGGGCTGCGAGTTTCGATCGACAGCCTGAATCCTCAAGAAATTGCCGCCGCTGCCAATGCGGGAGCCGAATTGGTGCTGAGCGTTAATTCGTCGAATCGTACGGCCGCCGTGGATTGGGGAATCGAAGTCGTCGCAATCCCCGATGATCCTCATTCCCTGGCCGGTCTGAGCGACACGATTGATTTTTTAGCCGCAGCCGATGTGCCGTTGCGTATCGATCCTATTTTGGAACCAATTTCTTTCGGTTTTGCCCAGAGCCTCGGCCGATACCTGGAAATTCGCCGCCGCTATCCCGATGCCGAAATGCTGATGGGCATTGGCAATTTGACTGAATTAACCGACGCCGACTCCGCAGGGATCAACACACTGTTGCTTGGCTTCTGCCAAGAACTTGGGATTCGCAGCGTCCTCACAACACAAGTCATCAATTGGGCCCGCACAAGTGTTAAAGAATGCGACCTTGCCCGCCGCTTGATGTATTACGCGGTCAACAATCAGTTGTTACCAAAACATGTTGAATCTCGGTTAGTCATGCTGCGAGATGAGCAAGTTGCTCCCCCCACGCTTGAGGAACTCACCAAGTTGGCCAACGATATTCGCGACAACAACTATCGGATTTTTGTCGCGGACAATGAAATTCATTGTGTTTCCAGTCGGCTGGAATTGCATGACCACGATCCATTTTCCTTGATGGAACAGCTTCGCCAAGCCGGACCCCACGGCAGCTTGCCCACGAATCTTGATGCCAGTCACGCCTTTTACCTCGGCTATGAAATGGCCAAAGCGAAAATTGCCCTCACGCTCGGCAAGAACTATGTGCAGGATGAAGCACTCGATTGGGGATTGGCGACTGAGAAGGAAAATCGGCATTACTTGAAACGTGCTCCGCGGGGTCAACGTGAGCAAGATTGATTTCCCCGTCGTCATCGAGTTGCCAGCGGATTTGACGGCAGTCGCGGCCTTTGAACGGCTGTCTCGACTGCCGCACGCCGTTTTCTTTGACAGTGCCAGTACGACTGGCCGTTTGGGTCGCTATTCGTTCGTGGCAGCCGACCCGTTTGCTTGGCTTGAAGCCCAATCAAACGAAGGCGATCTCTTTGGGAGACTGGCGCAGAGCTTACAGCCATTCCAATGCGAACATATCTCCGGCCTTCCCCCGTTCCAAGGAGGTCTCGCTGGGCTGTTTGGCTACGATCTCAATCGCAGTGTCGAACAATTGCCGAGCCCGCGTTTTACCGATTTTTCTGTCCCCGATTTGGCTGTCGGATTGTACGATGTGGTGCTCAGCTTTGACCACCAAGAGAATAAGGCTTGGTTGATTTCACACGGTTTCCCGGAACTTGATCCAAAACCTCGGCAAGCGCGGGCGCATGCTCGGCTCAACGAATTTTTGAAGATCCTTTCTCAGCCTTCAACTGAAATTAGCCAGAAGCCGACTGAGAAGATTGCCAAGCAGGCGTTGGCTCCTCAGTTTGATGTCGGACTGGGCGACGTCACCAGCAATATGTCCGCCGAGCAGTATCAACAGATGATTCGAAAAGCCGTCGAGTACATTCACGCCGGCGATGTGTTTCAAGTCAATCTGGCCCAGCGGCTGCTCGCCCCGGCTAAAACCGACGCCGTTTCGCTATACTTGAAGCTCCGCGAAAAAAATCCCGCGCCTTATGCGGGCTATCTCGACCTAGGCAATTGGCAGATTTGCAGCAGTTCGCCTGAATGTTTCCTACAAGTTCGAGACAACATCGCCGAGACCCGCCCGATCAAAGGCACCCGTGGCCGTTCTCATTCCCCCGAGGCAGATTTATTCGTTGGCGACGAACTGCAACTCAGCGCCAAGGATCGGGCTGAAAATGTGATGATCGTCGATCTGATGCGCAATGATTTTTCGCGTGTCTGCACAACCGACAGTGTTTGCGTTACCGAGCTTTGCCAAGTGGAAACTTACGCCCACGTCAAACATTTAGTGTCTGCCGTCCGAGGCACTTTACGACCGGATGCGTCATCGCTCGATTTGCTGCGCGCCTGCTTTCCCGGCGGGTCGATTACCGGTGCCCCTAAAATCCGAGCGATGGAAATCATTGCCGAACTCGAGCCAACCGCGCGAGGGCCGTACTGCGGTTCACTCGCCTATATTGGCTTTAACGGCCAGATGGATAGTAGTATCTTGATACGTACGATTACCGCTGGTGGCGGATGGTGGCAGATGCCCGTCGGTGGCGGTATTGTCGCTCAATCGGATCCTCTTGATGAATATCGGGAAACCTGGCATAAGGCCCGTGGTTTGTTGCAGTCGCTTGAACTGAGTTAGGCCAAACTCGATGATTTTGCTGATCGATAACTACGATAGTTTTGTACATAACCTGGCGCGTCACTTCCAACGACTCGGCCAGGAAACGCTCGTCGTGCGTAATGATACGACAACTCCTGCCGATGTTCGCCATCTCAAACCGCAAGCGATTGTGCTTTCACCAGGACCATGTACGCCGACTGAAGCAGGTTGTAGTTTGGATTTAGTTCGCGAGTTATCTGCCGAGATTCCCATGCTCGGTGTTTGCTTGGGCCACCAAACAATCGCTGCCGCTTTTGGTTCTAGAATTGTTCGTGCCATTGAACCAATGCATGGCCGCACGTCGGATGTCTGGCACGAACAAACAACCCTGTTTCGCGAATTTCCTTCGCCTTTTACCGTGTGTCGTTACCACTCGTTGATCGTGGAAAAAGCCAGTTTACCTGCTGAATTTACAGTATCGGCCCGTACAGCGAATGGCACGATTATGGCAATCGAGCACCGGCGATTTCCCCTCGTTGGCGTGCAATTTCATCCCGAGGCGACGCTCACGCAGTTCGGTTATCAGTTGCTCGCCAACTTTTTGCGGATGGCAGGGATTGATGTCAACGTGAATCCCCAAGAAATTGCCGCCAAGGAATTGCGCTTGTCACAAAATCGCGAACCCCGCTTGCCGGCTCGGCCAGTCACCTTCTAATGGGGAATACCATGTCAGCAGATTCCATTCCCCAACTTGGTGCAACCGGTCGAATTCTCGAAGGCATCGTCACCACACAGAATTCGGCGGGTGCAATTAACATCGCTCCCATGGGGCCTGTGGTCGACGACGATTTTGAAACATTCGTTCTGCGTCCGTTTCAAACTTCAACAACCTTTGAAAATCTGGTTCAAACTCGCGAGGGCGTACTGCAAATCACCGATGATGTGGAGCTCTTCGCGGCAGCGGCGATTGGCCGCGCGGAAGCACCCACATTTTTACCGGATCATCCGCTGGTGCTCGCGAATGCTTGTCGCTGGTTTGAATTCAAGGTGATTTCGATTGACGATTCGCAGCAGCGGTCATGCATCATTGCCCGAACTCAAGCTCGCGGTACGCTGCGGGACTTCTTTGGCTTCAATCGTGCCAAACACGCCGTGATCGAAGCCGCGATCTTAGCCACGAGACTGCATATCTTGGCATCGGAGGAAGTTTTGGCGGAACTTGAATGCCTGCAACCTCTGATCAACAAAACCGGCGCTGCCGCCGAACACCGTGCTTTTGATCAGCTGCGGCAGCATATCGAGCAAACACTTGCGGCGGAGACAGCCTAAACATGAAACGCCGCGTTGAAGTCAGTACCCATAGTCGTCTCCATTTCGGGCTCACGAGTCTCGGGCATGATGCCGATCGCCCACAATTCGGTGGCATCGGGGCCATGGTTGCTGCGCCGGGCGTGGAGTTGGAGATCACCGCGGCCGATCAATTCCAAGCCACAGGGCTTTTGAGTGATCGCGTCATCACATTTGCTGATTCCATCGCTGATCACTTGCAGCTATCGACTCTGCCGCAGATCTGCATCAACGTCCGCGCGGCATCTCGTGAACACACAGGTCTCGGCGTGGGAACACAACTTGGACTAGCCGTGGCGGCGGGAATTGCCGAAGCCATGGGCTTCCCCTGGCGCGATCCCGTCAGGCTCGCGCAACTAACACGTCGCGGGCGACGTTCAGCCATCGGCACGTACGGTTTCCTACTCGGCGGATTCATTGTCGACGCAGGGCATTTTGCCAACGAACCACTGGGAAGTCTCGCCTATCGAGGCGAATTCCCTGCCGAGTGGCGGTTCGTTCTCATTACTTCCAGCAATCTCCCGGGACGCGCCGGGCTGGAAGAAACTCGCACGATTGCCAACTTGCCAGCGGTACCAACAGCGGTGACTGCTGAACTCGAACATCTTACCCAGTCCGAGTTGATCCCTACACTCGAAGCCCGTGAATTCAGCAAGTTCTGCGAAGCACTCTATCAATACGGATGCCTGGCCGGAAAATGCTTTGCACCCGCGCAAGGCGGGATTTTTTCTTCACCCGAGACGGCTCGGCTGATCGCTTGGCTTCGTGCAGAGGGAATCACCGGCGTTGGCCAATCCTCGTGGGGCCCCACGGTGTTTGCGCTGCTGCCTGACCAAACCTTTGCGGAGCAACTTCGTGCGGCACTTCTCGCCACACCAGAGTTCCGTGGTTACGAAACCCTCATCGCCCCCCCCGCCAATACCGGGGCCCGTATCCAAGTTACTGATTAAAGTAATCCGTATTTGGTCAGCGTCTTACGCAACGAGGCTTCTTCGTCCTTGGTGAGCGGCGTCATCGGCAAACGCAATTCGCCTGTGTCGCGGCCCAGCATTTTCATCGCGGCCTTAATCGGAATTGGATTTGTCGCCAGCCCCAACATGTCGCGGCAGAGCGGGAACATCTTGTAATGCAATTCTTGGGCTTCCGCGATCTTGTTCGCATTGAAGGCCGTCAGCATCGCAATCACGTCCTTGGGAACGATGTTCGCCGCGACGGAAATCACACCACCGCCACCCACAGCCATGATCGGCAGCGTCAAACTGTCGTCGCCGCTCAGTACCGTGAGGTTGGTATTCGCCAACACAGCCGACGCTTGATCGAGCGAACCCGTGGCCTCTTTCACCAGAGCAATGTTCTGCAATTCGGCCAGTCGGATGATCGTTTCTGGCTCGATGTTTTTGCCGGTTCGTCCCGGAATGTTGTAAATGCACTGGGGCAGGTTCGTTTCTTCGGCCAGTCGCTTGAAGTGCTCGTAAAAGCCTTGTTGAGTCGGCTTGTTGTAATACGGAGCCACCTGCAGCGCGCCATCGGCACCAGCTTTTTCGGCCGACTTTGTGAGCCGCAACGCTTCAGCCGTGCTGTTGGAGCCGGTGCCTGGCATGACTTTGATGCGGCCGTCGACGGTTTCGCAGACGAAGGCGATCACACGCTCGTGTTCATCATGGGAAAGCGTCGGCGATTCGCCGGTCGTTCCCACGGGGCAAAGACATGCCACGCCGGCGGAGATTTGGAACTCGACTTGCTCCTTCAAGCGGTCGTAGTCGACTTCGTCATTTTTGAAGGGCGTGACAATCGCGACCGAAACGCCGGCAAATTCCTGACCTTTTCTTTCCATTACTTGATTCCTCCCTGGATTGTATTACTCATGATCTCACGCCCCGTGGAATCCCGCATGATAGCGACTCAGGCCGTCGGCCTGCAATCGCCCCATCCCTCAGAGGGCAATCGTCAGAGGGTGATCAGCCGTTTCATATCGCGGACCGCCTGTTCGAGGCCCACCATAATCGCTCGAGACACAATGCTGTGGCCGATGTTCAACTCGCACATATTGGGAATCTCGGCAATCGGCCGCACGTTGCGGTACGTGAGTCCATGCCCAGCGTGCAAGATGAGCCCCGCATCGTGAATCTGCTTGCCGGCCACGATCAAACCGGCCAGTTGTTTGTTCGCCGCGAATTCCGCCGCGGCATGGGCGTATGCACCCGTGTGCAGCTCGACCGCGGTTGCGCCGGTGGCAATTCCTGATTCAATCTGCGCCGGATCCGGATCGAGAAACAAACTGACCACGATCCCCGCCTCCTGCAACCGCTTCACGGCGTCGGTCACACGTTCTCTTTGCCCGACAACGTCCAACCCTCCTTCGGTGGTCACTTCCTCGCGGCGTTCCGGCACGAGCGTCGCTTGATGCGGGCGAGCTTTACAAGCAATGTTCAGTACGTCGTCGCTGCAAGCCAGTTCCAGATTCAGCTTCACGGCCACGGTCTGACCCAGCAGAGTCAAATCGCGTTCTTGGATGTGGCGACGGTCTTCGCGTAAATGCAGCGTGATGCCATCGGCACCGCCGAGTTCCGCCAGCGTGGCCGCCCAAACCGGGTCCGGTTCATTAGTCATCCGGGCCTGACGCACGGTGGCCACGTGATCGATGTTGACTCCCAAAGTGGGCATATTCGCGGTCTCTAAAACTTCGATATGTTAGGGCCGTTTGTAACGGTTGTAACCGCCACGCTTCAGCGGACACACCCAGCCAACGGCGGTTCACGGTATCCCGAGATACGCTCAAAAACCGGAGTGCGGTTCCTACTCACATCATAACGATTCAACGCTCGTTTTGTAAGCTAAGCTTTGACAAACGGGCACGCTACAGAAACGGAAATCATGCTCGTTCAATACTTTTCACCAGCGGAATCTTGTCTGACGGAAGTCGAACTTCAAACCACTGAAATCGCCTGCCGCTCACCGCCCAACACCTTGCGTAAGCATCCAGGAATACGTCCATGAATTGCGAAAAACTCGCGGGCTTGATTCAGGAAATTCAACCCGAAGCCTCCGCTCAAGACGTGGCACGGTTGTGTCTTTTGATCACGAACAATGCCGACCGTTTGGACGAACTGCATGAAGAAAAAAATCTTCGTGCCGCCTGGAGCGAAATGGGCCTCAAGCTTCAATTCGCGACCGACCAACACGCCGCGATGACCTGCGAATTGGAAGAACTGGCCAGCTCCGATCCGGAGAAATTCAGCAAAGACCAAATCTGGGTTCTCATCCGTGCGATCAAAGTGCAGAGCCAAGTCCTGCAAATGTATGTGGGCCAGCCGCTGCTGGATGTCTAAAGATTTCTGATTTATTAACCCTTATTAGCGTTGATCAGCGTCCATCAGTGGTTAAGAACTTTGCTGCCCCGGGCGGACGCTCGGCAGAACCTCCCGATCACCCGGGGCTAAATTGAGTCTACATGTTCGACTTGAGCAGCCAGCCTGCGACGTTCATGTAGAGCACGATGCCCACGATGTCGCTGATGCCCGCGATAAACGGGGTGCTCATCAACGCGGGGTCAAAGCCCAGCCAATGAAATAACAGCGGCAACAGCGATCCCAATAGCGTACCGCAGGCCACCACGAGCACAATTGTTAGCGGCAACACGAGCGCATCGATAAACGAGGGAGCCATAAAACAGCCCACCATGTAGCCGATGATCGAGAGGCAGCCCCCTAATAAGAAGCCGATCACCAGTTCACGCACAACAACTCGCCGCCAATCGGAGGGCGAGATTTCTTTGGTCGTCAAAGCGCGAATCATCAACGTCGCGGATTGGCTTCCGGAGTTGCCCCCGGTGGAAATCACGAGCGGCACAAACCAAGCGATCCACGCAAATTCTTGCACACTGTCGTTATACGACCGCATGGCAAAGGTGGTGAACAACGCCCCGGCGAACAACAAGACCAGCCACCCTGCCCTGTGCCGAGTGAGCTGCATCCAGGGGGTGGCCAAATAAGTTTCGGTCAACGGCCCCACGGCACCCGCGAGATGCGCGTCGCGGGTTGCTTCTTCTTGCAACACGTCGATCACGTCGTCGTGCGTAATAATACCGACGAGGCGTTGCTCGCTGTCGACCACCGGGATCGCCAGAAAGTTATAGTCCGCCACCTTCTCGGCCACGGTTTCCTGATCGTCGGTCGCCACCACCGTGACCAGATCGCGGGTCATCAACTCGGAAAGCAGCAGGTTCGGCTTACCGATGTGCGTGACCAGTTGCCGTGCCGACACAAGTCCCCGCAGATGCATTTCAGCATCGACAATGTAGATGTAATAGATCGTCTCGAAGTCGTGCGACTCGCGACCGATCTCTTCGAGGGCATCGCGAACCGTGAGTGTCTCGGGCAGGAACGCCACTTCGGTGGTCATCAACGCCCCGGCAGTCCCTTCCGGATAGGCTCGCAGGCGGAGGATGTCGCGGCGTTCCTTGGTCGGCACCAGGGCCAACACTTCTTCCACGATCACCGGGTCGGCCTTTTTCATCAGGTCCACCCGGTCGTCGGGGGGCATGTCGGCGATGAGTTGGCTGACTCCCTTGGGATCGCTGGTTTCAAGAATCGCGACCTGCATCTCTTCTGGCAGATAGCTAAAGATCTGAGCCCGTGTATTGCGGTCGGCAGCTTGCAAGACCGCCCAGGCTTCGTCCGACGCGAGTCCTTCCATGAACTCCACCGTACGAGCCGGATGCAGCGCGGTGCAGAACTCCTGCAGCTCGCCCATGTCTTGGGCGGCCAGCATTTCGCGTAGTTCCGGCAGGTAAAGCGTGTTAATCATGGACACCGAGCATCAAAACGAGTGAGGGAATCTTGCAGTGTATCTGTTCAATCATTCCCTGGGCAGGCTTCATTTTCGATGACAACCCTTGAAAGACTACCCCCGAAATTTGGTCACCCCCACACGAAGGACCTGCGTTAAACCATGAACTTTGGGCGCTAATGACCCCTGAGCGACGCAACAAGAACAATTGGAACCCCTTGGACAGCCATGTCTCGCGTTGACACTTTTTCGGGTCGTGGGTAGCCTAGAAAGAGTGCGAAAACGCTTGTGCCGTAGGGTTTTAAGTCAAGTGAGATCAACTTCGCACCCATGATCACCCGCTCGCTGAGAGTTTCTTTGTCTGAATCAAATTCCTCAACACTGACCGATCTGGAAGCCTGCCAGGAGCAGATCGGCTATCGTTTCCGCAACGTCGAGTTTCTTAACGCGGCCCTCAAGCATGCCTCGGGGGTTTCGCATCGCTTGGCATCGAACGAGCGGATGGAGTTTCTCGGCGATGCTATCCTGGGTTTCGTTGTTTGCGAACAATTGTATTTGCAGTACCCCGAATATCTCGAAGGGGACCTCACAAAGATCAAATCGGTCGTGGTGAGCCGAGACACTTGCGCAACGATTTCGGAGAACTTGGGGCTGCACGAATTCTTAATGCTCGGCAAAGGCATGGCCGCCGATCCCGAGATTCCGCGTTCGGTGATTGCCGCGGCGCTCGAGTCGTTGATCGCTGCTATTTATATGGACGGCGGCATCGAGCCGGCCAAGGCATTTATTCTCAAGCACATTGAAGCGGAAATCGAACAGACCGTCTCTGGAGAGTTCCGCGGCAACTACAAATCACAGCTGCAACACTTTGCGCAACGCGAACATGGCGTGACGCCGATTTACAACTTGCTCGACGAAAAAGGGCCTGACCACAGCAAGTGCTTCAAGGTGGCGGCTCAAGTCGCGTCGGTCCTGTTTGCACCTGCGTGGGGTCGCAGCAAAAAGGAATCCGAACAGCGCGCCGCACACAATGCGATCAGCCAACTCGGCGGTAAGCCGGTCCCCTACCCCACCGACGATTTATTTGAAAATGGTGATTGAGAGTGGGGTGATTAAGAGTGGTGCTTGATGGACCGCCGCCGCATTCTCGGGAGCATGCCGTGGCCAATTCCATTTCCGACCTGAAAGCCTGTCACTGCTGCGGGTTGATTCAACACATTCCGCTGCTCGCTGCGAAGCAAGTCGCTGCCTGCTCGCGCTGCGGGGCCACGGTCAGCCGCTTTGGCGATTATTCCGCCAGTCGCACTGCCGCGTTGGCCATGGCTGCTTTTGTGCTGTATTGGCCGGCAATTTTGCTGCCGATTCTTGAAATCGAACGCCTCGGCCGGCATCATCAATCCAGTCTGCTGATGGGAACCATTGAACTGATCCGCGAGGGGAGTTGGTTCGTTGGTTTTGTCGTGTTACTCTTTTCGATTATCTTTCCCTTAGTCAAAATCGTGCTGCTGTTGGAATTGAGTCTTTTCGGGATCCTCCACCGCAATCATAAAGCACTCACTTATCGCATCATGGAACAAGCAGGCCGATGGAGCATGATGGATGTGATGCTGCTGGCGTTTTTGGTGATGCTGGTAAAATTGGGCACACTAGTGGAATTTCATATCGGTCCAGCGGTCTGGGCGTTTGTGCTGTGCGTGGCGATGAGCATGCTCGCCTCGTTGTCGTTTAACCCTTATGCGATTTGGGAAGGTGACAATGAGTGACGAGACTTCCCCACTATCGGAATTTCCCACGGCTGAGGTTCGCAGTGTTGCGCATCCGGCGCGTGTCGCGGGACAGCTCACGTCACGGGTCTGGAATGTGACGGCCCTTTGCTTTTTGGTTGCGATCGCCTTGATTTGGGCAGCACTTGATACGTCGGGAACTCAAATTCAGATCGCATTCACCGAAGGCCATGGTTTGGTGCCTGGTGACAAAGTTCGTTACCGCGGCATCGACGTCGGCGAAGTGAAATCTCTGGTGCTTGATGACGACCTCAAACATGTGACCGTCACGGCGGAACTCACGGCCGAGTCGGCTCCGTTAGCCCGTGAAGGAACTCGCTTCTGGATTGAGAAACCAGATATTCGCCTCGGACAGATTCGGGGGCTCGATACGTTGCTCAGCGGCCGTTACGTCGGCGTGCTGCCCGGATCGCCTAATGGTGCCCGTGCGACTGTATTTGAAGGGCTCTCGGATCCCCCTCCGTCGGTCGAAGATATTTCTGATGGATTAGAAATTGTGTTGGAATCGATTCAGCGTTTTGGACTGCAACGTGGCTCGCCGGTGAGCTATCGCGGCGTTGATATCGGGCACGTTATCAGCGTCGGTCTCACCAACGATTCGTCCAATGTGGTGGCGAGAACTTACATTCGCCCCGAGTATCGTTCGCTGATCCGCGACAACACGCGATTCTGGAGCAATAGCGGCATCGATCTACGCTTTGGTTTTCAAGGGTTGGAATTTGATGCCGAGACTTTGGCCACCATCGCTGCCGGGGGTGTGGCCATGGCAACGCCGGATGCCGCCGGCGAGCGAGTGAGCACCGGGCATCGGTTTGAACTGACGAAATCTCCCCGCGATGAATGGCTGGAGTGGCAACCACGGCTCGCGATCGGCAGCGCATCGCTGCCCGATGATTTTATTTTCCCCCAGCCGACGATTGCGATCTCGCAAGGCAAAGGTGCGCTGGCCGTGTTTGGCCACAACCGTCGGCGCGGCTGGTTGTTGGCAGTGGAAAATCGGGCCATTCTTGGTCCGGCGGATTTATTGAGTTTCGACAAAGAGGACGAGCGGACGCTTGAAATCTGGGGCGAGACGATTCCCATCGTCGCCGAGGGAATCATCATCAGCGGCGGTTTAGCCAAGCGCGTGTTGTCGGCCGAGGAATTCAAAGCGGAATCAACTTGGCCACGGGCGAAGATTCAGCCCAATGCCGACTTGAGCAAGTATCAGGAACTGATCGTCACTTGCGGAAGCGACAATCTCACTACGCCGATTGCTACTGATCGTTTGACGTTTGCCGAAGATCGTTGGCAAATTGATTCCCGTTTGCCGTTCGACGAAACCTGGCACGGGGCGTGTGTCATGAGTTCCAACGGCAACTTGCTGGGAATCATGCTGCAAACAGAAAACGGCATGGTGATTGAGAACATCAAGCCGGATTTGATCCGCTGAATCACGCCGGTTTTTCCAACTCTTCCCACCGCACATAAGCCGTGGAGAGTTCCGCTTCGAGGGCTTGCAGTTCCGCCTGCTTGGTGGCAATGACGGTCCCGGCTTGCTTGAAGAAATCCGGTGCTGCCATCGCGGTGTGCAATTCGCCCACTTTTTGTTCCAACTTTTCGATCTTCGCCGGCAATCCAGTCAGCTCGCGTTGCTCGTTGTAGGATAGCTTTCTTTTAGCCGCTTGCGGCTTAGCGGCAACAGCAGTCACAGCGGCTTTTTCCTCGGCTTGCTCGGCAATGACAGCTCGTTGCCGCAACCAGTCGTCATACCCGCCGACGTATTCCCGTGGTCCCGCTTGCTCGAAGGCAATCGTGCTCGTGACGACGTTATTCAGGAACTCGCGGTCGTGGCTCACCATCAACATCGTCCCCGGAAATTCGATCAATTGCTCTTCCAACAGTTCCAGCGTCTCGGAATCCAAATCGTTGGTCGGTTCGTCGAGCACGATCAAGTTGGCGGGTTTGGAAAACAGTTTGGCGAGCAACACCCGATTTCGTTCACCACCGGAGAGGAACTTCACTTGCGTTCGTGCACGTTCCGGCGTGAACAGGAAGTCCTGCAAATAACCGAGCACATGCCGTGCCCTGCCGTTAATCAGCAGTTCGTCGCCCCCTTCGCCCACGTTATCTTGTACGGTTTTTTCTTCGTTGAGTTGATCGCGGAGCTGATCGAAATAAGCGATCTGCAAATTCGTTCCCAATCGCACGCTGCCGCTTTGGGGTTCCAGTTTGCCGAGCAGCAAACGCAAGAGCGTCGATTTGCCCGCGCCATTGGGGCCAATGATGCCGATCTTGTCGCCGCGCATGACCTCGGTGGAGAAGTCACTGACGATGTCGTGGCCATCGTAGCCAAAGGAAACCTCCTCGGCACGAATCACCAGTGCTCCGCTACGCTGCTCAGTCTGAATGTTGACCTTCGCCTTGCCGACATTGCTGCGCCGTTCGGAGCGCTTCACGCGAAGTTCCTTAAGCGCCCGCACACGGCCTTCGTTCCGCGTGCGACGAGCTTTGATCCCCTGGCGAATCCAGGCTTCTTCCTGCGCGAGCTTTTTGTCGAACAGGGCGTTTTGTTTTTCTTCGGCGGCTAGCGCAGCTTCTTTGCGTTTCAAGAACGTGTCGTAATCGCACGACCAATCAAAGAGCTTGCCGCGATCGATCTCCAGAATCCGCGTGGCGAGCTTACGCAAGAACGCCCGGTCGTGAGTCACGAACAAATATGTCCCCGACCAACGCACCAGAAAATCTTCCAGCCAGATGATCGCTTCGATATCGAGGTGGTTCGTGGGCTCGTCGAGCAGCAACAAATCGGGATTGGCCACCAATTGCCGCGCCAGCAGCACACGACGTTTCATACCGGCGGAAAGCGTTTCGACTTGCCGCTCTGCGTCGAGCGACATTTCCGTGAGCAACCGTTCGAGCCGCTGTTCGCCTTCCCAGTCGTGGTGGTACTCGTCTTCGACTTGGTCCAAACCGCCGCGGACCACTTCCTCGACTGTGCCTGTGAGGCCCAGCGGCACTTCTTGGGGCAATAGCGACACGCGGGTCTCGGGGGCGCACAAAACTTGGCCATGATCGGGCAAGATTTGCCCCGAAAGAATCCGCATCAGCGTCGTTTTGCCCGAGCCGTTACGACCCAGCAAACCGATCCGCTGGCCGCGTTCGATCTGACAATCCACGTCTTCCAGCAACGCCGGTCCGCGGAATCCGACGCTCAAATCACTCAGTTGTATTAATGCCATCGCTTAAAATCATGACCGCGGGAAAACTTCCCCACCATGATACCAGTTGGCACGCACATTGAGAACGCCGCGCGAAGCGTGCGGCTAGCGGGCTTTTTCCAGCGTCGGCAAGCGCAATCCGTTTGTGAGGACGCGAAAACGCTCGGCCGGCGGCGGGGCGGTTGTCGAATTGATCTCCAACCACGCCGATTGCACATAGTTGGCTGTTACAGGGAGCGATTCGCCTTTGATCAGTTGCATGATGCATTCAAACGCCACGCTGCCCAGCAGCAGCGAATCCTGACAAATGGCCGTCATGCGGGGATACAACTGGCTGCGGGTATCGGTATCGTCGAATCCCACGATGGAAAGCTCATTCGGCACTTTGATACCCAAGGCGTGGGCTTCGTTGATCAAACCGATCGCGATGAACGGATCGGCCGCGAACACGCCGGTCGGTGGATTGGGCATCGCCATGAGTTTGCGCAACAACTGCGCGCCATCCATCCGGTGAGGAGGAATGCGGCTGATATAGTCCTCTTTGTATAAGCCGGTCGATTTCATGATATCGCAGTACGCCGCAAAGCGGTCGCCGTGGTCACCGTCTTCGCAATCGCTCGCGGCGAACGCAATGTTGCGATGTCCCAGCGAAATGAGATGCTCCATCGCCTCGCGGCTGGCGTTGCGCGAACTTGCGTACACAAACGGTAGCCGGGGATGCTCGAAGTGATCGCCCAACACAACAATTGGGAACTGTTCCTGCGCCATCTTCATCAGAATCGCGCGATCGGCCGCGGTCGAACGCACGATCGCGCCGCAGATACCTTTACGTCCAAAAAACTGCCGATAACTTTCGTCGGGTTGCTTATCGCGTGCCAGATCGATCACAGTCAAATCGTGATTGCTCTTCCGCATGACGTTGATCATGCCTTCGATACAGGCCGAGTCATACGGCGAACCGGGACTGAATTGCCCGACATAGAGTAACGCCACGGAATCGCATGCGCGCCGTCCCACCGAGGGGAGATAATCGCAGCGATCAATAGCTGCGAGAACCTGATTTTTCAACTCTAGGGCAACAGAACCGTTACCATTAATGACGCGAGAAACAGTGGCGATGGAAACGCCGGCTTCTTTAGCGACTTCGCGAATCGAAGGCATGGCCGAACCGTATGAGGAGAATTGTGACAAGAAACAGTTACATCACTTAGTGTAATCACGAAGTTACTCAGAGGAAAGACAATTTTGAAACATTTTCTCAAACAGAATCTCAATAAACCCGGTTGTTTCAGGCGTTTTCCTTGGCCCGATAAATATCGCCGGCAAAATAATTCTCGTCACACAAAATTCGGAAAATTTGTTGACACCGTTGTTACCGTCACTTATGATACTAACTGTTTCGCGTGTGTTACTTCTTAGAAACAGCTTTCCTGGGGCCAGCAGGGCTTTTCTCACACGCGACTACTAGTCACGACTTTTCAGTGTTCTTGTTTGTTGGAGGCTTTGGCGACGAATTATTTTCGCGCCAGAAATTCGTCAGTTGTCTTGCCGTGGCACTGCTTGCGAATTGCGTTCTTACTATTCCGATCCGACGCGGCACAATCTTTTGGGAGAGCGACTAATGAAACGTATTCTGGTTATGTTGATTGTGGCATGTGTGGCCTGGGGCGCTGCACAACGTTCAAATGCAGCCACCGTGAGTGTCGATCCAGGGGCCGCATGGCTCGGATTTATGAATGTGTCTGATTTGCCGTCCAATGGCGGTGCTTATCAGTTTGGCAGCGGCTGGGGAACTGCGGACCTCGTAGCTTCATTCTCTGGTCCGGTTTTGACCTTGGCTCCGAATACCATTGGTGATCCCAATCCGTACTGGTACACACCCGCGGGTGGTCCTGGTGCTGCCGGCAACAAAATCATGGCGGCCAGTATGTATGTCCAAGATGACTCGCTTGTTGGGCAGAGCGTAACGTTTGTTGGCAATGTCCTGAGCAACACCTTTACCAGTGCTCACTCGACTACCGCGTTCATCAAGGATTTTGCTCCGGACTACTCCTCGTTCAATGTGTCGGCAGTCCCATTAACTTCGACGGGTGCTTTCAGCGTCACCTTGAACACGATCCCGGTGCCGGGTCGCCATGTCCAATTTGGTTTTGAGACCACAGGCGTGAATGTTTGGGTGACGGACGTGGCTCCTTACGGAAACATTCAAATCACCGCGGTGCCCGAACCGGCCAGCCTGGCTTTGGGTGGGCTCGCAATGATGGGTTTACTTGTCGGTCGTCGTCGTCGATAGACTTTATCTTTGTGTTGAATACGATTTACCAGAGTCGCCGCGACCGGGGCAGGCGCGGCGGCTTTTGCCTAATCTTATAAGCTAATCGGAATAACTTGTCGGGAGGAAATCAGCTATGAAATATGCTTTTTGTCTGCTCGCGCTCTGCGGAGCCGTAGCACTGTCATCCACACAGGCGAATGCCCAAGTCACCTATAACGTCGACGCCAGTGCCGCTTGGCAGGGCTTTATGAACGTATTTGAAACACCAGAGAATTTGGGCGGGTTTGTCTTTGCCAGTCCATGGGGTGTGGAAGGCTTGCCAGCTACATTCTCTGGCACGACCCTGACCTTGGCCCCCAATTCGGTCGACGATCCTAATCCGTTCTGGTACACGCCATCAGGCGGTCCAGGTTCGGTGGGCAACAAAGTTACCGATGCCAATTTCTATGTTGAAATTCCCGTTGATACGGTGTCGGGCCAGACCGTGACTTTTGAAGGCGACGTCTTAGCCAATACATTGACCAGCGAACATGTGGCGACAGCCTTTATTCGTGACTTTGCTCCCGACTATTCGACGTTTACCACATCCACCGCTGTACTTACGCCTGGCCCGTTCAGCATCAGCTTGGCGACCGATCCCGGTATTGGCCGCCATGTGCAATACGGATTCAATTTCAATGGTCGCAACGTCTGGATCACTGATGTCGCTCCCTATGGAACAGTTCAAATTGAAGCAATTGCAGATGTTGGTATTGCCGGCGATCTCAACGGTGATGGTGCCGTGACGGGCCAAGATTTTCTGTTTTGGCAACGTGGGGCCACAACCCCCGCCTTCGACGCTGCCCTGCTCTCAGATTGGCAAGGTGCCTACAACGGTGGTGCCCTCGCTGCTGTGACGGCCGTGCCCGAGCCAGCTTCGTTATCGCTTATTTCGACTATTGCCTGTGGCTTGTTGTTCAGGAGATCACGGCGTCAGCGCGTAAGCAGAAAACTGGATATGGAGTCTTATATGTTCTACCGTCGTTCTTTGATTCGGCGTGGCTTCACGCTGGTCGAATTGTTGGTGGTGATTGCGATAATCGGCGTGCTGGTGGCACTCTTGCTACCAGCCATTCAGGCCGCACGCGAGTCGGCCCGCCGGTCGCAATGTATTAACAATTTGCGTCAGCTGGGTATCGCTTGCAATCTGTTCGAAAGCTCCAAAAAAGCTTATCCGTCGGCTGGCGGTGCGGTCGAACAGTTTACTACTCAAACTGGCCAATTTACCGAAAAGGTAAAACCACTGTTCGGTTATGAGAATGCCGGTTGGATGTATCAGGTGCTGCCATACATCGAGCAGCAGAATCTTTATGATCGACGTAAGGGTGATGGCACCGAGGCAAATTCAGGTTTCTTAAAAACCGGTATCGTGGAAGTTAAGGTTCCGACATACCAATGCCCTTCACGAAGTGATCGCATTTGCATTGCTAGCGGCATCTACGCTTTCGCATTAGGAGATTATGCGGGCGTAATGGCCAGCCATTTTACTCCTAACTGGCCTGGTTTTGCGTGGCAAAGAACAGTACCACCGGCCTCGAATGCGGCCGGAACGGAAGAAGAACTCACCTGGACGGGAATTATCGCCAAAGGAGGACACGTTAATATCAACGGTGGTCCACAAATCTGGAAGTTCGCTCCCGTGAAATCGAAATCGATTGTCGATGGCACTTCGAATACAATTCTCCTGGCTGAAAAGGCTGCTCAAGCAAAATATTGGACGGCTCCTAATCCGGCAGCCGGTGTTGCGGGTGGCAATCCCTACTGGGAACTTTATGGGTATTATGTTGGTGCTGACTGGCCGCATATGCGCCAGTTTGCCAAGCGCCCAGATGGCAACACAAGTACAAGACCCGAGTACTTGATTCGTGGAGACGGCGATATTCGGCAAGGAGATTCAGATACCTTAGTGGCCGACGAGCAGGGTTTTGGTTCTGCTCACCCGGGCATTATCTGTGCGGTCTTCGGTGACGGCTCAACACGTACCATTTCGCAAGATGCCGACGGGCTGATGCTCGACAGTATGGGGAAACGTGCCGACCAAGTGGTCGTATCGCAAGAAAGTCTGTAACGCTGATAGGATCACTTTATGGGACTCGATGTGCTGTTCAAACCGATTGTTTTTAGCGCGTTTACAGTTTGTTTAGTTGTGGGAGCTACGACGGGGTGCAACACCAGCGTCAGTCCTGACGACGCTGTTGCTGCCGCTAATTCGACCAATATACAACGAGTGACAAACTTGTACTTAGCCTATCAGGCGAATAATAACTGGATTGGTCCCGCTGATGAAGCCGCATTAAAGGACTTTATTCGAGGGCTTCCAGAATCACAACTAACTCGAATCGGTGTGAACCCTGGACAGCTCGATGAATTATTCATAAGCGACCGAGACAGCCAGCCGTTCAAGATTCGCTACAAAGTTTTAGGAAATGTCAGGGGAAGTGAAGAGCCAGTCGTTTTTGAGGCGGAAGGCTCTGGCGGTCAGCGGATGGTTGGGTTTCTCAATATGTCCCAACGCGAAGTCGACTCAGCGGAAGCCGACGCTATGTTCGCAGCCAAACCGTCCAAGTAACGATAGTCAGTGAGGAATAATTCTCACTACCTAAAGAGGCAAGAGGAACAATGGCAGCTTCATACAATCACGCGACCATAATTCGTGGGCGCGTTCCGGCATTCCTGTTGGCGAGCGTGGCCGCTCTGTTTGGTTTTCAATCCGTGGCGATGAGTGCCGAGGGTTGGAGCCAAGTCTGGGCCGACGAATTTGACGGCAACGCGGTTGATTTGACCAAATGGCAGAATGAGATCTGGACGTCTCCTCATAATAATGAGCAGCAGGCCTATGTGCCTCAACAGGCCACGGTTGGCAATGGCATGTTGACCATCACGGCAACCAACCAGCCCTACGGTGGGAAGCAATATCGCTCGGCCCGATTGGAAAGCCATTACACCAATCAATATGGCCGTTGGGAAATTCGGGCGAAATTGCCGTCAACGAAAGGAACCTGGCCAGCCATCTGGTTGTTACCTAATGTCGACCAGTATCCTTGGCCCAGCCAGGGGGAAATCGACATCCTGGAAAATCGTGGGCAGCAGCCCAATCTCACCAGCAGCGCCTTTCACTATGGGCCCAACTGGGAAGCTCATCAGTACAAGTACGACGAAAATACGCAATCGCGTTTCGGCCAGCCGGTGAATTATCACGACGGCTTTCACACCTACAGCGTGGAATGGGACGCCACGAAGATTAAGTTCTTTGTCGACGACATCAATTGGTATACGCTCTACGACTCGGATGTGAATGGAACAATCAGCAATAACGCGCCGATGGAAACCGTGCTTAACGTGGCCGTCGGTGGCGACTTCCTGGGTGGCAACGATCAGCAACCCGACGGATCAAGCGTTTGGCCGCAAACAATGCAGGTCGATTATGTCCGCGTGTTCGAGCGGGATAACGACGTGCCACTGAAACTGGTGAATGGCAACTTCGAAGACAACGATGGTTCGCTCGCTGGGTGGAGCATCACCAATAACGAACCTTTCACCAACAATGTTTCAATTCACAATGAAGCCGCCAAAGACGATGCATCGTTAAAAATGTTCGGCCGATTCACCGGCAGTGCGAATCCCTCGGGCATCTATCAAGGGATCTCTGTCGAACCGGGCGACGAAGTGCGGGCCGATGTGAGCCGCTTCATTCGGTCGCAGGATTCCATCGTAGGCACGAACAACTCCGTGATCATGCGCATCGAGTTCTACAACAACTTTGGCGCCAAGACCGGGTCATCGGCCATGCTGCAACGGAACGATTTGACCATTGCCAACGGCAGTTCGCCGAACAATGTCTGGAATGATTTCGATCTGACGGCAGTTGCTCCCGCCAACGCGGTCGAGGCACGGTTGTCGCTGTTGTTCAACCAGCCCAACAACCAGGGTGGGGCCGTGCATCTGGATGATGTGAAATTCATGAATCTCAACCTCGCTGCCGGTGCGGACTTTAATCTCGACGGCGAAGTCAACGGCGCAGACCTCGCGATGTGGCAACAAGGCTATGGCATGACCACCGGCGCGACGCGAGACCACGGCGATGCTGACGTGGATGGCCGGGATTATATAGCTTGGCAGCAACAGGTCACAACTGCCGAGCCATTGAGCAGCGTGGAAGCCATATCCGTGCCCGAACCAACCGCCGCCTGGGCCGCGGCCATGATGCTTGTTCATTCGCTGCTTTCGCGGGCGATGGTTCGGTAGACGCGGTTCTTCTAATTCGGGTGGCAGCGAAACTCGACTGGCGCGAAGATTGTGTACGTTTTGAACGTCATCAGTCGAGTGTAGGTGTCACTTGTGACAAGAAGTTTCTGGGCGCTAAGTCGAACAATTCTTATGCTCCGCACCCCGACACGTGTTCGGCATAGGTTTTCTCGAAGGCGACGCTTCTCGCGAACAACGTGTCGCGGCTACCCGTTACTACTCTTCAACTGCTGCCAATTGTGCTCGGCGTTCACGTAGTTCGGCGGTCATTTCTTGTTCCATCGCGCGGGTGATCACGTAGGCGAGGATCGTCACGCCCGAGAGGAAAAAGATGGTCGCTGGCAGAATGGTCATCATCACACGAATGCCTTCGACCGCTCCGGGAGTCTGCTGCACGTTGGGCTCATAGCCAATCATATTGAGAATCGACGCAGTCAGCGCTTGGCCGATTCCTTGGCCGATCTTGAAAAAGAAGAGTGTGGCGGCGAACGTGAGCGCCGTGATGCGGCGACCCGACCGCCATTCGCTGAAATCGGCAACGTCGGCGATCATGCCCCACACGATAGGCACGGTGGCTCCGAAGGCGACTTGAAACAGAAAGTGCATCGCAAGAATGCCCCAGGCAGCATCCGCGGGCACAAAGTACAACAACGCTACCAGCAAAGCCGACACCACTAGCCCTCCGCAAAATGTGTTGCGCTTGCCAAACTTGTGGGCGAGCGCTTGCGAGAAAAAGATGCCGACCAACGCCCCGATCATGCCCGCCGCGTTGAACGCGCCAAAGAGGCTGAATTTGCCAAACAGATATTCTCGTTCAACAACGTATTGGAAATAGTACAGCGTCGCACTGCCGCGAAGACCGTTGCAGATATATATCAAAAATGCCGCTAGCGCTAACACGCGCCAAGCCGTGTTGGCAAATAGCGCTTTTAAATCCTGGCTAAGCGATGTTTGTTTGACAGATTTTGCGGTAATTCTTTCCTTGGTCGAAAAGAAAGCTCCTAGCGAGCACACAATGCACAGGCCCGCCCAAATCGCCATTGTGCCTCGGTAACCAAGCAGGGCATTGCCTTGGCCGAATTCTTTCACCATGTCGAGCGTGAACGTCAGGACAAACAAGGCCGCCAGCATTGCAAAAGCCATCCGCCACGAGGCTACGCTCACGCGCTCGTCGGGATCGTCGCTGATTACTCCCCCCAACGCGGAATAGGGTATATTGTTCGCGCCGTAGCAGATGATCATTAAATTCAGCGTCACCACCGCGTAGATGATTTTTCCCGTCGCGTTGAGCTCCGGCGCGGCAAAGATCAGATACCCCGTCACGCCGAGCGGAATCGCACTCCAGAAAATCCAGGGGCGAAACTTCCCCCACCGGGTTTGCGTGCGGTCGGAAAGCGTGCCCATGACCAAATCGTTGCAGGCATCGGTGATGTGCGAAGTGGCCATGATCACGGCTACAACCGAAGCCGTCAGGCCATAGTGATCAGTATAGAACACCATCAGAAAGGCCAGCCGCATTTGGAGCACGAAATTCGCGGCGGCATCGCCCAGGCCGTAACCGAGCTTTTCACCGAGCGAGAGCTTGTTCGGAGCAGAGGCCATTGTCGAGGTCTGCCGAACAACAGGTGACACGCGAGTCGCCCAGCGGCAAGTTTCCCGTGGGGGGACGAGGTAATTCTAGGTCTCGGCATTCTATCGGCTCGCGGCGTATTTGCAACGCGAGCCGACTGACCTTTCGGAAGGCGGAACTTGATTAGTTTCCTATTCCCAACCACGCTTGCACGATCGGTGCGAACTTCACGACCACCGGCGCGAAGACCACACTCACCATGGTCACGAGCTTAATTAGGATGTTGAGCGCGGGACCACTGGTATCCTTGCAAGGATCCCCCACGGTGTCGCCGATCACGCCCGCCTTGTGGGCGTCGGAGCCTTTACCGCCGTAGGCACCTTTCTCGATATACTTCTTGGCATTGTCCCAAGCACCGCCAGCGTTGTTGAGCGTCGTCGCCAACACAAAACCGGTCACAAGCCCCCCGGCGAGCATTCCCATCACGCCCGCCACACCGAGGATTAGTCCTGTCGCCACGGGCGCGCCAATCGCCAGAATGGCGGGGGCAATCATTTCCCGTTGCGCCCCGGCGGTTGAAATCGCAACGCAACGGGCATAATCCGGTTTCTCCATGCCAAGCATAATCCCCGGATGCTCACGAAATTGTCTGCGAACCTCTTCGACCATGCTCCCAGCCGCACGTCCCACCGCTTTCATCGTCATCGCCGAGAACACGAAGGCCAACATGCTCCCCACGAACATCCCCGAGAGTAAAAGGGGATTCATAATCGTGAGATCATGCGCAATCACGGTCTCTTCTAAACTCGAATGAGCGGCCAAGCCCGGGGAATATTCATCCGAAACACTCGCCAAAGTTGTCGTCGAGGCGTCGGCAACTTGCGTCACTGCGGGCACATCAAACCGATCTTCCCATAGCCGCACTTCTTCTACGTAAGCCGCCAACAGTGCCATCGCGGTTAACGCCGCCGAACCAATCGCAAAACCTTTCCCCGTGGCGGCGGTCGTATTGCCCAAGGAATCGAGCGCATCCGTGCGCTCGCGAACTTCCTTGGGCAAATGTGCCATCTCGGCGTTGCCACCCGCGTTATCGGCAATCGGCCCGTAAGCATCAGTCGCTAAAGTAATGGCCAATGTCGAGAGCATTCCCACCGCCGCAAAGCCGATCCCGTAAAGCCCCATCGTAAGATCGCTAAACCCACCGGCGAAGCCAAAAGCGGCGAGCATGCCAATCACAATCACGACCACGGGAGCACCGGTTGATGCCATACCCGTGGCCAGACCGTCGATGATGGTAGTGGCGGCCCCCATTTGCGTTTGTCCAGCAATTCCACGCGTGGGTGCGTATTCGTCGGACGTGTAATATTCCGTGGCTTGGCCGATGATCACCCCCGCAACCAACCCTGAAATCACCGAACCCACGATTCCCCAACCGATGAGATTCGTGCTGCTTGCCACCACGATCAACGCCACGATGACCATCACGCTGCTACCGAGCGTTCCGAACAGCAACGCCTGCAACAATTGCTTTTGCGAAGCCCCTTCGCGGCACCTCACCAAAAACATGCCCAGGATGGAAAACAAGATGCCGATCCCGGCAACCACCATCGGCGCGATCACAAGATTGAGCACTTCGGAAATTGGCATGCCTTCGTAAACGTGGCGTGTGCCGACGGCGGCCCCCAGCGCGGCCGTCGCTAGAATTGCACCGCAATAGGATTCATAAAGATCAGCTCCCATTCCGGCGACGTCGCCGACGTTGTCCCCCACATTATCGGCCACTGTGGCTGGATTACGCGGATCGTCTTCGGGAATACCGGCCTCGACCTTGCCCACTAAGTCGGCCCCAACGTCGGCGGCTTTGGTGTAAATGCCACCACCAACACGCGCAAGAAGCGCTTGCGTCGAAGCACCCATGCCGAACGTGATCATCGTGGCGGTGATCTGCACCATTTTGTCAAGGTCCGTCATCCCTTGTTGAACGAACGTGACACCCCACAGCGACAAACCCTGCTGCATGTGCTCGGGCGTATACACCCACTTATCGAGGATGAGATACCACAAACAAATATCAAGAAGCCCAAATCCGGCAACTACCAACCCCATCACCGCCCCAGAGCGGAAAGCTACCTGCAATCCCTGATTCAAACTGGCAAGGCAACCTTGGGCCGTGCGCGAGGAGGCGTGCGTGGCGGTGACCATGCCGATAAAACCGCACAGCGCCGAGAAAGTTCCGCCCGTGATGAAAGCGATCGGCACGAACGGGTTTTGGATTCCAAACCAGGCAAGCACGCCTAACACAAACATCAACAGCAGAAACACCTTAGCAACAACACGATATTGCTGTCGCAAGTAGGCCATGGCCCCCTCGCGGACGTAACCGGCGATTGTTTGCATTAGCTCACTGCCCGGTGAGGCGGCGAGCATCGCGCGATAGAAGTAATAGGCAAACGCCAAGGCCAAGATTGAAGAAATGGGTGCGATCCACCACATGCCGGGAGTAAAAGTTTCCATGGAAATAAACTGCGTACTACTTCGTGTTTCGTGCCGCATCCGCACGGGTGTGCGTGGGGTGCGCGCTCGATTGTTGGCTTCGACCTCCCATAACGTGGGAAAGTCCCGGGAAAATTTGAGATGTTGATCAAACTTTCACGGTCACGGCTAAAGAAAAGCACAAGCCGTGCCAACGCTGATATTAGTTACACAGTTGGGGCCACTAATGACAAGATGTCAGAGACACACATTCAGGCAGGTGGCGGTGGATCTGGTCCCACAACTCCGGCCAGTAATAGGGCTTCGTCATAAAGCAATCGGCCCCCATGGCATACATCTTGCGTTCGAGTGTTTTTTCACGGCGCCCTGTCAGAACAATGACAGGGATATCGCGCGTCACGGGATTATCTTTGAGTCGTCCCAACACATAATCGCCGTTACCGTCAGGCATTTCGTAATCGAGGAGGATGACGTTTGCGGGAGTCGTGAACGCGCGCCGGTAGCCTTCCATGCCGGCCGACGCGCGTACGACTTCAACGCCATGCTCTTGCAAGCGCAATTTCAAACCATGTGCAAATGCCTCGTCATCATCGATACTCAAGAGCCACGGTGTTTCAGTCATGTCATTGACGGGCATGGCTACTGATTCTTCTGCCTCTAGCGAGGTAAACACGGCATCCATAAGATGCATTCTTCCACGTTTCATTTCAACATCGTGTGTTTCATTATCATGTGGCTCGACGATCAACGATTTCCCCTGATTTTCGAAGATATCGCAGAGCAGGGGTTTAACTCGTGACCAAACATCGTCGCACTTGGTCACATAAAAAGCCATGAGCTCATGACAACGTCGAATTGTTTGATGGTCGGTCCTGCCCGTTAGGACAATAAGTGGCGTCTTTTTCAATTCGTCGTGTTTCGACATCATTTCGCCCACGCACAGCCCATTGCCAGCAGGCATACTCACGTCAAGCAGTACGACGTCGGGGTGAACGTCTTCGATTTTTAGCCAGGCAGAAGACGCATCCATGGCCGTGTGTACGATTAATCCTAACGCAGAACAACGAATACTAAGAACATGAACCAAATCAAAGTCGTCATCGGCAATCACTATTTTAGGCTTTTGAGGGACTAGCATGGCTGTCGCTTTCTAAAAATCTTGAGCAGGGCAGGTTAAATCGATTAGGGCCATCAAGTGCTTTTTCAACTGCGGAAAGAAGGTCTTGGCTAGTGTAAGGTTTCCTGACAAAAAACCGCGCGCCAGCATCTAGCGCCGTTCGTTGATCTGGCAAGCTGGCAGAGACCATCACCACCGGAATTTGCGCAGTTCGACGATCAGATCGCAGACGAACCAAGGCATCTAAACCATTTAGCCTGGGCATACTGACATCCATCAGAACGAGATCAGGGAGCACTTGTTGAGCAAGTCTCACGCCTAGGTCTCCATCGCTGGCAAGGCACGTATCGTAGCCCGCGTGTTCAAGACGCAACATCGTTCCAGCCAAGATTTGTACATCGTCATCGACGATGAGTACTTTCTTACGTTGGGCAAACATGGAGTGCCTCCTCATCGGCATAGCTAGCGTGAATCGCTGCGAGCACTTGCTCTTCGCTACATTCCAACAATTGCCAACTGCCGCGATATTTGATCTCTATTTCAGGCAAATCCCCTTTAGGGCGATTGCGGCTAATTTCTCGGCGGTCGTTCTCGATTCGTTGTGTGAATCCGGACAACTCAAGGGGCGGCATCGAGAGTACGGCTAACCAGTGCCTCGGATTGACGCGAAAGAGTTGGTCATGTCTGCGCAAATCTTGCTGCAAAAGCATACCCAAATCCGTCAGATCGCATTCGTCGGTCACATCTTTAGCACGCAGCGAGACGACACAAATTTCCGCTGAATTCGAATTCTCTTTACGGATAGCGGTAAACTGTCGCTGTAAGATTTCGTCATATTCGGCGTAAGGGATGGTGAATATAAAATCACTCCCCATTCCCAATTCACTTTGCACTTCCATTTGCCCAAGATTCAGGTCGACCAACTCCTTGGCAATTCCCAATCCCAGGCCAAATCCTTTGGTGCTTTGTCGAACGTTCGTCACGTGTTGCTCAAAACGATTGAAAATTTCTGCCAACTTCTCCTGTGGGATGCCTGGACCATTGTCCGAAACGCCGACTTGTACCTCTCGATCGACATCATTGGCTAACGCCCACAATTTGACTCGACCTGGCTCGCCGCAGAATTTGATGGCATTCACCACGAGGTTAATGATCACGCGCCCGATTTTCTCACTATCACACCAGATACAAGGCAAATCATCAGGGATTTCAAGTTCCAAAACAACATTACGAACCGCAGCCTTACGCCGGAGACTGGGGAATAGATATTTAATAATGTCCTCGAGCATGCATTCTTGTTGGTACATCCCCAACAGTCCTGCTTCCAGGCGACTAAAATCCAAAAGATCGTCGACCATTGTATTGAGATCGTCGGTGCGATCATCAATGACATTCAGCATGGCCACCTGTTCGTCATTGACATCGCCAATCACACCATCGCGAATTAGCGAACTGTACTCCTTTATCACGGTCAGCGGCGTGCGAAACTCGTGTGAAACATTGTCGACAAACCGCTGCGAGGTTTCACAAAGCTCCTCAAGCCGCTTATTCTTAGTCTCCAATAGTTTTTTACTCTCTGTCAGTTGCTGGACGAGTCTTTGATTCTCTCTCTGGGATTCTTGTCGTTGGATAGAGTAATGAATCGCCCGTCGCAGCTTGTCCTCCCCAGCGCTTCCTTCGGAAAGAATCTCATGCTTCGAGAGATAGTCTTGCGCACCGTTCTCCAGGGCCTGAAGTGCCATCTGCTCGTCGACAAGCGACGTTAAAACGATCAGCGGTATTTTGGGCATGTGATCGCTGAGCAAGCGCACCCGGTTGAGCCCTTCCGCATCGGGCAAAGTTAAATCCGAAAGCACGGCCGTAAACTGCTGGAAGTCATCGCGTGCTAGTACTCCAGCGATCTCTTGATTTGTTTCGATCGCACACGTCGGAAATAATTTTTTCAACATGCGGCTAATCAGCACCGCATGCCCCGGATCGTCTTCAATCACCAGAAACTTCACGAGATAGCTCCTTTGCGCAAGAACAAGTAATGTCCGATGCGCCAGATTCTCTTACTTGGATTTGAGCGCTATAAAACTACCGATACGTTGGATAAGTTCGTCTCCGCTAACTGGCTTTCGCAGATATTGGTCGGCCCCCAACGCAATCGCTTCATGAGCAAGCTTCGGATCCCTCATGCCGGTAAGCACGATGATTGGCACGGTAACCGTATCGCGGTTAGCACGCAAACACCTCAAGACGTAGCGTCCATCCCCATTGGGCATAGCCATATCGAGCAGGATCAGATCAGGATGCTTTCGCACGGACTCCGAAATACCTTGCATTCCGTAATAGGCATGGCGCACCACAACATCGTACGCCCTTAACCGCAATTCAATGGCACTCTGTATCCCAGGGTCATCGTCGATGCACAGGATTGAAGGTACGTGTGTCGAACTTCGAGGGCAGTCCCGCCTAAGAGCCGTTCGAGGACTGTACTGGTCAATTATGAGTGTCATGGCTACTCCTTACTATGTGGGAGCACGTCTGCCAACGTGTCACTATAAAACCACTGTCGATAATCGGGGACAATTCTCTTTGTATGAGAGATTGATGCACAACTGGCTGCTGTCGGTAATAGATCTCATGAATCGATGCCTGTTCGTAATTGCCAGTCGCGATGACTTGCATTTCACCACTACTACAAAGAATAGCTCAATGCCATTGCCAATAACCACAACTAGCGAGCCAAGCAACTATCTCTACCTCAGACACGAGTGGTTGGCAGGCATTTATCGGTTCTGAGTATTACGATTGAAATCGACTTAGGAATAAATTATCAGCTCTCTAGATGTTGGCTGATTAGCAGCAATCCTCTGTATATAAGACGTTGAGGATCACACAGGAGCACGCTGGGAAATCACTTAAGTCTCAAGCCAAGGCTTGAAGCTGGCGCGATCGGGCGTGGTGAATTCCTTAGAGTCAGGAAAAGAGAGAAATTGTAAAAAAAGACTTCTACAACGATTATATGCCGCCGTCGGGCGCTGTAAGAGAAGCGGCTTCCGTTTCAAACTTCGGCAACTCATCGCGCGTAATCACGCGCTCATGGTTGTAGGCCCGCTTCAGTGCTTGGCGATCGTGATCGAACAGATAGCTGCCGTGCCAAACCAACCACCACGACCACGGTGTTCCGTCCGCGAAACTACGATCGGGATCGGGGATCGTGCCACACTCATGCAGCGGAATCGGCGCGCTATCGCCGTAAACATTTTTCACCCATTTGTATAGCCACGGCTGCATTGCCTTGTCATAAGTGTCGATTCCTACGAGATCGTAATATTCACTGCCGGGATCCCAGCCCGCGCGGGGCCGGCCGCTGTGGCACAAGACCCAGATCAGATTGTCGAGCTTTCGTTCCTTGGCAAAGTAATCGAACATCGTCCGCCACAGCCGGATAAACTGCTCATCGGTCCCCATGCCGTACCAGAACCAACCGCCGTCGAACTCGTGCATCGGCCGCCACAGCACGGGCACGCCGGCATCGCGGAGCACAGTCAAGTGATCGGCGATCCGTTTGAGATCGTCCCACATCGCTTTGTTTTCGGGCGTGCCTTCTTCAAAACAGCGATTCATGTCGATCGCCATCTTGCTTTGGCCATAACCCTGGCCCTTGGTCGGCGCTCCCCAATGCCACATGACGGTGGGAATTCCGCCGGCGCGCCACCACTCAATCATCAACTCATTGCCGCGCTTGTTGTCGTGCTCGAACATGTAGTCGTGGCCTTGAATGGCCGGCAACTTGCCCGTAACTTGTTCGATATATTCGAAGGCGTCGGGCTTCCAAGGCACCCAGATTTGCCCAGAGAGCGTCTTTTTGCCCTTCATCTCGTTGAGATAATCGAGCACAGCGCGGGCTTCCGGCGAGGCGTGCGGAGTGACAGGCTCAACGGCATGGACGAAACTTGTCGCGAGCGCAACGCAAAGAATAGCGAGTTGGCCAAGTAGACGTACAAACATAGTTTGTCGTATCTGAAAGCTTATTTCAGGATTACGTCGAAGAACCAAACGCAAGCAAGCTATTAGAGCTGGATCCGGCACAGATGGATGAAGACAACTAAAACTTATCTCTAGTTCCAGCCGTCATTCTTGCGGCCCGACTTGCGCTTTTCGGCGGCAGTCAGCGTCTCATCGAGCTTGCTGATCTTGTGCTTGATGGCAATCCGAGTCAGCAGCGTGGCTTTATCGGTTCCCAGCGTTTTCATCGCAGCGGCCTTGTGATTGTCGACCGTGCTGACGGCAAGGTTAAGGATATTGGCAATCTCACCCACGTCGCAGCCCAGGCTGACGAGACGAACGACTTCCAACTGGCGGGGGGTAAGGGATGCAATACGATCTTTCATGGTGGGTCTTCCTTTTGGTCGGGGGATAGCCTAATCGTATTAGAAGATCGCCGAGCGCCAAGGGGGGCCTCTCTAGCGGATTGACGCACATTGCCCATGCTGTTTATGGTAGTGACCATGCACCAATCCCTTATTACGAAATGCTGATGCATTTCAAGCTGAATGCGGGCACCACAGGAGCATACAGAATCCGAACGGGCGGCCTGGATTATAGAGACCCGGTCATATAAGAATTACCAAATTAAAAGACACTGCCCTACGTGCATGCCAGAATATCAAGTTATCCTCAGCAACTTTGTACTCCTGTGGGCGGTGATCGATCCCATAGGCACGATGCCAGTCTTTGTGGCTGCGACGCGTGGCCGGGCCGAAGCCGAGCGACGCAGCATTGCCAACCGCGCGTCGGTCGTGGCCGCGGGAATTTTGCTCTTCTTCATCCTGGTCGGCGAATACGTGCTCAACGCGATGGGAGTTTCGATCTCCGCGTTTCAAATTGCAGGCGGAATTATTTTGTTTTTGTTCGCACTGACGATGATCTTCGGCGACAGCAAACCCGAAGCCGAGCGCAAAGATATCAAGCATGCCGACGACGTGGCGATCTTCCCCCTGGCGACCCCGTCGATTGCTTCGCCCGGCGCGATGATGGCCGTCGTGCTCCTCACTCGCAACGACCTGCACACCATCGACGAGCTCTTTGTGGTCACGGGATTGATGCTGATCGTGATCGGCGCCGCTTACATCCTAATGCGGGCCTCTTCGGTGATCATCAAAGTCATCGGCGACGGCGGTTCGAGCATTATCAGCCGCGTGATGGGCATGATCCTCGCCTCGGTCGCCGCCTCGCAAGTGCTCGATGGGATCAAGACCTATTTCGGATAGGTCATGCGGGCGATGAGTGCCCCAGATAAATCTTGAGATTGGCAGCAATCTTAGGCTTAGCAGCTCGATTCTTGTTAGGCCTTGTCGCCAACTCAACCTGATCGGCGTGCGCATACAAACTGTCAAATGAATTCGAGAGCCACAAACGGCCATCCTTCACCGCCGAGTCAGTACGATAGAGCTCGCCCGTCGTTTTTAGTCTGACCTGAGTACCAATGTGTAACTGGGACATCGAAAAACCCTCCCACCAAGTCGCTGCCGAATCGCCTGTTCATACAGCGTTGACTACCTGACATGGATGGCGTAGCTGAGGGAACTATTCGCAAGGAACGTACCACGCTCGGAAGCCACTGAACTCGCCTTAAAAACGGAGTTTCGGTCACGACAAGACCAAACAAACATAGCAATCCGTAAATCCACCACACCCGGCTGAGGAGAGTGAGCGATTAGCGCGCTATTTGGATGCGCTCTCTTCGGCAGCAAGAAAAATCAGTGCGGCACATCCAATAAGGGCAACAGAAGACGGAAAGTTGCCAAAACCTCAGAATGATTCTGAAAAGAAGCAAAAACAGTACAGCCCACAGGAGTCGAACCTGTAACCTTCGGATTCGTAGGCCGCCAAGTCCGACAACAAGACATGCCGACATGTCTCGACATAACATACCAGATCATGTCATCGATGTACACGTACCGTCAGGACGCAATTTGCGGAACCGAGCTTACTTGCGAGTTTGATGCCAACAGGTGACATTCCGGAACGTCTAGCGACACCGAATGCAGTCCAATCTGCAGTCCACCCAAAATAATCGCGGAACAATCTGGTCAAGAGTGGCGGTAAGGGGAGGGCGGAAAGTGTCACCCTGTCACCCTAACTTTGCACTTTTGTTTGCGTATTTCAAAGTGGTGTTACGGGGATACTCGGCCAAGTAGACCCCAGAACCATTCCCCTTTGTACTATTCTCGTCCTTTGGAATAGTTCCCTCTCGACTTCAAGACCCTCAGACGACCATGGCGTCTATATTATTCTTGGCGAAATTAATCGCGGCACGTTGTGGCATCACGTTCTCATAGTGACCAGACCCGTTAATATTGGAATCTCACTCTAAACGTGGCTCGGGTGAAGGGGGCAGGCAGGGCCATCAAGAGACCAAATAAAGCCACATTGAGTATAAGTCCAATTATCGAGACGACCTAAACGTAAGTTGATCACAGAAGTCGAAGCTTACAACTTGTTCAAACCGTACTTTACCCTAGTGAATCCTTGACTCATCCCTAGCGACCACCCTTCTATACTTCAAGCTGTGTTCAGCTGCGAAAACGTAAACTTTAACGGTGAGAGAAGCGAAGACGGCATTTTCTCCCCAGTTCTTTCGGTCGCTCGACACTTGATAAGTGGTTTCTCAGCAGTTTAGAATGGTGGCTTGCCGCAGCCGAACGGCTGCAAGCAACGGAATCGAGGAATTGGAGGCGGTACAGCGAAGATCAATGAATGATCAAATACAACTAGGGTCTTCCGAAAATGAACGATGCCGACTTAAAACAAGAACTTCGCGTGTACGTCGAGGTTTTTAAGATTCCGCCGCAGAGTTGTCCACCAGACTACTTTACGCTTCTCGGCCTAGGCAAAGATTGTACGGATGCAGAGGCAATCACTGGGGCTTCCAAGAAACGTGCGTCGCTATTGAATAAGACCCTACCAGCGGAGCTTCATCTGGCAGCCCGCATGATTCTGCGAAGAATGGAGCGAGCTAGGATATGTCTGTCCGATCCGAGTTCACGGGCTGCGTATCTTTCTAAGCTCTACGGTAGATCGGCGAACTTGAGCTTGACAGATTCTACCAGCACTTCATTGCACAGAGTGGATGCAAGTTCTCCACAAGCCGTAAGACCGAGAACGGCACCGAACCTGAAGTCGCAAAAATATGAACATGCAAACTTGCAATACGGCGACTCAATTACTCCGGATTTGCCCGCTACATCAACCACATCTCGTTCACGTCGAACAATTGATGATCTTGCCAAAGGTATATCAGATGGCCCAATCCTTGATCTAGGCCCAACGACTCACATCAATCTAACCCAACCGCGAAACAACTCACAACTGCCTCTCTACACTCTCGTCGGCGTCGTTGGTTTGGCAGTCGTAGCACTTATTGTGTTTGGTTTGAGTGGTGAAACTGATACTCCTTCAACGCCCTCTGTGGTCGCTTCTGCAACTCCAAATGAAGTCACTGAGCAAAAGCTGAATTTGCCAAGTGAGGTTGAAGAACCTGCATCCATACCAAGTGAAGCCTACACTACCGAGAAGCAATCTGCCGACCAACGACCAAGTCGAGTGACTCCTGAGATTAGTATTACACCTGACCACCTCGAAGATTCTGCCCAAAAGCAAACGAACCAAGGTGAGGAATCGAATTCGCCTTCTTCGCCAGCGAGTGAAGCGTCGACGAACCCTCAGAAAGTTCCCGAAGTTGAGAATCAACCAGTAGTGCAAGTGATCTCGTTGGCGTCACTGGAGAAGGAAATCGCCTTGCCTCTTTTCGATGAAAAAAAGTCCTCGGCAAGTTCAGGCGATGACGGCAAAATGGAAGAAGCAAAGTTGGGCTCAGTTTCAGATTTCACGCACCAGCAGCTGCAGATTACCCTTGCCCAGCCGACGATTGCCAAGTTTCCTGGAGCAGAATTCTATGTTCGGGAAGAGATCGACGGGCAAGAACTTAAGGCATGGGAAATTCGACTCAAGTCAGCCCCAACGAAGGACACAAAAGCAGACGAGGAAAAAAGTGAGGTAAAGGGCGATGCACCGGCAGGCTCGGCTCTGGATAAATTGGCTTCAGAGTTTGATGTTTTGGTTGCTCTCATTTGTTTTGAGGAAAGCTACCTTAAATTTCAATGGGAAGTGGTAGAAGACAGACGTTTTGCTGATCAATTGCGAAATTGCATTTTGTTATTAAAAGCTGGAAACGAGACAGCAAAGATCCAACTTCGGCCCACGAAAGACGTTGGGGCTTTTGTGACAAATCTGACGGAACGCAATCACCTCTATGACCTGGCAGAGATTGCAGTACCGTCCGCTGAGGCACTTCAGTTGCGGGTGCATGACGTAAACCTTGCTGGTGTTGACTTCGAGGTCGATCCAGCTTCAGCCACGGCGTCATTCGGTGATACTGTGGAAATCAAGTTGCTGGGTTGGCAAGGGGATGCGTCACTAAGGTTTTCACTTGTGGGTAAGAAAGAGAGCCCAACGGTGAGATTCACTCCTAGATACAAAATCGGTGGAAAGCGAAACGCACCACTTACTTCGCAGGATGTTAGAAGTTCCATTGAGAATGTCCAAAATGCATTGGCAGACGGACGCGGTAGACTGGCTTTTGCAGAGCGTCAGGTAGATTCCTTGCCAGGAGCCATTAGCTCAGTTTGGGCTCGTGACGACGGCAGTAATACGGCTAAGGTGAAGGCAGAGGCCAGTCGCCTCGAAAGGCAATTGCAATCAGCCGAGGGTACGATCAAAAGAATGGCCCGGTCGATTCCCGATATGGAAGCGACGATTGCTGGCTTAGAAGCTCTCGCTTCACTGGCCCGTCGGTTTGACCAGCAAGGCAGCATCGAATTCGAGGTGATCGTTCCTTGCAATGACGAAGAGTTGGTCTTACTCAGCACCAGTTCCGGTAGTCCCTAAGGGCAATGACAGATGCGAACAATTAGACACAATTCACGCGAAGCGAAGCTATCGGATATGAATTTTT